>CAZEHW010000049.1:0-17983 GCA_964511865.1 uncultured Hyphomicrobiales bacterium | reverse complement strand
TAGCATTTGCTTTAGGAATGTATCTGCCATTAGAGTTAAACTCACCACTTCTTTTAGGTGGAATAATTTCCTATTTTATTAAGAGAAGCAATAAGGATGAAGGATTAGTCAAGGCAAGAGACCAAAGAGGAACACTGATTGCATCAGGATTTATTGCCGGTGCGGCGATATTCGGAGTTCTCGGAGCTTTAATAAAATTCTCCCTGAAAGGTTTGAATATGACAGATATACGGGTGGCATTAGGTACAGATTTGTGGCCCGAAACATGGGGCGCTGAGGTTCTTGCTATCGTAATGTTTGCTGTATTAATGGTTTATATGATTTGGCATATTATGAAAGCAAAACCGGAGAATGAGTAATCCAAGAGTTAATGGTTAATTGATAATTGGTAATTGAAATTTTTATGAAGAAAGGATTTTACATTTAAAGAATTTATTAGCCACGAGTTTGTAACTTGTGGATAATTGTGGAGAAGTTTATGGGCTTTAGTTCAACAAATATTTTTGGCTGAAGCCAAGACCACATAGACTTTTTAACCACGACTTGAAAGTTGTGGATAGTGTTAAAAGAATCCTATTTGGGATTTAACGTTAGTAATTGATACTGTAATAGTAGAATTGAAAAATCTTCTTTTCTGCTTTAGAATTTTAAAATAATTTAATGATCGAAAGAAATAAAAAAATAATCAGGTTCTCCATCTCGGCAGTACTAATAGCTGTTTCGGTGTGGTATGCCACTCTTGATATCAATTTCTCGGAGCTTTGGGACATCCTGTTAAATGCAAATTATTTATGGGTACTTCTTTCCATACCCGTAATCCTTTTGTCTCACTGGATTAGAGCCATGCGTTGGAAAACAATGCTCGAACCGGCATTGAAAGTGAAATCGGCATCTACCTGGAATCTATTTTCAGCAGTTATGATTGGATATTTATTTAACTGTGTGTTGCCACGTGGTGGTGAGTTCATAAGACCTTATGTTTATGCCAGAAGGGAAAAAGTTTCATATACCAGCACTTTTGCAACAATTATTGTCGAAAGAGTAATAGATGTTATTGCTCTTTTAATTATATTTGCATTGGTCTTTTTCTTTTTAAGCAATAAAATAATTACAGCATTTACGGAATTTGATGTTAATAAGGTTATTACTATTGTTGGTCTAATAATCTTTGTAGGAATTATCAGTTTTTATCCACCTGTCTTTCGGTTTTTAATCAGAATAATACTGAAACCAATATCACAAAATTTCTATGACAAAATCAGTGGTTTATTTGAGAAGTTCTTAAAAGGATTTGCTATCATCAAATCACCTTCAAAATATTTTCAGTTGAGTATAGAATCTATTGCAATTTGGTTTTGCTATACAATACCAATGTTTTTAATGTTCTTTTCATTTGATTTCCAAAACCAATTGCATCTTGGATTTAGTGATGCAGTATTGTTAATTGTAATCTCAGGTATTGGTGTCACAATAGCTCCTTCACCTGGTGCAATTGGAATTTATCACGTATTGATACAAAAGGCAATGGAAAACTTTTATGGAATGCCAAGTGAAGAAGCATTGGCTTATGCTACATTAACTCATGGTGTAAATTATTTGATACAGGTAATAGTTGGTGGAATGTTTTTTATGCGTGAAAATGTGAAAAAGTTACCATTACAAGAGGAAGATATAATCAATGATACTGTCAACAGTACTCAATGAATCATTCAATGAAAATTATTATATATATATTTCTTATACTTTTACCGTTTACTCTTGTATCAAGAAAAGAAGCCAACATCTGGTATTTTGGAAATAATGCAGGATTGGATTTCAACAGTGGACAACCTGTTGCTTTATTGGATGGCAAGTTAAATTCAAGTGAAGGTTGTGCAACAATCTCCGATAGGAATGGCAATCTCCTTTTCTATACAGATGGTATAACTGTCTGGAATCGGAATCATGCTATAATGCCTAACGGAACGGACTTAATGGGTCATAACAGTTCTACACAATCTGCAGTTATTGTTCCCGTTCCGGAATCCAATAATCTCTTCTACATTTTCACAGTTGATGACAAAGACAGAACGGGTGGTTTCAGATATACACTCTTAGACATGAATCTTGATGATGGACTTGGCGATGTTATTGCTACAACTAAAAATTTTTTACTTTTTGCTCCCTCTGCCGAGAAAATAGCTGCTGTTAACAATTTTGACTGCTCCGGTGTTTGGGTAATATCCCACGAATGGAACAGCAATGCTTATAGGGCATATCTTGTTACTTCATCCGGCATTGATACGATACCTGTAATTAGTAAAGTTGGAATTAAATACGAAGGCAGTGTGCATAACAAAAAAGGTTATTTGAAAGCAAATACCGATGGAACAAAGCTCGCCGCCGCTTCAGGATATACTTCTACTTTTGAATTATTTGATTTTAACAATGTAACCGGTGAACTTTCAAATCCTGTAAAACTTGAATATTCAGACTGGGAAGCATATGGAGTGGAATTTTCTCCCGATAGTAAAAAACTTTATGCTACTGCAAATACACGTTCTATTTGGTGGTGGTCTGAAAATGAAATATGGCAGTTTAATATTGAATCTGGTAATCAATCTCAAATACTTAACTCAAAGAGAACAATAGCAACTCAAAATTATTCTAATCAATATGGAGCTTTGCAGCTCGCAACTAATGGAAAAATTTATGTAGCCCGTCAAAATTCCGGGACTGTTGGAGCAATAAATAATCCTGATGATTTAGGGAATAATTGTAACTATGTAAGTAACGGTGTATATCTTGAAGGTAAAACATGTGTTTGGGGCTTGCCGTTTTTTATTCAAAGCTATTTTTATAATAACAGCTTTATTTCTTTTCCGGTAATCAGGTCTAAAGTTGGTAATAAAAACGTTCCTGTTAAAATGACTGCAAATCTCAATTGTGGAAATACAGACACTCTTAAAGCTGGGTTTGAAGCGACTGTCAGAATTGATGCAAAGGTGTTTTACATAAAGTCTGTTGAAAACTGTAATTTGATGAGTAAAACATTTGATACTGAAGGTTTTATGACTCTTCTACTCTCATCAGATAGTTTGCAGATTACTTCAGAACCTCAGGTTTTAGCAACGCTTAGGGGAGACGTATTGCTTAGTTTTGACAGCGATACAACTAATCTTGATATTGTTGATTTCCATTGGACCGGAAATAGTATAAATACCGAAACACAAAATGGAAAAATTTTGGCTTATGGAGTTTGTGTTCAGGACATAAGAAAAATCAAAATAATAGAAGAAGAATCTTTGATGATTAATCCTAATCCTGCTGATGATTTTCTTGAGATTACAGTTAAATCTTCAAGCAATGCTTCTGGCGAACTAACTATTTTTAATCAGCAGGGAGTTGAAGTATGGCATTATAAATTGCATGAAAATTCAGCCGGTAATTTAACTCATATCTATCCTGACATAAAAGATTTTTCATTCGGTGTTTATTTCGTCGAATTAAAATCAAATTTAAATCGTATTATTGAAAAAATAATTGTCTATTAAGAAATTTAATGATTATAATAAAGAAAAATATTTTAGTTCTATCGTTTGCTTTACTGCTTTCTCAGTATATTTGCAATGCAGATGAACTAGAAAACGAATTGAAAAAAGTAAGAGATAAAATTGATGAATCCTATTTTTCTTTTGATGTAAACAAATGGAAATCCCTTCTCAAATCATCAATTGCTTTGAAAAAAGAATTTCCTAATGATTGGAGACCTTACTATTACTCCGGCTTGATTTTCCATCAAATCGGCAAGATTCTGTATTTACCCGATGCTGATATTGCATACAATTATTTTGACAAATCTGTTGATTATTTACTTGAATCAAAGAAACGAAATTACAATGCAGAAACTGCGGCTCTGCTTTCTTCGGCTTATGGTAAAAAATCATCTCTTTCCACATTAAAAGCAATTTATTATGGAATAAAAGCAAGGGATTATATCTACGAAGCAAATGAAATTGAAAAATCAAATCCGAAAGTTCTGCTTATAGCGGCTATACATTTAATGCATACTCCCGAAAGTTTCGGCGGTGATAAAAAATGGGCAGAAGAGTTGCTCAATCGTGCATTAAAATTGCTTTACAAACAAAACAGGGAAGATGATTTAACTGTTAATTGGGCAAACGAAGCCGAAATCTATGCATATTTTGCACAGCTTGAAATTTTAAAAGAAAATAAAAGCAAAGCTAAACTCTTCATTGATAAAGCTCTCAAACTGGAACCAAACTACGGTTTTGTTTTATATGATTTGATTCCGCAGATGGAAAAATAAATTTTAGACTAATTTATAATTCTTCCATTTTCAATATGTATCTTTACTTTTCCATAAGCTGATGCAGATGGACTGTGCGTAACCATTGCTATGGTAATTTTATTTTCAGTGTTAATTTGTTTAAGCACCTCTAATATTTCTATAGCTAATGCAGGGTCAAGATTACCCGTCGGTTCATCGGCTAATATTAAATTTGGTTTGTTAACTAATGCTCTTGCAATTGCTACTCTTTGTTGCTGTCCTGCTGATAACTCTTTCGGTAAATGATTCATCCTATCCTTCAATCCAACTTTTTCTAAAAGATGAATTGCATAATCGTTTTGGGTTCTCTTGCCGTTTTGATTCAAAGATAAAGGTATCATTACATTGTTTAGCACAGACAAATAAGGAATCAGGCTGAAGTTTTGCATAACAAAGCCGATATACTTGCTCCGAATACCTGCCAACTCATTGTCAGAAGCAGTATGAAGTTCATGTTCCTGAAATTTTATTGAACCTGAAGTAGGTTTAATCAATCCGGCAAGCAATAATAATAATGTAGTTTTCCCTGAACCTGAAGGACCTGTTATAGTAACAAAATCACCCTGATTGAATCCTAAATTGATATCTTTAATAGCTTCTACCAAGCCGTCTTTGTGCTTATAAATTTTTGATAATTGTTTTGTTTCTATTAACATTTTATGCCTCCTGCATGATTTTATAAGGTTCAATTTTTCCGGCTAAATATGCAGGTATCAAAGAACCGAGAAGCGAAATAAGCAATGAAATTAAAACTGACCAGAGTAGGAAAATTGGAATTGGTTCAATATTCAAACCTGCTAATTGAGGTCCAAGGATTACTCCTGACAAAGTACCGATAATATAACCAAAAATACCGCCAATTATTCCGAGTATTGTAGCTTTGAGTAAAAGCATTTCGTATATTTTTCCTTTTGTAAAGCCAATCATTCTCAAAGTTCCTAATTCTTTTTTTCTCTCATTCACATTTGCCCAAATCGAATTGCCTATTGAAATACCGCCGACAAATAAAATAATAATCAGGAAAATAATTGAAATTTTATTCATCAATTGATTTGTTTTGATTTGAGTAGATACAATCTGATTGATTGTAGTAATTTTCGTATCAGGAAGAATATTTCTTAATTTTCCAAGCAACCCATGATTTCAATGACACTAACTTGGTTTTCAATACCCGTCAGTTTTTGTACTGTATGCAGATGAGCAAATATTCTGTCATCGTCAATTGTTCCTGTTTCACCTAAAACATTAAATACTACGAATTCGCTTCCAAGAATATTGACTTTATCTCCTTGTTTCAATTTTAAAGTTTGAGCGGCATTTGACCCGACGATACATTCATCTTGCCTCAAAGATTCAATAGGTTTTCGTTGTAGCCGAACATCCTCATACCCATGAGATTTATTCTTTGCACTGGTGTCGCAGGCTGCTTTTAATGCTTTTCCTGACAGACCTGAAGTTTGCCAAACCGGTTTGGATACTAATTCGCTCGACGGCAATATTCCAGTCAGAACGATATTTTGATTTTTTACTTTAATTCGTCGTGTAAGTTTCGGTGAAATATTGTCAACTCCAGCTAATGTTGAAGTCCTTATTTTCTCTACATATTCTTCAGGAAAAGTCGGTGCATCTATATCTGCAGAATAGTAATTATCAATACCTGTTCCTTGTGGCAAAACTAATATATTTGCACCAAGATTGTCAAGATTCACAGCTACAGCTTTTTCAGAAACGACAGCTACAGAGCGGATTCCTACAATTACACCGATACCGAGTGTAATAGCCAACAATGCCGAAATTAATTGCGACTTCCTATGCCATAGTTCAATTAATACTAATTTGTATATTTTCATAATTATGATATTACTTGAAAAAATTTATTTTTTTGGTCCGCAGGATTTACCGCTTCCGGGAGGGCAACATCCACTACTAACTTTTTTATTTGCAGCTTCAACCAAACTTTTAGCTTCGGTAATACCGTTCAACATTGAAGTAACTTGCCCTTGACCATTTATGACAAAAGTAATCGGGAAAATTGCATTCTTGTCAATGTTGAATTTAGCAATAAACGATTTTTCGTTTTTATCTTCTATATCTACAAAGACGGTTTTCGCTTTATTAGACATACTTTGACAAGCTGATTGGCAAGCTTCCATTTGTTTTTTGTTTTTTTCATCGGATTTTTTTGAAAAGATTACGAAAGCTGAATTACCTTCATTTAATGCTTTAATTAATAATTCTTCTTTTGGGGTAGGAACCATACCTACAAGAGCATCAGCGGAAAGCCCTTGCAAAGGAGCGCCTCCGGTTACATACCCGTTTTTAGCAATTACCAATACTAACGGCACCGGAGCACCGGCTAATCTATATTTTTGTACTAATTCTTTATTAGCAGTATTACTTCGGTCCAATTCCAATACGGCAGACTTTGAATATAATTTCTGTGCTTTTTTGGCTATATTCAAAGCTTCCTGATTTTGAGAATTCCCTTTTTCAGTAACTGCAAGGAACACTACTTGTCCTTTCTTGTTTGCTTTTTCAATTTCCTGCTTTGTATCTGCATAGGATACGAATATGTTTGCAACAAATAGAGTTGCAATAATCACGATTAAATTTAGCTTTTTCATAAGATTCTCCATAATAATTTAAAAATTTTTATATGATTTATGCTTTTTTCTATCTTTTAGTTTCCTCCTTGAATTTTCCCCAGACCGAAATTTCAAAAGAATCCATATCCTTATTATCAGTCTTAATTAATACTTTTCCTGATAAATTATTTGAATTATTAGGCGTATATTTTATTTCGAGTATAAGTTCTTTTTGTGCTTTAATTACAGTATTTTTATTGATATTCAATACTAATTCTTTCGGCTCGGTAATTATATCTTTAACATGAATATCATTATTAGTATTATTTTTAATTGTAACACTTGATTGAGTCTCCTTGTCAAGTTCCAAATCTCCAAAGTTCAAAAATTTTCTTGAAAGTCCAATTGGACGGACAATGTCGACTTTCAAAGTAAGATGCTTAATAGGTTCTTTTGGGTCGTTAGAATTAATTCTAATGGATTTTTGAACCGGTCCGTCATTACTTACGTTTAAAGTTATACTCAGTGTTGCAAATCCGTTTGGTTCAATATCGTTTTTGTCGAGAGGTGCAGTAGTGCAGCCACAACCCGGCTTAACTTCCGTTATCCTTAGTGTTTCATTTCCTTTGTTGAAAATTTTAACCTTTGCAGTTAAAGGTTTTCCTTTTGGGTCAATTTTACCCCAATCATATACATCATTACCCTCTATTTGTATTTGAGGCTGAGAGTATGAAAATGTATAACCTAAAATCAAAATAATTATTGATAGATATTTCATAAATTGCTCCTTTATTTATACAATATTAATGTTCACAACAACCTGATTTTGGCAAGTCATTTATTCCTTTTATCTCAAAATAATTTTCACTAAAATCAATTGTCAATATTTCATTGTAACCTGCAAATTGACTATCCAAATAAAAATTAATTCCTTCATGAACTTCTTTTAAATCACCTTCGAGAGGATTTGGAACTAGTGCCATTTCAAAAGCCGGTCCGCAACATCCGCTACCTCCGCCAATCCTGATTCCATCATTTATTCCGGCATCCGGTATAACCAGACTTTTCAATTGTTCCAATGCTTTTTCCGTTATTGTCATTTTTAACTCCTTAATTAATTATTAAATTTTCTTCCTTATCAAAATACTTTCTTTTTAACCACAAAGCTACATTAACTAAACCTATCATTACAGGTACTTCAACCAATGGTCCAATTACAGCTGTGAATGCCTCGTCTGAATTTATGGTGAATACCGCTACCGCAACAGCTATTGCCAGTTCAAAATTGTTGCTCGCCGCTGTGAATGACAAAGTTGCTGTCTTTGGATAATCTGCACCAAACTTTTTTCCAAGCCAAAAAGAAACAAAGAACATTATCACAAAATACAACAACAATGGTATTGCTATTCTCACAACATCCAATGGTATTTTTACTATGTATTCACCCTTTAAGGAAAACATTACAACAATAGTGAATAGCAATGCAATTAATGTTATCGGGCTGATTTTTGGAATGAATTTTTTGTGATACCATTCCTTGTTTTTCAATTTGATTAATGTAAATCTGGTTATTATCCCCGCAATAAACGGTATTCCTAAATAGATAAATACACTTTCCGCTATCTGCCCGATTGTTATATCAACCTTGAATCCCTGCAATCCCAGCCACTCAGGTAATACAGTTAGAAAAACATAAGCATATATTGAGAAAAACAAAACCTGAAATATAGAATTGAATGCCACTAATCCTGCCGCATATTCAGTATCTCCTTTTGCTAGGTCATTCCATACTATAACCATGGCTATACATCTTGCCAATCCGATTAAAATTAATCCTGCCATAAAATGAGGGTAGTCCTGCAAAAATACTATCGCAAGAATAAACATTAATATTGGACCTATTATCCAGTTTTGCACAAGAGATAAACTAAGAATTTTGTAATTCTTAAATACATCGCCAAGCTCTTCGTATTTTACTTTTGCAAGAGGGGGGTACATCATAAGTATCAATCCAATTGCAATCGGGACATTTGTTGTACCTGAGTTAAACTGATTCCAAAAATCCACTATACCCGGAAAAAAATATCCCGAAAAAACTCCAACAAACATTGCAAGAAATATCCACAATGTTAAATACCTGTCTAAAAAACTAAGCTGTTTAGTTATTTTTGCCATTTTTATTTACTTACATATTATGCTAATAATCATATTTAAACCTATTAGAAAATACATTACATCTATTTAACACCCGAAACAGTTATACTGTATATTGCCGTACCTGAATTATAATAACTCTCAATCTCATGAGCTTCAAGGTAATCAGACAGTAAATCTTCAGGTATTTTTATTTCATTTTTCTTATGAATATCAATTTTTTTAAAACCTGTGTTTTTGATAATGTTGAGATAATCCGCAATCTGCTCTGCTCCCGTTACACAACCTGTGTAAAATTTTGCAATTGATAAAAGTCTATCAGGCAATTCGCCATCCAGTACTATATCCGATATACAGAAGTTTCCTCCCGATTTTAAAACCCTGTGTATTTCCAAAAATGCCTTTCTCTTATCAGGCACCAAATTCAACACACAATTACTTACTACTACATCTACCGAATCAGTGGTTAACGGCATTTTCTCTATCTCTCCTAATACAAACTCAACGTTTTCCATCCCTAGTTTGTCCTTATTATAATTCGCCTTATCAATCATTTCTTCTGTCATGTCCAGCCCAATAACTTTTCCTTTTGGTCCTACGATTTGTGCCGCAATAAAAGCATCGTTTCCTGCTCCCGAGCCCAAATCCAAAACGGTTTGTCCTTCTTTGATATTTGCAAATTCAGTCGGTATACCGCATCCCAAGCCCAAATCAGCATCAGGCACATAACCTTCAACTGTATTGTAATCGTCAGCCATCATATTGAATTCCTCATTGTCACTGCACCCGCAATTGCAACCACAACCGCCTGTGCCGTACATTGCAATTTTGCCGTATTTTTCCTTTACCGTTTCTTTTATCATATCTGATGTTGTCATATATATATTCCTTACTTTATTTTATTAAATTATATTTTCTACAAACAGTTCATCCCTACGGGATTATTAATTTTCAATTTTCAAACAATTTTTTAATACTCAATTTTAAAAGTTTTAACCGCTAAGTGCGCTATGTTTTCGCAATGTTCCGCAGAGAATTTTCAATTAACAATTAACAATTATTCCTTCCTCCTTTCTTAGCCAATCTTCTCATAAAACTTTGTGAATTCTTGCCGGATTTCATCTCTTATTTTTCGATAAAAATCCAGAACTTCTTCTTCGGTTCCTTTGGCTTCATAAGGGTCTTCAAAACCTATGTGCAGTCTGTTCTTAACATTACCCGTAAACACAGGGCATTTTTGTTTAGCATTGTCGCAAACTGTTATTACATAATCAAATTCATCATTTATAAATCTATCTGCATTCTTTGGATAGTTATCCGAAATATCAATTCCGATTTCGTCCATCACCTTAACAGCTTTGGAGCTTACCATTGCAGCCGGCTGAGTTCCTGCAGAATAAATTTCAAGTTCAGAGTCAATTGATTTCAAAAAACCTTCTGCCATCTGACTCCTGCACGAATTCCCTGTACATAATACTAATATTTTTACTTTCATTTATTTCAACTAACAGATTTTACATACTTTTTTTGTAAATAATTTATCCAGATACTTTTTAGCCATTTCCCAGTTCTCCTGGCAAATGCAGTAATACACTTTTGGTTGTTTGATTTGCTGAGTAATCAAACCTGCATCCTTCAGTTCTTTGAGGTGCTGAGATACAGTAGATTGCGAAAGCGGTATATAATCAACAATATTTCCGCAAAAGCAGGAATCATTAGCCGCCAGCAGTTTCATTATCTGCACCCTTGCAGGATGACCAAGTGCTTTGGCAAATCTTGCCAGCCTGATTTCCTCATCCGAATATTCACTTTTCTTAGTTTTCATAAAATTTCCTTATCGTATATCGTAAAATTACGATGATTATTTGAAATAAGCAAAAGGTTTTTTCAATGCTGTGAAATGAGTGGAAAGAAAGGGTTATAGAAAATAGAAAACGGAAAATAGAAAATAGAAATTAGAATACCGGATTCTTCACTTTGCTCGCAAAGAGATACTTCGACAAGCTCAGCATGACAAAGGCGAAAAGTACGTGGAAAGAAAGAAAAGTGGAAAAAATAAAGGGAGGAAGGAGAAAGGAGCAGGGAGAAGGGAAAAGGGAGAAGGGAGAAGGGAAAAGGGAAAAGGGAAAAGGGAGAAGGGAGAAAGAAGAAAGAAGAAAGAAGAAATGACCTCTTTATTTGAAAAAAGACAATCAATCCCCCCCGTAAACACCTAATAGTCTAAGCGCCTAAATGGCTAATTGCCTAACACAAAACATTAAAAATAATAACTATTCGTTTATAGTAACTTATATAATTTTATATATAGATTTATGAGGTTAATATGGCAAAGAAAAATACGGATGTTAATAAATCAAAAACTACGAAACCAGAAACTATTACTAAACCCGTCGCAGATGAGCCGGTAGGTAAGGTTTTAAATCATTATCTCGAGCCGAAACATGTGAAGATGAATTACATGGGTGTGGAAAGGGAATTGGTTTTGAATTGCCCTTTCGACGGAAGGAATTTTACCAAAGAGACAATGATTCAATGGTACAAGGAAATTCATCAGGGCAGACGTTTGGACGAGAAAGCGGGACTTTATGTGAAAATGGCAAAGGGATGGTCTTATCATGCATCTTTTGCCGGACATGACGGAATTCAGCTTGCAATCGGGAAGATTTTCAAACAGGGGAAAGACTTTTTATTCCCTTATTACAGGGATATGATGACTTCACTTTCATCGGGAATCACTGTTGAGGAGATATTACTGAATGGTTTGAGTAAGGAAGCAGACGTTGCAGGAGGAGGCAGACATATGAGCAATCACTTTGCGAAATCTTCAATAGGAATTCAGAATGTATCATCATGCACCGGAAATCATGCACAGCATGCCGCAGGAGTTGCAAGGGCAATCAAGAAATATAAGAGTGATGCTATTGCGATATACTCAAGCGGTGAATCTGCATGCTCGGAAGGATACTTTTGGGAAGCAGTAAATTGTGCAACTTTGGAAAAATTACCTGTTATTTTCGTAATACAGAACAACAAATACGGAATCTCTGTGCCGATATATGAACAGACGGCAAATGCCCAAATATCAGACAATTACAGAGGAATGAAAAACCTCATGATATACAATTGCAACGGCAGATGCCCCTTCAACTCATTCAATACACTTGTCGAAGCAAGGGAATATGTGCTATCGGGCAAGGGACCTGCTATGGTTCATGCCGATTGCGACAGAATTGGGGCACATTCAAACTCAGACCCGCACATGCTTTACAGGACAGAAGGAGAAATCGCCGAATCTATGAAGCGTGACCCGATGCTTCAACTGAGATTCAGTTTACTGGATAATGGAATAGCCACAGAAGAAGAATTGCTGAAGATAGAGAAGGAAAACCAGGACTATATATTCAAAATGGCTGACAAAGTCGAGAAAATGGCAGATGCCGACGGAAAGTCATACAATAAGTTTGTATTGCCGGAACCCTTTGTGAAAATAGAAGATAACACAGAAAAAGAAGGCAAAGATGGCGATGAAGTTATATCATATTTGCAGGGAATTAATTTGGGTTTGAAAGAAGAATTCAGACGGAATCCAAACACATTTTTATGGGGACAGGACGT
Source organism: uncultured Hyphomicrobiales bacterium (assembly GCA_964511865.1). Classification (GTDB taxonomy): domain Bacteria; phylum Bacteroidota; class Ignavibacteria; order Kapaibacteriales; family UBA2268; genus ChocPot-Mid. The sequence goes on along the minus strand of CAZEHW010000049.1, from coordinate 5,299 downwards.
AGCATCAGTGCAAAAGCAAGGAGTGTTCAATGTCTGCAAAGGAATGCTCGATGAATTTGGAAAAGAAAGAATATTCAATGCTCCCATAGCAGAAAACAACATTGTGGGAACAGCTAATGGATTTTGCAGGTTCAGCAAAGATATTTGGGTGGTAATCGAAGGAGCAGAGTTTGCCGATTACTTTTGGCCTGCGATGGATCAGCTTGTCGAACATTCACACGAATATTGGAGGACCAAAGGACAATATGCACCTAATGTTGTAATCAGATTAGCAAGCGGGGGCTATATACAGGGTGGCATTTATCATTCACAGAATCTGGAGGGCACTTTTACGACATTGCCAGGTATCAGAGTTGTCAGCCCGGCATTTGCAGATGACGCACTTGGATTAATGAGGAATGCAATGCGGTCAAAGGGAGTTACTATGTACTTAGAACCCAAGTTCTTATACAATTTCAAGCAGGCATCAACTTACACACCTGACTCAGAACATATTGTGCCTTTTGGAAAGGGTAAAATCAGGCGTGAAGGCAAAGATGTTACAATAGTAAGTTATGGCTCTGGAGTACACTTAAGTTTATTGGCGGCAAAGGATTTAGAGAAAGAAGGAATATCGGTTGAAATAGTGGATTTACGCTCCTTAATACCATGGGACAAAGAGATTGTCAGAAATAGTGTCAGGAAGACAAACAGAGTGCTGGTAGTTCATGAAGACAAGAAGACCGGAGGATTTGGTGGAGAGATAGTTTCAGAAATCTCAAGTGAATTGTTTAAATATCTTGATGCACCAGTACTTAGGGTATGTTCAAAAGATACTCCAGTCGGCTTTGCGAAGAGCTATGAAGACGAGATTTTATTAAATAAAACAGATATAATAGAAAGTGTCAGGAAAGTTTATCAGTATTAACATAACATGTGGAAAAAATGAAACAGTTTTAATCAAAACTAATAAAGTGTGTAATTATCTTGACACAAATTCATCAAAATATATAAAAAAATATATCTATATATAGAATTACCTGTAAAAAGCAGATTTTTTTATTGTAAGAAAGAAATAGTTATGTAAATTTGTATTCGCGAAAATAGTCTTTTTGCGAAAAGCGCCCGTAGCTCAACTGGATAGAGTGTTGGATTCCGGTTCCAAAGGCTGGGGGTTCGATTCCCTTCGGGCGTACGAGGGAAGAAAAAGACTAAAAATGAGTTAAAAATGAAAAAATTGATTATATAAATGGCAAATTTGAACGACAAAACAGGTATTGAGCAAAAGATTTCCAAGTCGAAAGACAAGGGAATGGATGAGGTGCAATCAGGTAATACGATTGAGCGAGTACAGCGGTTTATTTTTGAAAACAGCAAAGCAGTCAGCTATGGCTTGATTGGCTTAATTGTTATTGTGGCTCTTGTGTTTTTCTTAAGCAACTACTTAGAAAAATCATCTGCAGAAGACAAAGAAAAAGCGATGGTTGCATTGACAAGGATTATGCCTTATTATGATGCGCCTGATTATAAGAAAGCATTGTTTGGAGATTCTTCAACCGTAATAAGGGGAGAACAAGTAATTGGTTTGTTGGAAATCGTTGATAAATACGAAAGTACTGACCAGGGTAAATTAGCAGCGTTGTATGCAGGCACATCTTATCTTGCATTAAACAAAGCTCAGGAAGCCGTTGAATTTTTTGAAATTGCAACGGATTCACCATCAAAAGTTGTGTTAACTGGAGCTTATGCCGGCTTGGGAGCAAGCTATGAATTGTTGAAAGACAATAGCAAAGCTGCCGAATATTACATTAAATCCGCTGAATTGGCAATATCTGAGCCAACAAAAGCACGTTATAGTTATTATGCTGCAAAGGTTTACGAGAGATCCGGCGACAAAGAATCAGCCGCAAAGATCTACAAAGAAATCATTGCAAAAGATAAATTCTCAGAATTTTCCAATTATTCAAGAGCCGGTTTAGTAAGACTTGGCATGAAAATTGATTAGTTGAATTTGTTTATATATATTTAAAATAATTTTGAAGGAAAATGAATGCAAAGAAGATTAATAAATAGATTTTTCGTTATAAATAATAATTTTTTAGGAGGTAACATGCATCGATTGCTTCGTTTGAGTTTTCTAATGGTTTTATTCTGCATACTCGCCTTTAGCCAGGTGTTCGCTCAGGAAAAACCACAAGTAAAAGTATCAGGACGAGTCGCTCCTGGTGACGTAAGAGTATTCATGAAAGACTCTGTTTATATTGTAAACAGAGACTATGTCATCGGTGGTACCCTATTGATAGAACCGGGTACTACTGTCTTGTTTTATGCCAACGGTCGGTTAATTGACTCAGTTGGCGGTAGAATTATAGCTGATGGCTTCGCCAAAGCTACATATGTACCGAACCCAATTGTTCCTGCAGGAATTCCTGCTACTGATTGCAACGGTAATCCAAATCCTTGGTTGACCACTGATCCTATGTATCCGGATTATCAATGTGGTAAGAATAACCGATGGGATTATGAGGATTATGCAGATTTAAATTATTTCTTGTATAATACAGCATATTTGGTTGGTGATAACACAAGAGAAAGAGTAATTAAATTGGAGACAATAAGAGACTTCACTGTTAACAGTGCTAAGTACAATCTTATTTTCAATGTAGTGTTGGATAAAACAGAAAGATCTCTCAGAAACTTACAGGACCCTAACAATGTTATATTAGGTGCCGATGGTTTATGGTATGTAAATGATGGAACAATGAATAATGTTATTATTCCATTTGAACAAGCTATGATGTTTACTGCAGCAAGATTATTAACAGATCCTGCAGATGACATTGATTTAAGAAGATATCCTTGGACAAGAGTTGAGGTATATGAAGGAGCTGCTACTTCGGTTAACATTGGTACCGGAGATGCCGATAAGGACAGGATTGTTTTTCAGGGTCAGCCAGAAAACAACATTTCAAGAGAATGGGGTCATATTTTAGTTATGCCCGGTGCAAGAACAGCTTTCTTCAGAAACTGTACTTTTGAACATTTCAAAAAAGATACAACAGTTGACCGTACACCTTTGTATGCTGAATCAACTGAAGGTGTTGACCCATTTTATGATACTCATAACTGGTCTTATATAAATAATAGGTTACGTCTATTAACAAATGGTACCGGTGGTGCGCTTACAACTTTATCATCAAGAACATGGTTAATTGACTGCGAATTTAAAGATAATACAGCACGTCATAAAGGTGGTGCTTTGGCAATTTTGCAGGTACCTCATTTCAACGCGCCTAATAACTTACCAAAAGACTGGGATGGTTTAAGGTTCTATGATATATATAACCCAACATTGGTTCCGAGATATTCAATAAACAAAAATCCAAATATCACCGATAAAAACGGTGATATGTCTTCTATCAATAGAAAATTATATGATGAAGGTTTGCCGCTCGGTACACCGGCTTTGGATGCAAACGGAAGACCAATTGTTGCAGCAGTAGGAGATTTAACAACTGTTGAGTTAAGTGTAATCCCTGCAATAGACTTAGTGGACGAAAATGTCCCTGAGCCAACATTTAATTTTGCAGCAGACCCTACAAAAGCTGATTTTTATCGTCAGGCATTTGATGATGGACGTGTTGCTTTGTATTTGGGACGTATGAGAAATCTTACCTTTACAAACAACTTAGTTCAGCTTGCTCATGTTAAAAATAAAATACTTCCAACAACACCTCCAACATTATTGGTTGAAGATTGTTACGAATTAGAAGGTGAAAATGCTATTCCTGCAGAATATCCAAGAGAATATGATGATATAGCTTTTGGTGGTGCAGTTTATATTGCAGGTGATGAAAATGACCCAATGATTAGACAAATTGAAGTTGGATTTGGTGTAAACAACTCGGTAAATATTACTAATGGTACTACTTTAATAGAATTCCCTGTTAACGATGCATTCAAATGCGAAGGTAATATGGCTAAGAACTTCCAGAACCAATTACAATCAGCAGGTATCAGAGGTTCAAAAGGTGCCAGAGGTGGTGCTATCTATGCAGGAAGCAATACATCGCTTATCGTAGCAGGTGAATTTATTGAGAATTTAGCTGAAGCCCCATGGATTCAAACTGAAAAAACACCAGCAAATCATGGATATTACGCTATGGGTGGTGCTATTTTCTTAGAAAAATCAAGAAACAGATTGCAAGTTAGAGGAGGTCCAAACAGGACTTTGGATCCAAATGATAACCCCACACACTTTACCGGTAACACAGCTGGTGCAGGTGGTGCAATTTTTGTTGATAATAATATAAATGATAATAATAACTTAATGTCACCTATCATCGGTGGTACTGATGATAATATGATGACAAGGGAATACGGTTATAATGTTCAATTTAAAGACAATGTTGCTTTATCCTTTGGTGGTGCCATATTTTCAAGAAGAAACTTTACAATCAATGGTGCCGGTGGTATTGATATGTTATCAAGTGCCATAATTGGTTATGGTGGTATTTATCCGGTATTATTTGAAAATAATACAGCTGGTTATGTCGGTGGAGCTATTGATATAAGATTACCTATAGGTTCAACTTTAATCGAAAGAAATCGTGCAGTTGAAATAGTTAGAGCTCAATTTGTTAATAACCAGGTTGGTTATACAGTTTATGACAGCCTTGAATTGAAACAAGATATCAGAGGTGGTGGAGCTGTATATATAATAAATGGTAGTCTTAATGTTATTAAAGGTGTTGAATTTAGAGGTAATATGGTTAAAAATGGTAACGGTGGTGCTGTTGCTATGGTTAATCCTCAGTCAAACACCAGACGATTCTTTGTAACTGATGTTGATGTTGTTAATTACGGTGATGACGGAATGGCTGCAAATATTCAGTCAACAGATTCAGTGTTTACAACCTTCTGGTTAAACGGAGAACAAACTGTTACTAAATATCCACCTGATGCAAGAATGTTAACTAGATTCTTAGATAACACAATTGAATGGGATGAGGACTTCTTAGCAAATGAAAGTGGTAGCGGAACAACTCAGGTTGGTGCCGGTGCAATTGGAACTTCAGAAAACTTAAATGGAGTCAACTTTACAGATGCTAAAACAGGGTTCATCGTTGGTGATAATGGTATCATCATCAAATTAGTTGAAGGTGGAACAGAATGGCAATTCAAAAAAGGTAATACTAATAAAAATTTAACAAAAGTTGAGTTTTTAACAACTAATGTTGGTTTTATACTTGGTAAGAACTATGTTATTTTGAAAACAACTGATGGTGGCGAAACTTGGGTTAAAAAATATGAAGACCCG
>CAZEHW010000048.1:9802-18080 GCA_964511865.1 uncultured Hyphomicrobiales bacterium | reverse complement strand
TAAAGCCGGAAGAAAATCTCCCCCGGATTTATACATTCTACATTCAACTTAAAATTTAGAATTTAAAATTTAAAATTACCTAACAACCTGCAAAGGTAAAGTCTGCGTTACATTTCCAATTGTCAATCTAACAAAATAAGTACCTGAAACTAAACCTGAAGTATTTATCCTGGTTTGATGACTATCATGGTTTGTTTCAAAGTTCAAACGATAAACTTCAAATCCTTGTGTATTAACGATTGAAATTAATATCGGGGATTTCCCATCTGATTTGTATTGCAGAAATACGAATTTCTCAGCAGGTGTCGGATAAAGCAATGCATCAAAAATATTAACTTCATTCTCATCAACTCCGACAGGTGCTTCACTCATAGCAAATTCCATCTGTATATTCGAATTCTTCTCGAAGTCTGTTTGAATCTGGCTTTCGTAAGCATCGAATCCCACTTTATCGGCAATTAATTTTAAATTACCTACGGCAACTTCCTGCAAGTTAAACTCACCATTGCTGTTTGTATATCCGTAATCACTAACTGTACCGAATTCATCAACGACATAAATCAAAGCTCCTGCAACAGGAATACTTCCTTGTGATTTTTCGGTTTGCTTCCCGATTTTTCCGCCGCCGGAATTAATTATTTTTCCGCCGATTTCAACCAGCCCGATATCACCTCTTTCGCGGTGCATTATTTCATAAATCACATCAATCATTGCATCATCAACGCTTATAATTGTTCCCTCTTTCCACTTCAAAACAGCATAATCATTTTGCTTATAATACCCGGGAACATAATTTTTGTCCAATGGCATTGACATTACAACATAATCACCCGGAATCAAATGGTCAAATCTGAAATATCCTTCTTCATTAGATTCCGTTGTAAATACCGTATTGACTTTATCGAAATATTGATTGCTTGGTCTAACGCAATATGCAATCAGTTTAGCTTTCAAAGGTCCGTTATCTTTATTTATCACAATACCGGTAAATCCGCCTTTGTTGATTTCGTCTGCTTTTTTCATTGCAAAATTTATATCACTCAAATCCCCCGTCAATTCAATGATGTCTGCTTCCATTGGATTGGTTGCAGATTCATAATATATGACCATATATTTAACACTATTCATAGCTGATATAGCTCTTGCTATATACTCATGGTTATCCTGAAGAGTGATTGTGTAATTACCGTTTTCATCTGTCTTGGTAAAAAAACTGTGTCCTGTAGTATTCTTCTCATCCTGGAATAAATTTTGTACCGGAATGAATTCTACCTGTGCAAAAACCGGTTCATTGGTTTCAGCATCGTAAACTTTTCCTGTTACAGTAAATTTTTGTGGAACAGGAAGCATTTTTACAACAGCATTTATCTCAATTTCATCTTCACATGCAACTGTAATTCTCTCGGCATCAGTTACAAAATCTGCGTCCATATACCATTCAGGGTAAAATGTTTTGCCGGAAATATCCAATGCATAATTACCTTCGGGAAGATTAATTGAATACTGACCTTCCTTAATTTCACTTTTGAATAATGACATATCTTTAGCATTGCTATTGGGGTTCCTGTCAAGCTTCCATGCACTTACAACACCCTCAGTAACAGGCACATTGTCTTCTGAATTTACCACACCTTTGATGTTTGCACAAAACTTCGGCGGGTCCTGATGACCTTGACCGACAACAATAACGAACTTAGCTAAACTGTGAACATCCGGTTGACATTCCAGATATGCCTTGACAGTAAATTCAAATTTACCTTCTTTAGTAGGAGAGAAAACAAAGATTCCATTCTTTTCATAATGAAATCCATCGGGTAATTTTCCCTGAAACTCGCAAAGAACAGGACAATTAATATTTGTTTCGAACCTCATCTGATAAGTTATCGTTTCACCGAGCTTCATGTTAATCATTCCATTTTCAAAAATTATGATTTTTACATAAGCTTGACCATCATGACCTTCTGTAACGCGAATTACAAAGCTCTGTACTGCCTCGGCATCATGGTCACATTCAACAAGAAAAGCCCTGACCGACACCTTATATTCGCCAACAGCCGGAGGTACCCAGTAAATGTTATTTCCCTCTATATACATTCCCTCGGGACCTTCGACAAGTTCAAATCCGATTTTGCAATTGTAACTGCTGTGCACTTTCATAGCGTAAACATATTTCCCACCTAATTTTGCATTAGTCGGAGGTGTTGAAGCAAACTGGAATAAAGTATTATTATTACCTTTAATCTCAATGGAAATTGCATCAGTCCTTTCACTTTCAAGAACAATACCGTTTTGATGTAAACCGGCTCTCATAAAGAAATGATATATTCCCGGATGAAGATTATGTAAATAATAAACATATTCATTTCTGTTAGGGTCAGCTTTAACTTGAGCATTCATTATCAATTTTTCCTCGTCATTAAAATGAGAATAAATTGAATAAATATTCGGTGCAACACCTTCATCGTTGGCAGTCCAAGTGATTTTTACAGCAGAACCTGCACTTGTTTCCTCAACAGAAACCTGAAAGTTCTTAGGAGGCAAAGGATTTTGCTGTTGTGCCATAATGCCTGCAAAGCTTATTATCATCGCAAGCATTAAAACGATAGTAATTCTTAATGTTTTCATGTCGTCTCCATTTATTGTTTACAATTATTTTTTACTAATCAATAATTAAAATTCAACCTTGTTTTAATAAATAACGAATCAGGAATGTAAATCATTTTACCTGAACTGTCTTTATCAAATCTATTATTAAAAATCATGGCATCGAGGTAAATCCAAAGTTCCCGCTTTGCTTTATCCTGACTAAAAGTAATGTCAGTCTTGTTCTTGGTTCCATCTGAAACAATAGTCGTGTCATAAGCCGGATTTGGGGTTGTTGAACGATGAATTTTATAAGTTGCATAAGAACCCGGAGTCGATGAAGCATTTAATGTTATAGGTTTTCCACCTACCTCAATATTATTCAAATTTAAATCAATCGAGTACAAACCAAGTTTCGTTGTTTCGGGATTTGTAGCAACTGAAGACAAAATTGTAATCAATCCCCAGACTAATTGAGTTTTGCTGACAGTATCAATTTCAAGCATGGCTTTTTCCAGGTTAAACTGTTCTTCAGCACCGTTTGTTTCAACAAAAATTGAGATTAATGATAAGGGAACAGAGTCAATAGGTTTAGGTAAAATAATATTTCTTGGAGTATCCAAACCCCATGGAGATTCACAAGATTGTGAAAATAAAAATATTAATAATATAGTTATATATTTTGCCATTAACAAATATAAATGAAAAATTCATATATCTCAAATATAATAACACAAATAAGAGCAAATGGTTGCAAAATTTCTGAAATTTGTTTAAACCTATCACTAATTTCTATTTTTCAATCTTCAAAAAGCCAATCCTTTGTAGCTCTCTGCGTTTAAATTCATTCTTCTTCAACATAAAATTTAGAACTAAGAACCAAAATTCAAAACTTTCTTAAAACAATGAATATGTAATCCCAATCTGTAAAGCTTCCTTTATCTGTGTCCTTAATGATTGATTCTTCTCGTAAATGACCAGAACATTTAGGTTAACGACAATATATTTATTAACTTGTGCAGACAATACATTGTCCCAGCGGACATCCCAAACATCAAAGCTCTCAAATCTCGAGAACAATCTCAACTTGCTTTTCAGATTCATATTCTTCATGAAATTCCAGTTAAAATCCGTTACCGATTCAACTCCGGTTTCAAATTTGAATGCTTCTTTTTTATCAGGAGTTGAAGGGTCATCGGAATATTGACGAAACCTGTTTGTTATTACCTCCTGAAAACCAACTCCAATTCTTGTCTGTATGATTTCGGATTTATTAATACCTAATCCAATACTTTGACTAATATATCCCGGATCAAATAGATCGGCAATTTTTTCTATACCGAAGGTATCTGTTGCTGTTGGATATTTGTAACCCGGAGCAACAGCAGAACGTATCAAATTACTGACAAATGGGTCAACCCAAATACCAATATTTCTTGAATAAACACTTTCAACATAAAGTTCGTTGTTATTTGTCTTGTAATCTTCTTCTGCCATTTTTGTCTGACCATATGCAATTTTCAAGCTGTTTTTGAAAGTCCATAGTTCCTTAGCATAATTAAAAGCAAAATCACCCATGAATGTATATGTGATTGCATTATCACCACCCTGTGTCCAATCCGTAAAAGATATTTGACTTATGTTTAGACTCACTACCCCTTTATTTGTCCAATTACTTATAACTGTATCAACAGGTTGAGCTGTCATGCTCAAATAACTCAAAGCTAAAAACAAAATAATAAATAACTTTTTCATAGAGAACCTTTCTTTATGTTTTAAAAAAATAATAATTAGCTAAAATATAATAATATATTCAAAAGTTCAAATCATAATTTCATATTTATTCTCAAATCGCAATTATAATCAACATTTTTATTAAATTGCAGATTCATTATTTCAAAATAAAAAACATTATTCCATGAAGAAAATATTTGTTCTGATTATTATATATCTGTTTACAACAGAAATAGTTTTTTCTCAATGCGGTTGCCTCGGTGGTGCCGCCGTCGGTGGTCTTACCCCCATCGGAGGTACAGCAAATGTCGGTTTGCTAAGAGAAAATTACTTTCGTTCAAGCTTGTTTTACAGCTATGCATACGGAAACCAATTCTATACAGGTGCTTCAAAAACAGAAAAAGACATCGTTGACCACTATCAAACTCATTACACAGCTCTTATGCTCGGTTACGGTTTAACTCAAGACTTGACGGTCGAAGCCGAACTCGGATACTTCCCTCAAAAATTACAAGACTTTGGAACTGATGACGTTACCGGTTCCGGCTTTTCCCATACATCTCTTTACGCAAAATATAACATCTTCAACAGTATTGTCAACGAATGGGAGGTTACTCTTGGTGCAGGTGCCAAACTCCCTCTCGAATTAAAAAAAGAAGATGTTCCTCAACACGTCAGGGCTTCTACAGGTGCTTACGGCTTGATTTTTCAGGCATTCCTCCACAAAGGGTTTAAAAAACACGATATACATCTGTTTCTGATTAATCGCTCCGAATATAATTTCGAAAATGCTGATGATTATCAATACGGTCCTTCATTCAACAGTTCATTCTATTTCACTCATGGAATCACAAAAACATTGACCGGTATTTTGGAACTGAGAAACGAAATAAGAATGAAAGACAAACTCAAAAGTGAGTATCAGGAAATATTTGGCATGTACACCGGCGGAGTATTTTTCCATATTGCCCCCCAATTAAATTATACACTCGGGCAATTCAATTTCTCTGCACTTTTTGACTATCCTTTCTACCAATATTACAACGGTATTCAATTAGGCAACAACTACTCACTTGCTCTGAACGTTACCTGGCAAACAAAGTTATGATAATATGTTTAATTTATCGTTTGCAATCCAAAATAACAATTGGAATTAATTATAATGAGAATTCAACTTTTCGAAAGTTCGAAACTTTCGGAAAATTTTTGCTTAAAATATTATGGAATTGTATGTTCTATAACTTCAGATGGTTGCCCTAGACCAATTAATCTTCTTTTATCATTTCTTAAATCAATCTGATATCCGTATTTAAGAGGATATGAAATGCAATATATTTTAGTCCCTGAATTATAATTCCATTCAACAAAAAATCTTTGAGGTATCTTAATCTGAAAATTGTTTTTAATTCCTGAAAGAAGGACATAATATTGAATAGAGTTTTCTTTCTTGGTTATTGATACATCAGAATATGTTGCAAGATAAAATAACAAACCAACTGCTTTATCGATATTTCCTTCAAATAGTAATGAAGTGTCTATTCTTTCTATTTGTTCATGAAATGGATTAGTCCATGTTGTATCGTAAAGATAATTCTTGTCAATGTTAAAATCTTTGATTTTATCGTTACTGTTTGGACAAAGCCACCATCCACCACCAAAAGAAAAATCTGTTTGAGTCGAATATGAATAAGGTTCTTGATAAAGGCAAAACATAGTTCCATTTCCCGGAAATGGGAACCCATAAACTTCGGTAGTATCATATCCCGGTTTTGAAAAAATTATATCATAAACACCGGGTTCAACATTTGTTAAAGTCCACCTGCCTTCGTAGTTAGTAGTTGTTGAAATATTAGTTCCTTTTAAGCTGACATTAGCACCGCCGTTGTCGTCACTATCGTAAATATCAAGAATGCCTGTGATATTGCCGGGCTTTACATCTGTAATGGTTGGACTGCTCTCTTTTTCACAGCTCAAAATGATAAATATCAAGGTCAATAAAGGTATAAAAATCTTTTTCATATCAACTCCCGAAAAAATTGTACATTATTTATTGTAAATAACACATAATTCATGAAAAAGTTGCACTTTTTCTTGAAAAAAAGTAAAAAAGTTGAAATATTTCTTATAATTTCCGAAAGTTCGAAACTTTCGGAAAGGTAAACCAGCTTAAACAATCCTAATTCCGTATTCGAGAATTTCTTTTACGAATGGGTTATCTTCATTAAATTCTTCCGGTCTGTAAGGATGAGTTTCGATGTCAACACTTGTATTTACTCTTGGTTTGCCAAGCCGAATATTGTCAAATAATCTGATTCCTTCAAAATCTTCTGAAACAACAGCAACGTCAATATCGCTATATTCATGATTTGTCCCTTTGGCAAAACTACCAAATAAAACCGCTTGAGAAATCCTGATGTTTTCTTTTAGAGCTTCTTTAACAAAATTCTTGATGATATCAATTATTTCCTGTGGTATTTCCATACTATAAAATTTCTTATTATACTACCTTAAGAATTCAATTTTTGCAAATTAAGAAAAATATCGAAATGATTAATAGCTTTCCGACATTTAAATGCGGTAAATAGCTGTATTATTAACCGCATATTTTGCGGAGATTATTACAAATTTTTAAAAATTGTAGTGAGCTTCAGCTCGCGAATAAAAATCATCGCAGCATTCGGACTTTAGCCCAAACAATACTTACAAAATTGAAATTCTTCTTGTAAATTCAATAAAATATACATAAATTAAATCTTTATTGAAGAAATATTGCTGATAACATGAAAAATCTCATTGTCATTTTGCTGGTTTTTATCTCCTCTTTTGTTGTTTATGCAAAAGATTATATGCCCGTTGTTGCTAATGATACTGCATTCTTCATCAATTCTGGAAATGAAATTCTTGCCGTCAGGATTGATTCAAGCAGAATCATCAATAATAAAACAAACTATTTTCTAAACCGCACATGGAATACAGACGACAATAATTGCATCAAACCGAATGGTCCTTCATGGCTCGGTCCTCAATTTATCGAAGAATCCGATTCTGTATATTTATTTTTCAACAAAGACAACGATACCATCAGATTTGAACCGTTAATTTCTCCGAAAAACAGTTTCATATTATATAAATCCCAAAATGGAGATTATTTTCAGGCGACATTATCCAGTGCAACTATCGGAGAATTTCTTGGCATCAGCGACACAATAAAGACCTTTTACATTGAGCATCTAAATTCAGACGGAGAAATCATTTGTGACCTACTTAACGGAATAAGATTTTCCATCAGTAAAAATCACGGATTTGTAAAAATATTCAATATTATAAATTTCCCTGAATCAATTGTAATTTATACTTTATCAGGAAAAACTAATCCAAAAGCCGGTAAAACATTTCTCACTCCAAACGAAATATTTGATTACGAAGTTGGAGATGAGTTTCATTCCACCTATCATTATTCGGAAGCAGAATGGGGTTATATATCTATAAAAAGTATCTCAAAAGTAGTAGACAAAAATATTTTAAAAGATAAAGACAGTGTCTATTATTTATTTCAAAACACAACTAAGTATGAAAAAAATTCTAAAGAACTATATGAACCATTAGATACCATTTATACAGAAATTATAGAAGAAAGCTACCTTTTAAATAAGTTATCATATATCCCTGATGAACCAGTATTTGAAGAAATGCAATATGATTGGATTCGGGGTGTATCATATTCCTATAAAGAATCCGATATAAATAATCACCGTTTACTAATTCCCTTATCGGATTTGTATTTAAAATCCAACGATACTTGCTGGGACTTTGTCTTCTATGACCCTTCTCACAGTAGCTCATATCTTGAAGGTTGTGGATTATTCCACAGTTACTTTTACCCATTCGGAGATGTATTAAGCGATGAATATCAATTAGTCTTTTACAAAAAAGGAACAGAAACATGGGGCAATCCCTTGTC
>CAZEHW010000048.1:0-9792 GCA_964511865.1 uncultured Hyphomicrobiales bacterium | reverse complement strand
GCTTCATTCAATTATTTTCCAAATCCCGTAAAGGGAGATGATATAATCACAATCAGAAATCAATTACCAATTTCCAAAGTCAAAATCATTGACCTATTTGGAAAGGAGAGAATTGAACTTAATACTGATTATCAAAATGAAATGAAAATCAAACTAAACAACCTCGAATCAGGTTTATATTTAATAATTTTAATTGATTCGGAAAATAATATTATATCGAACAAACTAATTGTCCAGTAAAAACAAATCCTCCGCAAGCAGGAAAAATGTGGAAGAAGGATGGGGTATAAGGTGGTTTTAAAATAAATATTTACCTTCTACGGTTTTTATACTAAATTTGAATAAAATTAATGACCATTTGTAAAAAGGTTCAAATATGGAAAATAAAATTATTATTTGTCAAGTTGTTTTCATGATTATAGTTTTTATCTTTTCATCTTGTGATGATGTTAAACCTGTACAAGTAATCAACGAAAGTAAAATTGAAATTGACAGTATTTATGTTGATATAGATGGCCTAAGTGCAGTTATGAATATTAAATCATCATATTGGCACCCTTCACATCAAGAGTATAAGGATTACCTTGACACGATTAACTATAGTTTGAAAATTTCACCCAAGAATTTATTTAGTGAAAATAACGAAAATCCTTATTGTAGAAACAGTAACCACGACACAGTAACTTTATGTCGTTCAGAAAAAGTTAATTTAAGTAATCCTGATATGGTTGGATCTGATGATGTTTTAATTATTTTCTATTCAATAATTAATCAAAAAATAAAACAATTTAAGGAAATCAGGATTATTGATAATTCAGATAGAAAAACACGACCATCTGTATATGAAGACCCATCATACTCTAATACTTCTTTCAATGTTTTATTTAGTTTTAAAGATGTTTCATATATCGAAGATTCCTTAACCAATAAAATAATAATTGATATTAATAAAAATGAATTTTTAAACAAACTGACTACAATTCAATATCAATTAAATAGTGAGGGACAGATGGGGCATTATACAAGTAGTAGTTTATACAAAAAACTTCTTAGCATATATGAATTATCAGAAAATTTTAAATGTAAAATTGTTTTAAAAAAATTGAACTTTTAATTTTATAAAATTTAAAAAGTTTTTTTCAATAATTTACAAAAAGGAGCAGGTCCCAAAACCTGCCCCTACAAATCGAGTTTATTTCTTTTTATTGAATAGTTGATCCAATTTGAGTCGTGGGAGAGTTTTATTAAAATAAACTTCTTTCTTTTTATTGTTTTTAACATCGATTGCTGTTAATAGATCGTAAGGTTTTCCATCAATTTCTAATAGGGCTTGTTCTCTAGGTTTTAAATCCAAAGCATCTAAAATAATATATTCTTCGCTTTCATCTATAATAACATATGCAGTCGAATCGCTTTTTCCATCACCTGAAGTTAAGAGTGATTCCAACAATTTATGATAAATAATTGCATGATATCTTGCTTTTGAAGAATCACCTAAATTATTGTATGAATACGCACAATATAAATGGCAATCTAAATCAACAAATTTGTTTTCCAAAATCACATTTGCAAATTTTATTGCATCATTCCATTTTTTTTGTTGTATAGCATTAAATAATTGTTCTTTTGTATCATCAAATTCAACACCTCCAAAGCTATATTCAGATTTTTGATAGTATGCTAACCTCAAGTCAAAGAAATCTAATGTCGAATCTTGGGATTTAGCCCGTTCAACTAATTTATCATAATTCCTATGAATTCTCAAATCAAATGTTCTTGTCAGAACTGGTTTATATCGCGTTAATGATCCAGAATTATCTGATTGATCATTCTTCTTCTTTGCAGAACAAGCTGTAAAAGAATAAATAATAATCAACATCATCATTATCTTAGCCATATTATCTCCAGATTTATAAATATCAGCTCCCCCTATCCAAAATCGGAGGAGCTTTTTCATTTTACGTTTCGCGTTTCACGTTTCACGTCCTCAATCCTTTTCCTTCAAAATCCTCGCCTTCAGATAATCTCTGTTCATCTGGGCTATGAACCTGACGGAAATTTTCTTTGGGCAAACCGCTTCGCATTCGTAATGGTTTGTGCAGGCACCAAATCCCTCTTTGTCCATTTGGTCAACCATTTTCAAAGCTCTGCGTTTTCTTTCGGGCTGTCCCTGCGGAAGCATTGCAAATTGACTTATCTTTGCCGACACAAATAGCATCGCCGCACCATTAGGACATGATGCAACACATGCACCGCAACCTATACAAGCGGCGGCATCCATTGCCAAATCAGCTTTTTCTTTCGAAATGGGAATTGCATTTGCATCCTGCGGCTGTCCTGTGCGAACACCAACAAAACCACCTGCCGCCATAATTCTATCAAAAGATGTGCGGTCAACAATCAAATCTTTAATTACCGGAAAAGCTCTCGAACGGAATGGCTCTATGTAAAGAGTTTGTCCGTCTTTGAATTTCCTCATGTGAAGCTGGCAGGTCGTTGTAGCCGCTTCGGGACCGTGAGGATTCCCGTTAATCGAAAGCGAACATGCACCGCAAATTCCTTCACGGCAGTCGTGGTCGAAGGCAATTGGGTCTGTGCCTTCCAATATCAATTGCTCATTTAAGATATCGAGCATCTCGAGGAATGACATATCTTCCGATACATCGTTCATCTGGAACTTCTCGAATCCACCTTTTGCCTGAGCATTTTTCTGTCTCCATATATGCAAGGTTAGTTTCATTATTTATAACTCCTTACAGCTAATTTTACATTCTCAAATTGTAACTCTTCTTTGTGACGATTTGGCTTGTTTCCAACCCCCGTAAATTCCCATGCAGCAACATGTGCGAAGTTCTCGTCATCACGTTTTGCTTCACCGTCTTCGTACTGATATTCTTCACGGAAATGAGCTCCGCAGGATTCTTCACGTTCCAGAGCATCCCAAGCCATTACTTCCGCAAATTCAAGGAAATCAGCAGTTCGGTTTGCTTTTTCCAAAGCAACGTTCAAATCCTCTCCGGTTCCTGTAACCTTGACATTTTGCCAAAATTCTTCACGGATTTTCGGAATTGCCTCTATTGCTTCTTTCAATCCTTTTGCATTTCTACCCATTCCAATCTTATCCCACATAACAACACCAAGTTCTCTGTGGAATGAAGATGGAGTGCGTTTGCCGTTTATTGACATCAATTTATTAATTTTATCCTTTGCTTCGGTTTCTGCTTTTTTAAACTCAGCATGATTCGTATCAACTTTCTCAAGCTTATTTGATGCAAGAAAATGAGCAATTGTATAAGGAATAACATAATAACCGTCAGCCAATCCCTGCATCAATGCACTTGCTCCAAGTCGGTTTGCTCCGTGGTCGGAGAAGTTGGCTTCACCGAGAATATGCAATCCGGGTATCGTACTTTGAAGGTTGTAATCAACCCACAAACCACCCATTGTATAATGCGATGCCGGATAAATCTGCATCGGCTCTTTGTATGGGTCAACACCGGTAATGCGTTCGTACATCTCAAACAAATTGCCATATCTTTCTTCGATAGTCTTTTGACCGAGCCGTCCAATTGCATCAGCAAAATCGAGATATACACCAAAGCC
This sequence comes from uncultured Hyphomicrobiales bacterium, assembly GCA_964511865.1. Lineage (GTDB taxonomy): Bacteria > Bacteroidota > Ignavibacteria > Kapaibacteriales > UBA2268 > ChocPot-Mid. The sequence continues at coordinate 6,189 of CAZEHW010000048.1, read as the reverse complement.
GGTTGCTGCTACACCACGACCTTCGTCGCAAACTTCTTTTGCAGAACGTGAGGAAATATCTCTCGGTGCCAAATTACCAAAGCTTGGATATTTTCTTTCGAGATAATAATCTCTTTCAGCTTCAGGTATCTGACTCGGTGGACGTTTGTCGCCTTCCTTCTTTGGCACCCAAATCCTGCCATCATTCCTCAATGATTCGGACATCAATGTTAATTTTGACTGATGGTCTCCGCTAACAGGAATACATGTCGGATGTATTTGAGTAAAGCATGGATTTGCAAACAAAGCACCCTTTTTATAAGCTCTGTATGCCGCTGTAACGTTGCATGCCTGTGCATTTGTCGAAAGGAAAAATACGTTGCCGTATCCTCCGGTTGCCAAACAAACTGCATCGCCCCAATGTGATTCAATTTTACCTGTAACCAAATCACGTGTTACAATTCCTCTTGCAATTCCATCAATAAGAACAACATCCATCATCTCTTTTCTGACGTGGGACTTCACTTTGCCCAAACCGATTTGCCTAACCAAAGCCGAATATGCTCCGAGTAAAAGCTGTTGCCCCGTCTGTCCTCTTGCGTAAAATGTACGTGAGACCTGTGCGCCGCCGAAAGAACGATTATCCAATAAACCACCATATTCACGTGCAAACGGAACTCCCTGAGCAACACACTGGTCAATTATATCAACACTCACCTGTGCCAAACGATAAACATTTGCTTCACGTGAACGGAAGTCACCGCCTTTAACAGTGTCATAGAACAAACGCCAAATGCTATCGCCATCATTCTGGTAATTCTTTGCGGCATTAATTCCGCCCTGAGCGGCAATACTGTGGGCTCTTCTCGGACTGTCGTTATAAGTAAATGTTTCGACATTATAACCCAACTCTCCGAATGATGCGGCGGCTGAAGCACCTGCTAAGCCGGTACCTACAACGAGAATTTTATATTTCCTCTTGTTTGCCGGATTTATCAGCTTCATATCAAATCTGTGCTTATCCCAACTATCCTTTATTGGACCTGATGGTACTTTTGAATCTAATTTCATACTCCACCTCCCACCAATCCGCTCCAAATTGTGATCGGTATTAATATGTAACAAATTACTAAAATTGTGGACAGCCATGGTCCTATTGCTCTGAAAAAGCTATTATACTTTGGATGATTTAACCCAAGTGTCTGGAAGGCACTTTGAATTGCATGGCTCAAATGGAACCCTACGAAAATCACCAAAATTATATACGATATTGCATAAAATGGTTGTCTGAAACTCTTGATAACCATAGAATATGCATCCGGTCTGAAGAAAAGGATAACATCATCATCCATTTTGTATGCTTTGCCTTCCGCACACACAACTCCTTCACAGCATTTTACATTTTTATCTTGACAGACTTTTTTACATTCCTCTGCTGTCATCTCGCATTTTTCCCCGACAACATTTCCATCGTCATCGAGAACCTTATCTTCTGCAATTACAACTTCTCCTTTGTAATACTCCATGTTACTTTTACTGAAGTTATCGGAATCAATCATACCTACAGTAAAATGTAAAAGATGGTATGTAAGAAAAGCTGCAACTAAAATTCCTGTCCATATCATTGTTCTGCCGGTTAGTTTTGCCTTCATAAAACTTTTAACCTCATACTTCTGACCTTTTGCCTGATAATTCAGCCATTTAAGCCGGATTGATGTGATTATATGCAAAACAAGGCAGACAAACAGGACAATCCTGATTATCCACAGCAGTTCACCAAGCCCTTGTAAAAAATGGGCATATCTGTTAAACGTCTCCTGTCCGATAAAAATCTGCATATTTCCTACGCAGTGCCCTATCAGGAACAAGACAAGTATAACACCGGTTACTGCCATCACTACTTTGCTGAGCAGTGTGGACTTTAGATAGTCAAACAGTGCCATAATACCTTTGCTTATTGTTAATAAATATTTGATTAATTATTGAAATAAAAATTTCTTTTTCTTTGTTAGTACTAATAAAATCAAAACCATCTTTCACTCCGACTATTTTTTTTACACTTTGTGCCCCAGAGTTAAATATATGATTTATAAGGAGTATAGCCCCCTTTAAAATTACAAGGAATTTCTTCAAACTTATCTTAATCATTACTAAGATTTTATAAAAAAATTATCAATTGATTATTATCAATATGAACTTACAAAAAAGTATTTAGAAAAACAATAGCATTAAATATTTTGTAATCATAATTTTGTGTTTTTATACATATGTTAAACTTTTTTTAACACTTATTTCACTTTTTTCTTGCATATTAATTCAATATTAAGTAATTTTACTACCAATAAAAGAACAATATTTATTATTTGTAATATGTTAGAATCATTAATAACATCGAAAACAAGACTGAAGCTTTTACTCAGGTTCTTTCTGAATCCCGGGACACTCGGCTATTTGAATGAACTGGCAAATGAATTTAACGAATCAAGTAATGCTGTTCGAATTGAATTAAACCGACTGTCAAAAGCTAATCTGATTAATGCACAAAACGACGGCAGAACAAAAGTCTATCAGGCAAATAAATCTCATCCTCTTTTTAAGGAACTTCACAACCTTATTAAAAAGAATATTGGCATTGACCAGATAGTCAATGTAATTAATCAGCTCGGGGAAGTTAAAGCCGCTTTTATCACCGGTGATTATGCCAAAGGAAAAGACACAGGAATTATTGACCTTGTTATCGTTGGTAAAATCAATCAAAACTATCTAAACGAATTGATTGTTGCTACTGAGCAGGCGATTAAAAGAAAAATTCGTTCGCTCGTTCTCAATGAAAATGAATACGAAAATTTAAAAGAAAATCTGAAGCTTAACCATGCTTTGGTTGTTTGGGAAAATTATAAAGGAATATAAATGACAGAAGTTAAATCAACAAATGTCGTGTGGCATCCTAAAAAAGTGTTACTCGATGATATCGAAAAAAGAAACGGTCACAAAGGCTGTGTTATCTGGTTAACAGGTCTGAGTGCGGCTGGTAAATCAACAATTGCCGTTGAAGCAGAAAAACAGCTTTTTGATTTGGGTTGTCATGTCTGCCTACTCGATGGTGACAATATTCGACACGGATTAAACAAAAATCTCGGCTTCTCACCTGAGGACAGAGAAGAAAATATTCGCAGGATTGCCGAGCTTTCTAAACTTCTTCGCAATACCGGATTAATTGTCATCACCGCTTTTATTTCTCCTTACAAAAAAGAAAGAAATCTTGGACGTGGACTTGTTGACGAAGGTCATTTCTTTGAAACTTATGTTAAATGCAGTATTGATGAATGTATTAATCGCGACCCGAAAGGACTTTACAAAAAAGCAATTGCAGGGGAAATTAAAGAATATACCGGTATTTCTGCTCCTTATGAAGTACCTGAAAATCCTGAATTGGTGCTCGATACCGAAGCACTAACAGTTGATGAATGTGCTAAAGCTATTATTGATAAATTGAGAATAAGCGGAATAATTGAGTAATCCAACAGAACATATTACCATAATCAAACCAAAGCAAGGTCTTCTCGACATTGACTGGTCCGAGCTTTGGCGGTTCCGCGAGCTTTTCTTTTTCCTTGTTTGGCGTGACGTAAAAGTCAAGTACAAACAATCGGCACTTGGTGCTTTGTGGGCGATAATTGTTCCTTTTGTTCAAATGGTTATTTTTACTTTACTATTTAGTAACGTAGCAAATCTGCCTACTGACGGAGTGAATCCTGCCGTCTTCTATTACAGCGGTTTGCTCTTATGGACTTACTTTGCAACCGCACTAACTTTCTCGAGTAACAGTTTAGTTCAAAGCAAAAACATCTTAACTAAGATTTATTTTCCGCGTCTGATTATGCCGTCTGCACCAGCTCTTGCCGCTTTGGTGGACTTCGCAATTGCTTTTTTGATTTTGATTGCAATGATGATTTACTACCAAACTGCAATCAGTCTGGCTGTTTTCCTTATGCCACTGTTTGTTATAATGGCAATGATTACAGCATCCGGAACAGGACTGCTCTTTTCTGCTTTGAACGTGAAGTACCGCGACATCGGTTTTGCTTTGCCTTTCATCTCACAAATTTGGATGTATGGCACAGTTATTGTCCCTTACAGCAAAATACCTGATGCTTGGGGAATTTTGAAATATATTTATATGCTCAATCCAATGGCTGGAGCTGTTGAAGGTTTTCGATGGAGCATGCTCCATTTGAATTTGAGCACAACAAAACTGGTAGGTAATAAAATAGTTTCTCTTCCGGTTGAGTTCCCTTATGAACTTGTCGGAATGGGCATTGTGTCAATGATTTTGATTTTCATTCTCGGCCTCTGGTATTTCCGAAAAATGGAAGACACCTTCGCTGATATAGTCTAATGACAATGTAAAATGTAAAATGTAGAAGGTAAAATGGAATAGCAAACGCATAGCGATTGAATATATATAAAAAACTTTGCGTCTTGACGAACTTAGCGGCTTGGCGTGAAATGGAAAAACAGATAACGGATAACTTAATGAAATGAGCAACATAGCAATACATACTGAAAACCTCGGAAAACGGTACCAACTCGGAGCCACCGTAGACTTCTCGCGTACATTCCGCGAAGTATTGCTCGGTTTGCCCCGTCACTTCTATCGGCTCTCAAAAAGCAAGGCACAGCGTTTGCTCGACAAAAACGAATACCCCAAAGACACACCCAAAGACACTTTCTGGGCATTACGCGACATCAATCTCGACATCGAACACGGAGACGTAGTCGGCATCATCGGACGCAACGGAGCAGGCAAATCCACACTGCTCAAAATACTATCGAAAATTACAACCCCCACAACGGGTTTTGCACGTATCAACGGACGTGTCGGTTCACTGCTCGAAGTAGGCACCGGATTCCATCCCGAACTAACCGGAAGGGAAAACATTTACCTCAACGGCTCGATACTCGGTATGCGAAAAAACGAAATACAAAAAAAATTCGACGAAATCGTTGCCTTTGCCGAAGTCGAACAATTCCTCGACACACCCATAAAGCGATACTCCAGCGGCATGAACGTCCGGCTTGCATTTGCCGTAGCGGCACACCTCGAACCCGAAATACTCATAGTGGACGAAGTCCTTGCCGTCGGCGACGCCGCTTTCCAAAAAAAATGCCTCGGCAAAATGGAAGACGTCTCCAAACAAGGCAGAACCGTCCTCTTTGTCAGCCATAATATGGGGGCGGTACGCAACCTTTGTCCCAAAAGCATACTGCTTAACTCAGGTGAAGTCGAAATGCTCGGTGATACTAATGATGTTATTGATTGCTATTTTAAGAATATGCAGGTTTCTCCAAGTACAAAAAAATTAAATGATCATGATAGGAAAAGTTCTTTTGGTTCAGAATTGAGAATTGTCGATGGATGGATAGAAAATAATAAGAATGAAAAAGTTAATACGATTTCTAGCGGTGAATCAATCTGTTTTAATTTCTTAATACGCAACCTGACTGATAAATATTTCAATAGCTTTCATTTTGATATAATATTAAATTTGGTACCTGATCAAAATATTGCAACTATTTCATCAAGAGATTCAGATTTAACATTAGAATTCAAACCACAAGAGGAAAGAGCTATCAGAATTATGGTTCAAAATCTTAACTTGAAGGAAGGGGAGTATGACATAATAACATATATTGGCAAAAAGAATATGTTACCCTTTGATTACTTAAAGAATATTTTGAACTTTAAAATTAGTTCAGATGTTAGCAAACAATTAACAAAATTACCAGGTATAGTCTTTTATACATCACAATGGGAGGTAATTAATGATAATTGATTATTTATATAGAAAAATGCAAATTGAAGATATTAAAAATTATTTTGATATTCAAAAGAAAAAGAAAATTTACTATAAAAACGAAAATCTATTAAAAATAATTACTCTTGGTTTGCCGCGATCGGGTACTAGTTTTTTAACTAGCATGATTTCAAAAATGGGATACAGTCTAGGTCCCACTGAATGGTTAAAAAAAGCAGACGAATTTAATCCTTATGGTTATTTCGAATGTTTATTACTTCATAATATTTCCAGAAAAATAATGCTAGATCATTATCCAATCTGGACAAGAAATCAAAGTTACAAAGAATTTAAATATGAAATAAACTGGGAGCTGAAATATTATAAAGAAAGTAAAAATATTTATAAAATA
>CAZEHW010000047.1:0-18081 GCA_964511865.1 uncultured Hyphomicrobiales bacterium | reverse complement strand
GATTATTTTTCATGAAATCATAAATTTTCGCTATATCAAAAATTGATTCTATCTGTGTCCCCAAAATTGCAGGTTTTGAAAAATTCACTTCAATTACACTATTCGTTTTATTGACAAAATAAACACTTGAATAATCACCCATTTTTGAAATGATTTCCCTAAAGTACCCAACAGAAAAATCTAAAATCGGTTTGACTTGCACCTCAAGAGCCTCTTTTTCAGCCCAACTTAGATTCTCGTAAACTTCAATTTGCTGTTTAAACATTTGCCTGAATTCAGCCGGAATTTCTCTGAAAAAAATAGGATTTTTCACTAATGATATAAATTTTTCATAAGTAAAGCTGTCTGAATACAACATATCGTTAATTAAATTATAATAGAACTTGTCTTCCGCATTTAGAGAGTTGATAAGTGACGGGTTCTTTAGCATATCAATCATGTTGATACCTCTTATTTCAATCAGGTCTTTGTCGATAGCCTCCTGCAAAGTCATCAACTTGCCATTAGAACTAATGTTTACATTGTCCTTATCGCTAAGAACAAATTTGTAAAATGAACGATTGTTAGGAATATCTCTTTCCTTATCAACACAATAAGTATTAATTAATACTTTGGACTGCGGTTCAGCCTTGTAAGTTCCCTGTAAAATACCTAATCTCTGTACCTGAGAAAAAGTTACATTAGCAAATAATAAAAAGAAGAAGCTTATCATTGCTACTCTGTTTGTAATGTTGCGTTTCATAATCACACCTCCCATATTTGTAAAAAAAATAAATTATTGTATCTCGCTTAATACCTATATCCAAGTAAAAAGAAAAATGTTTCAAAATAATTCTTGTCCTTTGAATTATGAAATACATATTGATGAAAATTATAGCAGTTACCGATAGATAGAAATTCGCAGTAAAATTATTTAGAAAATGAATTTGAACTGATAATTAATGAAAATTTAAATTTGTTGTGGAATTAAATTTATTTATATAAATTATATTTTCAATTTGTCTTTTGCGGAAAGAATTGTTTAAAAAATTTGAACGAAGTACAGTCTCTATTAAGAGTTATTGAATAAAATTTGGGGAATATGTAAATATGATTAAGAATTGTTTTATATCAATTATAATAATTTCTTCTTTGTTTTTTATTTTTTGTACTTCATTGTTTACCCAAAATAATGAAGATATTACTCAAGAAATGGAAAAAATGATGTTAAGTATAGAATATAACTCGTTTTCAATTATAAAATCAGACCTTTTAAAAATTGCTCAAAATAAAGATTTAAATGATTTAAAACTTATAATTGCGGAGATTGAAAAATATTTAACAAGTTCAAAAAATAAAGCAATCATATTAGTTGCCAAAATGGAACTATCGGCTGCGTTCGATGTAGTTAAAAAAACAGCAAAAAAAAATAATTCCCATGAAATATTAAATTATTTAAATTCTGAGATACCTGAAATTCAGTATTTAATATCAAATAGATTAAATCATTTAAAATCAAAAGAACATGAAGAACTAAGAGACCTATATAATAATTATTTATCCATTGGAAGTTCTAAGCAATTCTCATTTAATTTTTATGAGATAATTGAGAGTTTTGTCAAATACCCAAATTGGGAAAATATAGATAATTTATTAAAAAAAATGCAAGATTATCATTTTGATAATGTTGATACAGAGGATAATAATATAAAAAAATGTGCTAGATATTTTGAAACCAGCATACTAGAATATGTACCTGAAATTAATATTTGTGTAATTGGGCAAAAAAAGTCAATCAATAATATACATTTGTCCCTATCCTGGCATGACAATAATCCTGAAGTTTATGATAAAATCATTGGTTTTATTAATAATTTTATTAATAAGTTTGAGAGCGAACTCTTCAAGAAAAACATACAAATTCTTAACCTAAAGGATGAATCTCAAATTGGCTGGATAAATAAACTCTATAACTTATATTGTAATAAAAATGAATTTAGCATTCATATAGAATCTGAAAGATCCATGAATAATGAGATGGGATACCTTAAAGTTGACATTGCTCCTCAAAACATTAATAATGTTGTAAAACCTGATATAATTGAGAATGATTCATTATCAAATATAGTTGGACAAAGTGATAACCAAGAGAATTTAATCATAGAATATATCGACAAAGAAATAGATAATATTAGTTATTTATTACAGCAAACCAATAATAAAAAAGAAAAGGGATTATTATATAAAAAGAGAGCAGAACTGATTTTCGAGAAAACAAGATTTAAACCCTATTTCATTTATGAAGCAATAACTATTATGGACAGTGCAAAAACTCTATTTGAACTGATTGGGGATAATGAGTTATTATCAGAAACATTAATAGCGATGGGTAATCTATATCTTAAATTCCAGAAAATTAGCTCTTATGAGTATTATCAAAAAGCCGCTGATATTTCTCGAGGTAAATATATAAGATTGTATTATGAAGCATTACTTAATAAATGTACTCTATGTTGTCAGGAATATAAAAATAAAAGTAGTGAATTTTCATTAATAATCAATGCAGAAAATGAAATTTCCGAAATTGAATTAGACAGTTCGTCTTTTTTTATAGAATTGCCAAAGGTACTTGCTTTTGATGCATATAAGAAAAGGAATTATGAACTTGCCTTTCTTTCATATAGGGTTTATTATAGCATTATTTTATTGATAATTGAAGATCATCAGGTCAAAGATCTAAAAAAGGAAATTCCAGATACCTTAGCAGAATTTGCTTTTAACCTTCTGACTAAAAATAACCAATCAGATTATGATGAATTAGCAATTGAAACTCTAATTGATATATCAAAAAGCGAAATTAATACATCTAGTTATACTAGTTCAAGTAATATTATTAAATGGTTTTCTGGAATACATGATAGAATTGAAAAAGTTAATAATACTCAACAATTCTATTACTATTATCTATTAGGAAAAGCACAAGAAGAACTGGGTATTTATCCTGAGGAAGCCATAAATAATCTACAGATGGCATATAAATTGGGTTTAGAAAATAAAATAGATCAAGATATGACAGAATCTATTTTAACTACAATAATTAATATCTTGACTGAAATAGGAGAATTTCAAAAAGCAAATACAATTGTCGATGATATGATTGCCGGACAATCTGGAGAAATATCATCATTGTATATGATCAAAGGCAATATTGAAGATACCCAGGGAAATTATATAGAAGCTTTAAAAATGTATTCAGAAGCTTTCGAGGAATCCAAAAAGGAAAATGATGAAAAGCTCATGGCTCATATTGAGTATAATCTTAGTTTTGTATATAAAAATCTTGGCAATTACTCTTCAGCAATCTATCATTTAGAATTAGCAATATCATTATTTAATAATAGATTAGAAGAACTCATAGGTTTCAAAGACCATCCAATGTATCCAATTAAAAATTTCCAATTGCTCCTGACATACGACTCTTTATATCAAGGCTTTAAGGATGTACATAGTTTAATATTGGAGTTAGAAAAAAATGGAGTATTTACCTCAAAATATTTAAAAGTAGATTCATCAAATACAAATTGGATAAAAATTTCTGATGATACTAATAGAATTGATTATACAATCATAAAAGACACAAATGAAATTAGAATTTATGAGGATAATTATTTTGCACATTATCAAGAAAAAGATTTAAGTTTTTTTGAAGCTTATATTGATAATTATTCAGATCAATTAAATATCATGTACATTGTGAATATTATTATAAATAGCTACAATGAAATTGCAAAAATAAAATATTTAGAAAATGATATTGAAGAGGCAGTTGAAAATTACTTAAAATCAGCAAAATGGTTTCATAGAGTAAATCAACTGCATATCAATTATCAGGGTAACAGAAAAATATTTGGAGATCCAGGAGCAACTTTAGGATTGTGTGAGATTGCAATTATTAAAGATAATATTGAAGATGCAGAATATTATCTCAAAACTTATTATGACATATTACAGAAACTTGACCCTCACTCGAATTCTCCTTCTGGGAAAATAGACATTCTATTGTTAGAAGGAATGCTGCTTTATAAGAAAAGAAATTACGAAGAAACTGAGAAAAAATTCAAGGAAGTTATTAATATTGCTTCAACTTATTTAATTGAAAATAAAATATTATTATCTGATTGTTATAATGTATTGGCAGAATTTTATTTTAATGTTGATAAATTCAACAAGGCTGAAGAAAATTTTTATTATTCATTTATAACATTAATTCATTTTTTGAAAACCATCTATTCATCACTTTTGAGCGAAAATGAAAAGATCCAATTCCATAACAGAATAAATAAGAATCTTGAAATTTATTATTCATTGTTGATTAATGAAAATTTAAATCTTATTAGTAAGATGTACGATAATAGAATTATTTCGAAAGGTGTGATTTTGTCTTATTCAAATAAAATAAAAAAATCGATAATTGATTCTGGAGATTCTTTAAAAATTCATAATTATTATAAACTGAAGTATTATAGGGACTATCTTCTTAAGGTATCTTCGTTTTCTAAACAAGAACTTGATTATAGAGGGATAAACGTTAAAGATGTTGAAGATATAGTGAAGAAATTAGAATTGTTATTAAGCAGTAGCATCATTGACACTTTAATATTATCATGGCAAGATATTCAAAAAGAATTAAAGCCTGAAGAAGCAGCTATAGAAATTATCAGATTTAGATATTATGAAAAACGCTGGACTGATACTGTGTATTATGCGATATTAATAATTACTAAAGATTGTAAATATCCCGAACTTGTTCTTTTCAAGGACGGTGATGAAATGGAAAGTTCATATTTGAAACATTATCGAAAATTTTTAAAAATTGAAAAAACTTCATATGGTGAAATAAGGGACCCAATTGGATTTGACCGTGAATCTTATGACAGATATTGGAAACCAATCAAAGATGCTTTACCTAAAGAAATAAAGAAAGTGTATATCTCTCTCGACGGTGTTTATAATAATATCAATTTGAATACACTGCTAAATCCTGAATCAGACAAGTATGTAATCGAGGAAGATATTGATATTAGAATCGTTTCGAGTACAAGAGATATTATTGATAGGAGTAATGAATTAATATCAAATAAAACTGCGGCTTTATTCGGAGACCCTGTTTTTTATTATAAACAGGAATTAGCATCGGTGGATAAGAGTAAAGATAAGGATTTGTTTAGTTCAAACAATGGTGAGAATAATTCCATATTTAAGTTGAATAAGAAAGACTTTGAATGTAGTTTAGGAATGCAAATTCAACAATTACCAAAAACTAAAGAAGAAATTGATTATGCTGAAACATTTTTAAAAAATTATGGATATAAAGTCTACAAGTATGAAGGAACATTTGCAAATGAAGATTCAGTGAAAAAGCTCAGCAGTCCGGGTATCTTACATCTATCCACTCATGGATATTTCTGTGGGGATATTCAAAGTAAAACTGATATGATGGCATTGGGATTTGATAAAGAACGATTTATGGAGAATCCACTTTTACGTTCAGGATTAATTCTCAGTGGAGGCGGGACTGCAATTCAAAATGCTGAAAATAATGTTCTTAATAGTACAATTCAAGAAGAAGACGGGATACTTACTGCTTATGAAGTAATGAACCTTGATCTTGACAGTACAGACCTTGTAATTTTATCAGCATGCAATACAGGTTTGGGAGATATTGTAAACGGAGAAGGTGTGTACGGCTTGCAAAGAGCTTTTCTGGTAGCTGGAGCAAAATCCATTATTATGAGTTTATGGGAAGTACTTGATGAACCGACAAGTATTCTTCAGCAGAAATTTTATAAAAACTGGTTGTCGAAAAAAATCGATAAACAATCCGCATTAAAGCAAGCACAACTCGAATTAATGCGTGAAACAAAATATATTTATCCCCGAGATTGGGGTGGCTTTATTATTATAGGAGAATAATTTTTTCGAATGGAAAATAGTATAAACATTTTAAAAAATAAATAATAAATTGCATAAGAAAATAAATATATAATCTCTAATCAAAAATTTAGCAGATTCATTAAGTCCGTAATCTACATTTCACTCTTTTTTCGTATTTTAGTTTTTTTATAAGCAATAGCTGAAGAAAATGTCGTCCGAACAACAGGCACGGAAAAATATTGATAACCTGCTTTTGCAGGCAGGATGGGTAATTCAGGATTATAAACAAATGAACCTGAATGATGCTCCGGGTATTGCTGTGCGTGAATATCCAACTGATTCCGGTGAAGCAGACTATATGCTTTTCATCGAAGGAAAGCCAGTGGGTGTTATTGAGGCAAAAAAGGAAGGTACACTTTTAACTGCTGTTCATGAGCAAGCTGTGCGTTATGCAACAGATAAAATCAAATTGTTTAATAATCAAAAATTGCCTTTTGTGTATGAATCAACCGGTAAAGAAACATTCTTTTGTGATTATCATGACCCTGTACCACGCTCAAGAGAGATATTTGCTTTTCATAAACCTGAAACATTACAGCAGTTTTTAAAACAAACCGCTACTCTTAGAGGCAGATTACAGAATATTCCAACTTTGGACTTAAACAATTTACGAGCATGTCAATTAAGGGCTATTAACAATCTTGAACAATCGTTATCTGATAATCATCCTAAAGCACTTATACAAATGGCAACCGGAAGCGGAAAAACCTTTACTGCCATTTCCTCAATTTACCGTTTGCTTAAATATTCCGGTGTTAAGAGAGTACTGTTTTTGGTTGATACAAGGAATCTCGGTGAGCAGGCATTGCAGGAATTTCAAAGATTCACTCCTCCTGATGATAAACGTAAATTTACCGAGCTATACAATGTTCAGCTCCTCAAATCAAATTTCATTGATAAAAACAGTCAAGTTTGTATTTCAACGATCCAACGCATGTATTCGATTCTCAGAGGCGAAGAACTTGACGATAGTCTTGAGCAAAGCTCCTTCCATGAATTCCATTTTTTTGACGATAGACCGAAATTTGTTGTTTATAATCCTGAAATTCCTATTGAATTTTTCGATTTTATCATTGTTGATGAATGTCATCGCTCAATTTACAATCTATGGAAACAGGTACTGGATTATTTCGACAGCTTTATTATCGGTCTTACAGCTACTCCCGATGCCCGGACTTATGCTTATTTCAATGAAAATGTTGTTAGCGAATATTCTCATGAAGATGCCATAGCCGATGGAGTGAATGTCGGTTATGAGGTTTATACAATCGAAACGGAGATTTCTCAAAAAGGTGGAGTTATTCTTAAAGATTATATCGAAAAAAGAAGCAAGCTTGACCGTAAGAAAAGATGGTCTCAACTCGATGAAGATATTCAATACGCAAACACACATCTTGATAAAAGTATTGTTAATCTTAGTCAAATCCGTAAAATCATTACAACATTCAAAGAGAAAATTTATACTGAGATATTTCCAACACGAAATGAAGTTCCTAAAACATTAATCTTTGCCAAGACCGACAGCCACGCTGACGATATTGTGCATATTATACGTGATGTTTTTGCCGAAGGAAATGAATTTTGCAAAAAGATAACTTACAATGTTGAACGTCCTAATGAGGAACTGCAAAAATTCCGTAATTCTTATAATCCGAGAATTGTCGTTACTGTTGATATGATAGCTACCGGTACAGACGTAAAACCGCTTGAATGCCTCATTTTCATGCGTGATGTCAAAAGCAGGAATTATTTTGAGCAGATGAAAGGTCGTGGCACACGCACTTTGGATGTTCACGGATTGAAGCAGGTTACACCCTCAGCAACGGGAAATAAAACTCATTTCGTTATCATAGATGCTGTGGGAGTTTGCAAATCAATCAAAACTGATTCACGTCCTCTCGAAAGAAATAAGTCTGTGCCTTTCAAAGACCTGATGCTCGCAGTAGCTCTCGGTCATCGTGATGAAGACACTTTAACATCTCTTGCTTACCGGCTTAGTAAAATTGACTGCCAGATTAACGATGAAAAGAAGAATGTTATCGAAAAACTGTCCGGTGGCATTACTCTCAATGAACTCATTCACGGGCTTTTGGATGCTTATGACCCTGACAAGAATGTTGAATTAGGAATTCTGAATGCTGAATTGGAAGGTAAAGAAAATAATTCAGAATTAATCATTCAGAATTCAGAATTGGTAAAGCAATCTTGTGAGCCATTCAGCAAAGAAGAACTACGGAATTATCTTGAAAATTGCAGACGGGAACTCGAGCAAATAATGGATAACCAAAATCTGGATAAACTGCTCTTTGCAGGTTTCGACGAGCAGGCAAAGGAAAAAGCACAGGAGACAATTCAAACGTTTAAAAAGTTTTTGGAAGAAAATAAAAATGAATTGATTGCTCTCAAAATATTTTACAGCCAGCCATACCGCAGAAGAACGCTGACTTTCGAGATGATTAAAGAACTTAATGAAGCATTGCAAAGTCATCCTTACTTATTAACAGGCGAGCGTCTTTGGTTTGCTTATGAAAAGGTTTATGGCGAAAAAGTCAAGGGCAAAAGCATAAAGAGAATTTTAACGGATATTGTATCTTTGCTTCGCTTTGAATTGGGAATTGACAAGGAACTTGAACCTTACAGCGAAATTGTGAACCGTAACTTTAAGCAATGGATATTCAAAAAGAATGCAGGTAATATCCAATTCACCGAAGAGCAGACCGAATGGCTGAGAATGTTCAAAGACCATATAATTAGCTCTGTGAATATCGAAAAAAGTGATTTCGACAATACTCCTTTTGCAGAACGAGGTGGACTAATAAAAGTATGGAATTTGTTCGGTAAAGATTTAGATAGTATTTTAGAAGAAATTAATGTGGAATTGGTGGCATAATATTTATGAACAAGCAAGAACTAAATATTATTCTTGAGGAAGGTGAGGGATACTTCACTGAATTTAAAGAATCGGTCTCCAAGTTGGATAAAGAAATTGTTGCATTTGCTAATTCTTCGGGTGGACGTATTTTCCTTGGGATTTCTGATTCTTCCGCAATAAAGGGTTTTAAACTTGATAATAAAACTAAATCTGAAATTCAGAACATTGCTGAAAATTGCGACCCACCTATCAGAATAACTATTGAAAAATATGAGAATATTGTGATTATCAATGTTCCTGAGGGTAACAGAAAGCCATATAAATGTTCATCAGGATTCTATTTGAGAACTGGGGCTAATTCCCAGAAAATGAGTACAGAAGACATTGTTGCTTTTGTCCAGAATGAAGGTAGGGTTAAATTTGATGAAATTTATGACAAAAGATTCAATTTTGAAGAGGATTTTGATAGAAACCGTTATAATACTTTCATTAGAAAATGTGGTATTTCTTCTGATTATGACTTCAAAGAAGTGCTCAAAAATCTTGGTGTATTAGCTTTCGAAGATTCTAAAGTTTTTCTTAATAACACAGGAATTTTGTTTTTTGCTAAATATCCTGAAAGAATCTTTCTTCAATCAGTAGTTACAGGAGTGTTGTATAAAGGGACGGAGAAAATCAATATTCTGGATAGGAAAGATTTCAAAGGTGATATAATCTCAAATGTTGAAGATGCTATTTTGTTTCTGAAAAAACATTTGAACATCAGCTATAAGATACAAAAACTACAACGTGAAGATATTTTAGAAATTCCCGAAACCGCATTACGTGAGGCAATTATTAATTCTGTCGTACACAGAGATTATTTCGAAAAAGGGGCTAATGTCATAATCGAGATTTATGATGACAGAGTAGAAATCTCCAATCCGGGTGGATTACCCAAGGGATTAAAGGAATCTGAATTTGGTACTAAAAGTGTTACTCGCAATACTTTAATTGCTTCATTGATGCTTAGAGCTAATTATATTGAAAAGCTTGGAACGGGCATAAAACGTATTCAGGATGCAATGAAAGATGCAAATTTGCCACCGGTTCAATTTGAGAAAAACAGTTTTTTCACTATTAAGTTTCAGAGGATATTAAAGAAAATTTACTCCGACAAAAAAGATAAAAATGTCGGTGCAAATGTCGGTGTAAATGTAGAAAATGCAGGAATAAAGTTTAGTGAAGAGTTCGCTGTAAATTTCGGCGTAAAAGGAAAAAGACTAGAAAGGTTAATTGAAATATTAAGATTAATAGATGTTTCTAAGTTTATTTCAGCAAAAGATTATACAAAGAATGTCCCTGTAAATGTCCCTGTAAATGTCCCTATAAATGAACCTGTAAATGAAAGGACAATAAAAAGAGACTTGACATTTTTAAAGAGAATCGGTTTTATTGAACGTATTGGCTCTAATAAAACAGGACATTATGTAACTACTGATAAATTTAGGGAGTTTTTGAAAGAAGTGAACGAAAATACTGAATTATGAATTATGAATTATGAATTATGAATGCTGAATTATGAATGCTGAATTATGAATGAAGAACAAAAATATGATTGTTTTAATTGTCAATTATCAATTGTCAATTGTCAATTATTGATGTATTTTAGAAGAAATGAATGTGGAATTGGTAGCGTAGAATTTTATAATGAAAGAAATTTTAGTTATTTTCGTTTATAGAATATTAAACGTGATTTATTATATTAAGTGAAGAAATGAGTGCAATTAGAAATTTAGAAAAACCTCCAATAAAAGAGGCTGTCATTGAATTTCAATTTCAGCCACTTATAGATTTGAATAAAGAAGACCTTATAGTATTGTATAATCATGTAAAAGACAAATATAACGAGCAAAAATTCTTAGAACAAAAACAGGTTTCATTTAATTTAGATCCTAGTGCGCTTCCACAAATAAAGGATGAGATACCGGCTTTTTTACTTGGAACAGTAATAAAAGATAAAACGAGAGGCTTCGTTGTTCAATTTAAAAGAGAAAGATTAGCTATTAGCAAATTAAAACCTTATACTAATTTTGAAGAAGTTGAAGATGAAGCTTTATTATTTTTTAATTTTATTAAAAAACACTTAAACGATATAAAAATATCAAGAATTGGTGTAAGATATATTAATGAAATTAATTACTTGAAAGATTATCATAAAATATTTGATGATAATCCATTGACTTACTATAATAATGCAATAAATGGAATCCAGAGGTTTTATAATCAGAGCATATTTGATCATTCAAAAAATGAAAATACCATATTAAATTTGGTTATTGATACAAAAATGAAGCAAGTAATCATAGATATAGATAGTTATCAATTAAAATTAAATCAGGTAAATGATTTTGACGAGATTAGTGAAGTATTAAAAAGACTTAGAAAACGGAAGAACTCAATATTTTTTCAAATAGTTTCAAATAAATTAGAGGAGGTTTTATAATATGTCATTTATAATATCTGAACTTTCGGAATGTAGTAAATACAATCAAACATTGAATACATCTCTAACTATTGATGATTTGGAATATAATTTAAAGGAAGATGTTTTTTCAAATTCAATTAAAGATATAAATAAATATAACATTGGTGAATTTAAAGATTTAATAAATAATAAAGCCATTGATTTTTTTACTGAGAATAAAGAATATTTATCAGAAATAATTAAAAAAGATGAAACTCTTGAAAATCTTGCATCAAATATAAGCAAGTCAATTAGTAATTATGATAATTTCATTGAATTTTGTTCAAATATTAATTTTATTATCGAATTCAAACCAGAAATTGAATTCGATTATGACGGGGAGCTTTCATTTGAATGGTACGGTAGAAAAGGAGCCAGGGCAAATTTAACCTTTGGCAAGAATGGTGAATTGTATTTTGTGTCATTATTTCATGGAGAATCCCAAAAAGCTAAGCATTTTCTTAATGAAAATTCTATTCAAAAAATAAATGATGAATTATTAAGAATTTACAAAGACACTGATTCATGAGTAAATACGGTGAACCTGAAATATATTCAAGATTTCTGAGAAATAGGTGGATAAAGACGAAACAGGCTAGAACTGTAATTCATACTAATGCTTTTATGCCAAGAAAGAATTCATTGACAGAAAGGGAAGAAGTTTCCTGCTTTGAAACACAAAATTTAGATAATAATTCAATAAAAAAAATTAGTCATGAAAATCAAATTTTATTAAATAACAAGCCTCCTATTGGACATTGCTCAATATTAGAGCAATATTTCTTATGGGATAAATTATCCTTAGACCGAAACTATATTCCTGAAAGGCATATTGACATTATCGGTTGGGAATCATATCCCAGCAAAGAAGATATAAAAGAATTAGCTTCTCAACTTGCTGAAATCAGTTCTGATAATATCATTGTTTACGAATTAAATGCCTAACATCCCTCCATCTTGGTCTATCGCTAAACTTGGCTTAACGAATGCTGAATTATGAATGCTGAATTATAAATGAAGAATTATGAATGAAGAACAAAAATATGATTGTTTTAATTGTCAATTATTGATGTATTTTAGAAGAAATTAATGAGGAATTGGTGGCGTAAATGAGTAAACAAAAAATACAAATATTAGAAAAATCACAAGCAAAATTTAATGTCCTAAAAAAGGAAGAACTCACTAAACATTATGGATTTGTAGCTATTCTTGATGCTTTAGGAACGAAAAATGCAAATTTTGACGAGATTTATGAATTTCTTAAAAATCATTTATTTATTATTGATCTATTAAAATACATTGATCCAATATTAAAAAAATTAAACAAAAAAAATATCGACTTTAGACCAGAATTTTTTCCGTTCCAGGATTCAGTAATTATAACACTAGATATATTTAGTAAGGACAATTTAATATATGCTTTAAATTATTTTGGGACAATAATTCAATTTTATATTTCCAGTTCATTTATATTTAACATTCTTTTTAGAGGTGCTTTAAGCTACGGTAATTATTATAAGTACAAGGAAAAACACTATTTTGGTGAAGCTATAAATGATGCAGCTTCGTGGTATGAAGAGCCAAACTTTTTTGGAGCAATTTCAACTCCTAAGTTAAATAATTACATTAATTATCTCCTAAAAACTGTTGATACCTTAAATTTACAGTCTGAAATAGATGGAACAAAGTTCCAGGAGATTTTTCTTTCAACTCTTGTCAATACAAAAAGTGGAAATAAACCATTTTGGACAATTAATTGGCCTATTGCCTTATCATGGCAAAATACTAGACCTGAAGATAAAATTAATCCTGATTTAAATGCTTTAGAAGTTTATTATACCTTAATTAACAATAAAGTAGTTACTAAAGGTACAGAGGATAAATATATAAATACTAATAATTATGTTGAAACTATTTTTAAAATTTTTCCCCAATATTTAAATTATTATAGACCTGATGAAAAGAACTATCAAGAACTAAAATCTGACCTTTAAAAATGACAATTAAAACAAATATTCCTCCCTCTTGGTCTATCGCTAATCTTTGTGATGTTATTAATCCTATTTCAACAAATAACAAAAAGTTGAAACAAAAAGAATATATAGAAAGTGGAAAATATCCTGTTATAGATCAAGGTCACGATTTTATTGGAGGTTATTCTGATGATGAAAAACTTCTACTTGATTTTGAACCTCCTGTTGTTGTTTTTGGTGACCATACCAAAGTAAAGAAATTTGTAAATTTCAGATTTATCGTTGGTGCTGATGGAGTAAAAGTTTTAAAACCATTTAATTGTTTTGATCCAAAACTATTTTTTTATTTTCTTCATTGCATTAAATTTGTTGATAAAGGATATGCAAGACATTACCAGCACTTAGTCAAAGAGAGCATTCCTATCCCTCCCTTAAAGGAACAGCACCGCATAGTCTCGAAACTCGAAGAACTTTTCAGCCAACTAGATACAGCAGTTGCCACTTTGAAAAAAGCGAAAGAACAGATTAAGACTTATAAGCAGTCAGTGCTTTACGCAGCTTTTTCCGGTAGATTGGGAATGCAGAATGTAGAATGTAAAATGCAGAATGATACAAGATTACCTGAAGGATGGAAGCGGGTGAAGTTAGGAAAAATTATTGAAGATATACGATATGGCACTTCAAAAAAATGTACTTATGAAAATACTGGTTTACCGGTTTTAAGAATCCCAAATGTTATCAATGGTAATATTGATATTTCAGATTTGAAATATGCCGATTTCAGTAAAGAAGAAATAAAGCAGTATTCATTGAAATCAAATGATGTTTTGATAATCAGGTCAAATGGAAGTATTTCAATTGTTGGCAAAACTGCTGTAGTTACTAAAAAACTTGAGAATTATATATATGCAGGTTATTTAATTCGAATGAGATTTAATCATAATTTCAGTAATTCCCAGTTTTTTAATTATCAGTTTCAGTCAATACAATTAAGAAATCAGATAGAATTAAAAGCTAAATCAACAAGTGGTGTTAATAATATCAATGCAAATGAAATTCAGGATTTGGATGTTGCTTTACCACCAATTTCGGAACAAGAACAAATAGTTTCTGAAATCGAAACTCGTTTTTCTGAAGCAGAGAATTTGGAAAAGACAATAGATTTGAGTTTGAAGCAAGCAGAAAGTTTGCGACAAAGCATATTGAAGAAAGCATTTGAGGGAGGTCTTGTTCCTCAAGACCCAAACGATGAGCCGGCAGAGAAGTTGCTGGAGAGGATTAAGAAGGAGAAAGAAATAGAAAATAAAGGAATGAAATTAAATAGAAAGGGGACTAAAAGATGAAATTTGAAACTCAAATTAATGCTTTTACTTGTACTGTTGCTTGTACTGTATCTGTATTAGCTGATTATGGTATAAATGTTTCTCAATGTGATTTAATTTTATACTTTCCCGATATTTTTAATGGAGGTCCTGATGCTAAAAGATGGGGAGAATGTCTTATGATATTTGATATCCCAAAAGTACTTAAAAACTATGGATTAAATACAGAATATGGAGGGGAACATGAAATTGATGAACTTGATGATATTTGTTCTAATCCAAGTAATATAATATATATTACTTTTGATACTCCTCGACATCACTGTTGTAGATATATTAGTCATACAAGTGAAATTGTATCTTTAATGGATCCGTGGAAAAATGCCTTCCAACATGATATATCAAAAAATGAATTGAAAGAAAATAATAGTAAAATTTATTACTTTACCAAAAAATAAAGTTATTTGAGATTTTTATGGAAATAGATTGATGAACAACAACCACTCAGCAACGATAGTAAGTAAAGTCTGGAACTACTGCAACATCCTACGTGATGACGGAGTAGGATACGGCGATTACCTTGAGCAATTAACATTTTTACTTTTCCTGAAAATGGCAGACGAATACTCCAAACCGCCATACAAAAGGAAAATCAATATTCCCGATGAATATAATTGGGAAAGTTTGAAAAGCAAGACAGGTGCGGAACTTGAAACACATTACGTAAAGCTATTGAGGGAACTCGGTAAGCAAAAAGGAATGTTAGGTCAGATATTTTTCAAAGCACAAAACAAAATTCAGGATCCGGCAAAGCTATATAAACTTGTACAGCTAATCAATGAAGAAACATGGATTAGTGTTGATTTTGATGTCAAAGGTGAAATATACGAAGGACTTCTCGAAAAGAATGCAGAAGACACAAAAAGCGGAGCAGGTCAGTATTTCACACCTCGGTCATTGATAAAAGCAATGGTTAATTGTTTGCGTCCCGAACCGATGAAAACCATAGCAGATCCGGCATGTGGCACAGGAGGATTCTTTTTATCTGCTTATGATTTCATCAGTCAGGAATATCAGTTGAATAAGGAAGAAAAGAAATTCCTGAAATTCAATACATTCAAAGGATGGGAGATAGTGGCAAATACAGCCCGTCTGTGCATAATGAATTTGTTTTTGCATAATGTCGGTGATATTGACCAGGAACCACCAATAGTGCTGTCAGACAGTTTAATCGGAGATGCCGGAATAAGATTTGATTATGTAATGACTAATCCACCATTTGGCAAAAAGAGCAGTATTACTATTTCAAATTCGGATGGTACGCAAGGCAAAGAAACCTTGACATATAACCGTCAGGACTTTTGGGCAACGACATCGAATAAGCAAATGAATTTTATTCAACATATCAGAACAATGCTTAAGATTGACGGTAAATCTGCTGTTGTTGTTCCTGATAATGTATTGTTTGAAGGAGGTGCAGGTGAAACAATCCGTAAAAAACTACTTGAAAGTTGCGATGTTCATACATTGCTCCGTTTACCAACAGGAATATTCTATGCACAAGGTGTAAAAGCAAATGTCATTTTCTTTGATAACAAGCCGGCAAGCAAAACTCCATGGACAAAGGAATTGTGGATTTATGACCTTAGAACAAATCAACATTTCACTTTGAAAACAAGACAAATGCAATACGATGATTTGCAGGATTTTGTGAAGAGTTATAATCCTCAAAACCGCTTCAAACGTAAAGAGACAGAACGATTCAAAAAATTCACGTATAAAGAAATTATAGCAAGGGATAAAGCAAATCTCGATATATTCTGGCTCAAGGATGATAGCTTAGGTGATTTGGATAATTTACCCGAACCTGATGTTATAGCTCTGGAAATTGTTGAGAACGTAGAAACCGCTCTGAACAGCTTTAAGGAGATAGTTGAGGGATTGAATGGGGAATAGTGAGTATAAAATAATTAGCCACAAGTATTTATTAAGCCACATTCTTGTGGCTTTTTTTTATTACACATAATTTCATTTTTTGCCACATTCATACCTCGAGTAATGTAAATTATTCTTAATGAAGCCAAAAAGACCTCATATTTTAGAAATCTTAATAATCTTAACCGCATCTTAACCGATATTAATTCAAATCGTTAATTTTTTGCCTTTTATCTTTTCTTAAACTTGTACACAGGAACTAAAGGACTTGTTTTACAAATATTAGAGGTAAATATGGACGAAATTATCGTTTCAACGAAGCAGGAATTGAAATCTCTGCTCAAGGAATGTATTGAGGAATTCATCCCAAAACTTAAAGGCAGGGAAAAACCTGAAGCTATGGGGTTAGATTCCAAGGGTGACCTGATTACTCGAATGGAATTAATGACCTGGTTGAATATTTCTCCGGTTAAACTCTGGCGGATGATGCGAACCGGACAAATTCCTTATAAAAGACTGGGGCGAAAGGTATTTTTTAGTGTTGAGCAGGTCAAAAATTCCATGGAAAAACGGGAATAAACCCCATTTTTAGGGCAAATTGAAGTTATTTATAAAAAAAATGAAAAAAAGTCACATGAAAACAGGTTAAAAATTTCATTAATTGTGAAATTTTCTCAGTATTCTTTATTTTCTTTCATTTTTTGTGAATTGGCTTTCATTTTTTGTTAAAATTTTTAATTAAAAATTTATTATTGACTAATTAGGAGAACATTATGTCCGAAGACATCAAAAAAAAAGATATTAATCTTGATTTTCTTGACATGGATTGGAAAGAATACGATTTTATTCTGTCAGAAAGTGGTTTATCAAAGACACAACTTGGTAAAAATGCATGTAAGATAATCGGAAGAACAAAACCATATGTTCCATCTGCTATTTGCCATTGGTATTATCAAAACAAGATGACCGGCAAGCAGATTTTTCTTCTGCAACAGAGTTTGCCCGATGGTTATTTTGAAACTTATCGGCAAAAATATGTAGAACACAAAAGAAAACAAGAGGAAATCGCATTACAGAAAAGAATTCAAAGGGAAAAAGCAGAAGAAGAAAGACTTCGGGAAAGACTGGCAAAGAAAGAGGCAAGATTACTGAAAAAACTCCAAAGAGAAAAAGGATAGGTTAGTAATCAACACCGTGACTATTGCAGAATTATTTTGTATTTTTATTTTTGTTTAAAATATCCGATACTCATAGCTTTATTTATGAATTTTGCAAGAAAGTCAATTGCTTCGTTAATGTCAATTCTCAATTTTTTAATCGAAATATCGGCAATTATCAAAGATAGATTAGTATTTAGAGATCCATTATTTATTTCCTTTCCATTATTAGTAATGAAGTTATTTGCAAAAAGTCTCGATAAGTCGGAAGGAGGTATATCTCTAAGGTCATATTTATCTCTTGCATGATTAATTAAAAACGCAAGTTGGGTTAGATTAAATA
>CAZEHW010000046.1:0-18124 GCA_964511865.1 uncultured Hyphomicrobiales bacterium | reverse complement strand
TGGTATTTCATTCCAGATAGTATCATGTAATTGCGGGTCATAAATACGGTATTTTGTTGTTGTATAATAATCTTTTCCGGCTATAGAACCATGTTCGACCAAATCAACATAATGTAATGAATCGTCAACATTATAAATAAACTCCGCATTTCTGACTATCATATCTTTGTCACTGATAAAACGTGAATCTGTTAGAGTTTGATAGCTCATATTTGCAATACAAAATGCAACTTCATCCTTAATATTGTCTGATGCATTGATGATTAATTGTGCATAATCATCATCAAGATTATTTTTTTTAAGCTCTGTAAATTTTATTTCCAACTGGTCGCGAAGCCAATTAGGAGCGATTTCCAATGCCTGCTTTGCTTCATTAGATAAGTTGACAATCTGCTTTATTATATTAATTTTAGAATTTTTTATATCCAACTCAAGAGCAATATGGTTACCCTCATGCAATATATCTTCAGTAGTAGCTGTGTGAATAATTTCATTTTGCAACATTTGAATATCGTTCTTATTAACGTCATATAAGCCAAAATAAACCGGTTTAATAGTACTTACAGGGATACTTATGTCAGGAAGAACAGTTGGTTGAACAATATTCTTCTCATCCTTAATTTGAACCGTACCGGATACTTCGTTAGGACATTTTTCAATTATTATTTGTTTTTCTTCAGCTTCTGCAATGTTAGAAGAAAAATAAATGAATATCAAAATAATAAAAATAATTTTTTTCACTTCATTACTCCGCGATTTTTTATATTGTAAAATGTACATTCCATCCGTATTTGTCTGCAATTTCACCGTATTGAATACCCGTAATGGTATCGTAAAACTTTTGAGCAACAGGTCCAATTTTCATATCGTTAACTATATAATCTTTGTTTTTGTAAGCCAATGTACCAACCGGTGAAATAACAGCTGCAGTTCCCGTTCCAAAAACTTCCTGAAGTTTACCTTTGCTTTGAGCATCTGCAATTTCTGCAATACTGATTCCTCTTTCCGAAACCTTCATTCCCCAATCATGTGCCAGTTGAAGAACTGATGCCCTTGTAACTCCAGGTAGAATTGTTCCTTCATCAAGTGGTGGAGTAATCAATTCATCATCAATAAGAAACATAATATTCATAGCACCGACTTCATTAACTAATTCACGGGTTAATGCATCAAGCCAAAGTACTTGTGCGTAACCTCTTTCAGATGCACGTTTGCCTGCAAGCAATGAAGCCGCATAGTTACCACCCGTTTTTGCGGCACCGACACCTCCTTTTGCGGCACGGACTAACTGGTCTTCGACTAAAATTTTTACGGGATTTAAACCTGATGGATAATAAGATGCAACAGGTGATGTCATTACAATCAATCTATAATCCTCTGAAGCATGTACACCTAAAAAGTTACTTATTCCGAATACAACAGGTCTAATGTAAAGAGAGTGTCCGCGCTGTTTAGGAATAAATTCATGGTCAACCTTCACAAGCTCAACCATTGCCTGAATCAGTGAATTTACATCATAAGTAGGTATGCAAAGCCGCTGAGCGGACACATTAAGTCTTTGAGCATTTTTGTCGGGACGGAATATATTTACTCCACCTTTGACATCCCTGAATGCTTTCAGACCTTCAAATATCGTTTGTGCATAATGCAGTGTGCAATTTCCCGGTTCGATTTCCATAGGTCCGTAGGGTTTGATTATCCCGTCGTCCCATTTTCCGTCAACGTAATCAGTCATAAAGACGTGGTCAGAAAAATAATGTCCAAATCTTAAATTATTCCAATCAATATTGTTTATTATTGTGCTCTTTGATTTTACAATTTCATATTTTCCCATGATTATCTCCAATAAAATATATCTTTAAAAAATTAAAATTTCATAAACCTTGTATTATATGAACTGCATCTGATGTAGCATCATCATCAGCATCTTTGTTTTTTGTCTTGGATGAATTTATACTGTAAGTAGTATTCAAATCTCTTGGAATTCCCTTTAACTTGTCAATGGCTGATTGAATATCTTTATTCATTTTTCCGTATTTTTCTAAAAGTTCCCCTGCTTTTTTGTAGTTGCCTTCGGCTTCTATAGTCAGTACTAATTTTGCAAGTTCTGCACATTTATCGAAAAATATGTTTTCATTAATAACAAACTTACCATTTGAATTTTTTGTAATTGCTCCTTTTTCAAAAAGAAAGTTTAATTGAATTAAATTGGCTTTTCCGTGAGCTTCTTCAGCTCCAAATCTGATTGAACGATAAAGACCGGGCAAATACGTAGCCATAGCTTTTTTCAAATCATCCTGCTTTAATATGCCCATATCGAAAAGATGTTTTTGGTTGTATATCCCAAGTATATCTGCCTTGCATTCTTCAATAGCTGAGTATCTTTCCTTGAGTGCTTTTCTAACAGATAATGCATCATTGCCATAAACATATCCTCTTCCTAAAGTGTGTGAAACTTCATGCAAAGTTACGAAAGTCATAAATGCTTTTTTATCTGTGAATTTTGCCTGTTCCGGTTCGAGTAGTTTTTCAGCTATCGGAACAACAATTTTATCGAATTTGGCTTCCATCATATTCTTATACATTGAATTTTTTCCGCCACCTTTTGCTTCTCTAACTTTAGGGTCATTCGGTAAAGAACATGCTATTGTTTTTGTTCCCTGTTGGCAATCACCACCAAAGAAAAGTACATTTACAAAAGTAATCTGAGTCCCTGAACCAACTTCCTTTCTGATGTACTTTTTATCGTAGGGCAATCTGTCTTCAAAATCTTTGACATGTTTATTAAATAACTCCAATTCTTTTGTAGCTTGTTTATCCTTTACCATAATAACTGCTTCATACGCCGTTTTATAATTAAAAATTGCATCTTCATAGTTTTCTATAGGACCGATAATTACATCAATATTACTATTTTTAATATCCATCCAAAGCATATCACTAATGAAGTAATTATCAGTTCTGATAGCATTTGCTCTTTCAATCAAATAAACTTTCAATGTTGGATTATCGGCATATCGGGCGGCTTCATCCAACTTCTCAGCAATTTTGAATGTTTCGGGATATGCCTGATGATATGGTACTGCTTTCAATAATCCCTTATCACGTACAATAACAGTATATTGACTTTCAAAAGATTCTTTCATTTTAGGATTATTTTTAACAAAATCTTCAAATTCTTGTTTTGTCATATCTGTGGGATAAAAGTTCCCTCCATCAGGACGTTTGTCAGGACCTGAACCTAAATATCTTTTACTGTCATCAATTCTGTCATAGGGACCGTAATTAATCATAACAAAATCGAGTGCTTGTCTTCCTTCGGGAGTGTCAAGGTTTCTTAAAGAATCCCGGGTTGGAATTGCAGAAGGTGAAGTCTGTTTCCAAAATATTTCGTCTGCAATTTTTCCGGCTTCGATTAATAGTTCAACTACTTTTTTTTCGTTTGATGTAAGATGAGATATATCTGCCGTAATACTCACCGGTGAATATAAATCAATTCTTTCCTGCAAAGTAGGGTTTAACATATTCATAGGTTCCTCGATTTTTGTTTCTTCTTGTTTTTCACCACAACTAAGTAAAATAAATAATGAACAGCTAATAAGAGCCCCAAATTTTAATCTACTAATCAAAGTAGAAATTGGCTTTAAATAAGCTTTAAAATTTTTATTTTCCATTTTTAACCTCAACATATATATTAATTAAATTATTATTCAATGAAAATTATAATATTTAAACTCTTAATTTACATCATTAAAATTGTCAAAACAAATATTTTTGAATATTTTGTAGTTCAAAATTCTGAAAATTTTTTGAAAGGTTTATAAATGAGTGCGGCAATCGTTGTTATTTTTGGTGTAGCTTGGTTTATTTTTGCCTATTTGTGGTATGGTAAAATAATCCAAAATAAAGTACTTAAAATTGATGATTCAAATATAACTCCATCCAACCAATTGAATGACGGGATGGACTATGTCCCAACCAAACCATCTATTTTATTCGGACATCATTTCTCCTCGATTGCAGGAGCAGGTCCCATCGTTGGTCCAATAATTGCATTCGCATATTTTGGATGGCTGCCTGCTATGCTGTGGGTTTTAATAGGTTCGGTGTTCATGGGAGCAGTCCATGATTATGCCTCTTTGGTTGCTTCTTTACGTAGCAGGGGAGAGTCAATAGTTGAAATAACGAAAACTGCGGTTTCAGGAAGAGCCAGTGCCATTTTTGCTGTTTTTGTCTGGTTGACATTAGTTTTGGTGCAAGCTGTTTTTGCTGATTTAACAGCAAAAACCCTTGCTGAAGATCCTCATATAGTTATTCCCACAGTTGGGATTTTGCTGGTTGCACTTCTCTTTGGCTTTTTTGTTTACCGCAAAGGTATGTCTGTTATATTAGGAACTGTAATTGGATTAGCAATGCTTTTCGGTTTGATATTTTTAGGAGCGGAATTTCCAATCAATATTGAAACAATTTTTGGTATATCTTCTTATCATTTCTGGTTGCTTTTTGCAATCATTTATTCATTTATAGCCGCCACATTACCTGTCTGGCTTTTGTTGCAACCAAGGGACTATCTTTCAATGTACTTATTGATTATTGGATTATTTGCCGGACTTATTGGTTTAGTCGTCGGAAATCCGACAATTTCTGCACCGGCTTTCATCTCGTTCAACAGTGAAGGAGGAGCCATGTTTCCTATGCTGTTTATTATCATTGCCTGCGGGGCAATTTCGGGTTTCCATTCACTTGTTGCAAGTGGAACATCAGCAAAACAATTAAGAAAAGAGAGTGACGGAAAATTTGTTGCTTATGGTTCAATGCTAACAGAGGGATTATTGGCTTTGATGGTCATAGTTATGATTTCGTCACTTTTAGTCTGGCTTCCAGGAGGTTCGGGTGGTTCAACAATAAACGGATATGCTTTTCAGGATTTGTTTCATAAAAGTCCGAATATTGTTTTCGGTTACGGTTTGGGTTTAAGCATTGATTCCCTTGGGATTCCCATTAAACTTGGGATATCATTTGGCATTTTAATGCTAAATGCTTTTATTTTAACTACACTCGATACATCAGCAAGGTTAAATCGTTATGTTGTAACAGAAACATTCGGGAAAAAATATGGCGGGATTTTCAAAAACAAATATTTTTCTACGGCTGTTTCATTGTTCTTTGCTTATATTCTTTGTTTGGGTGGTGGCTATAAAGTAATTTGGCCCATGTTTGGTGCATCGAATCAACTAATTGCAACTCTCGCTTTATTTGTTGTAACGGTTTTCTTCCTTGGGTACAAATCACCCAAGTGGTTCACATTGATTCCTGCAATAATCATGTTAATTATAACAGAAACAGCTTTGATTTATAATTCTGTTGCTTCATATATACCTAAAGGTCAATGGCATCTGGCAATTATATCAGTTGTACTTTTTGTTTTGGGTTTAATTGTAGCTTATGAAGTTTATAAGAAGTTGAGGGTGATGAGAGTCAGTAATTGAAAGCAAAGGAGTGAATTTTTCAATAAGTCGTTGAAAAGAGATATACAGAGCAAATTAACGTATCGATTTTTTTTTAAGTTATCACACTTTCTTTGACATGAGTTAATAATTTAATCAATTTTTCGTATATTTAAATTATGAAGATTGAAGATATTATACAACATTGGATTGTTTCAGCCGAGAGTGATTTTGCAGGCGGCAGAATCCAACTTTAAATCCTGTCATTATGACTGGTCATTATTTATTGGACATTTGGTTATTGAAAAAATTTTAAAAGCACATTGGGTCAAGTTTAATCAACAATTAAATCCACCAAGAACTCATAATCTTGTACGATTAGCAAAACAATCAAATATTGAATTAACTGCCGAAATAGAGAGTTTTCTTGACGTTGTTACAACTTTTAATATTTCTACTCGTTACGCAGAACACAAGCAATAATTTTGTAGAAAGGCAACAAAAGAATATTGTTTCATGAATCTTGAAAAATCAAGGATATACATTTATGGCTGAAGCACCAACTTACATAGTTGAACTTGTTTAAATGTTGATAGCAGAGTCTAAAAAATTCAATATTAACATAAGTGAAGTTGTCCTTTTTGGTAGTCAAGTGAAAGGAACTGCCCATGAATGGAGCGATATAGATTTGGCAGTTGTATCGCAGGACTTTGTCGGAAATTACTTTGATGATAACGACAAAATAAGAAGAGCAAAATTAAACACGAGCTATGACCTCGAAATTCATCCTTACCGTCCTGAAGATTTTACTGAAGACAATCCTTTTGTTCAGGAAATTTTAAGTCATGGAATTAGAATAGTTTAATTACTGATACACTTTTGTCTCCTTACTGAAAGTAAAATAAAAATAAATTTTTTACATAAATTCTTTACAGTTTCCATTTCAATAAAATTTCTTAAATTTAATTTTTTGTATTAATTAGATTAGAATAAAATGTACGAAGCTGATAGAATAAAATCAATGCCGACTTCAATTTTCTCTACAATGAGCAAATTGTCAGTGGAATATAATGCCGTAAACTTAGGTCAGGGTTTCCCTGATTTCAGCGGTCCTCAATGGTTGATGGATGAAGCATACAAAGCCATGAAGGAAGGGAAAAATCAATATGCTCCTTCAAACGGTATACTTTCTCTAAAGAAAATACTTTCGGAAGTGCAAAAAAAATATTATGACCTGGATTGGAATCAAGACACCGAAATTACCATAACTGCCGGAGCCACAGAAGCACTTTACTCAACCATAACAGCTTTGATAAATCCCGGTGACGAAGTCATTTTGTTCGAACCGTTTTATGATGCATATCAGGCAGATGTAATGCTTGCCGGTGGAGTTCCGAAATATGTTACTTTGAAAAAGCCGGATTTCTGCTTCGATGAATCTGAACTTGTACAAGCGATTTCTCCAAAAACAAAAATGATTATTTTTAATAATCCTCACAATCCCACAGGAAAAGTATTTGATATATCTGAAATTGAATTTATAGCAAAACTCGCATGTAAACATAACCTATTGGTTATCAGCGACGAAGTGTATGAATTCTTGCTTTTTGATGATTCGGAGCATATTCCAATTGCGACTTTACCGGGTATGAAGGAAAGAACAATTACGATTTCATCTTCAGGAAAAACATTTGGTATGACAGGATGGAAAATCGGATTTGCTTTTGCTATACCCGAACTTACAAAAGCGATTCAAAAAGTCCATCAATGGACTACCTTTGCGGTTAATACTCCCGGACAGCATGCAATGGCATTTGCTTTCAGTAAACTGGATGAATATCTTCCGGAATTTAAAACACTATATCAATCGAAACGTGATTTAATTTATGAATTGATTCAGGAAACAAGATTCAGACCTCACCTACCTGCAGGTAGTTATTTTATGATGGTTGACATCCCTGATTTAATTAATAACAATGATATTGAAGTTGCCACTGAATTAGTAAAAAATTATGGTGTTACAACGATACCACCTTCGGTCTTTTATTCAAAATCAGATGAAGGAAAAACAATGCTCAGGTTATGTTTTGCTAAAAACGATAATACTTTAATTGCAGGTGCTAATAATTTGAAAAAGTTTTGATTATGGGAAAAGAAATTAAATACACAAGACTTCAAAGCAATTATAATGATGAAGAATTTATGCATGAAGCTTTGCTTGAGGCAGAAAAAGCGTTAAAATATAATGATGTTCCGATAGGTGCTGTCATTGTTAAGGACAATAAAATTATTGCAAGAGGATACAATAAAATTGAGAAGAAAAAAAATTCAACAGCTCATGCAGAGATGATAGCAATTAAAAATGCACTTAAATCGGTTAATTTAAAATATTTGAATCAATGCTCACTTTATGTTACTCTCGAACCATGCCCAATGTGTTCCGGGGCAATTGTTTTATCAAGACTGAAAAGATTAGTTTACGGAGCAAAAGACCCAAAATCAGGAGCAAGTGGCTCTTTATTCTCAATTACAGATGACACAAGGTTAAATCACAGATGTATCGTTATCGGTGGTGTCTTGGAAAAGGAATGTTCCAAACTCCTTACAGATTTTTTTAAAACTTTGAGAAAACAAAAAGCAAGACCATGAAAAAAAAGAAGCAAATCATACTTCGACAAGCTCAGTATGACGGCAGACAGCAGACGGCAGACAGCAGACAGCAGACAGCAGACGGCAAACGGCAGACAGCTGACTCCGTTAGGCAGACTTCTGACAGTGGTTGGAATCAAGGGTTTTCAAAATCAGATTCATCTAATGGGACTTTATTTATTGTTCCTACACCAATTGGGAATTTGGATGATATAACCATACGTGCTATCAAGGTATTGTCTGAAGTTGATATAATTGCTTGTGAGGACACCAGACATACAGGGATTTTGTTGAAAAATTTATCAGTTATTCCGAAGAAACTATCAAGCTACCATGAGCATAATGAAAAAAACAAAGCTTTAGAGTTAATCCAAGAAATAAAGTCAGGTAAGAGTATAGCTCTTGTTTCGGATGCAGGAACACCACTAATATCTGATCCGGGTTTCCCTTTGATTCGATTGGCTGTGGAACATAATATTGAAATCATAGCCTTGCCCGGAGCCACTGCTTTTGTCCCTGCATTATCGGCAAGCGGTTTTTCTACAAACAGTTTTATTTTTTTAGGCTTTCCTCCTCAAAAAAAGGGAAGGCAGACTTTCTTAAAACAATTGGGAAAAATGGAACATACAACGATTCTTTATGAATCCTCTCATAGGATAATCAAACTTCTCGATGAATTGAATGAAATTTTTGGAGATACTAAGCAAATTTGCATTGCACGGGAAATAAGCAAGATTCATGAGGAATATATAAGAGGAAGTGCAATTAATTGCAAAGAACAATTGCTAAAAAAACAATCAGTTAAAGGAGAGTTTGTTGTGTTAATCGAAGATAAAAAAATCAAATTAGACATTACTTAAATTACTATTAATTCTGAAAATTATTTAAAATTTTTTCAAAAGATAAGTAGGTTGCTGTATGCACCTTTACATGAACGACTTGTTTTAAAGGTTGCTGCTTTCTTTGGGTTTAACTTTCCTATTTTTTTTATACAATATAAAAAGATATTATTTCTTATCAAAATATAATTTTTCATAATCTACCGGTGACATATATGACATATAATTTAAACTCGAATGTTTTATTTTCCCGTTGAATTGATTTTCGAGTAATATAAAATTGGAAAAAGAATTTTTAAAACGATGTTTATTAATTAATGAAGTCGCAAATTTCGTTTATTACCATTTCCCTTTCTGGAATTGGAAATAAAGCCCAATCATGTTGCATTTTTTTTTACTCTCTAAAGATAAAATTAGTGTTATTATCGCTTATCAAGGATTTTAATTTATTACAATCTGCATTAAATATTTCTTCAGTTCCGTAGAAAATTATTGTTTTTGGTATATTCCGGAATATCCCATTGATTGGTGATAATAAGTAATTATTAGCGTTGTCACCATTAGAATATTTCTGCCCGGCAAATTTGAGCATTTTTAATGATAGAATATGATCAGTCATCTCTAGATTTTTAATGTCCGGATTCGAGATTGTTAAATCCAACCAAGGTGATAATAGAATACATTTAACGGGGATTTTTGGACTTTTCTCATTAATAATTTTTTGCATAAAAGATAGAGCCAGCCCACCACCTGCAGAATCTCCCATTAATATGAAATTGTCATCAGGATATTTTCTAATCAATAGCTCATAAGCATTTTGCACCATACTAAAAGTTTGTTTATAGCTAAACTCGGGTGCAAAAGGATAATCAATTAATGTCATTCTGCAGAAACTTTTGTTTACAATTTTTTTTGCAAGTTTCCAATGCCCTGTTGATATGTTAAAAATATAAGCGCCTCCATGAAAAAAAATTATGTGGTTTTTTGTTACTTTATCTTTTCTTTCAAATGTAGCAATTTCTCGGGAACTAATATTTATAATGTTGGTCAAGAACTCCCTATGAATACTTGAGGGGACAAATGGCTTAAGAGAATTTGAATATTGCTTATAAGCTTTTTGTTCAACTAATTTCTTAAAGTTGATAAATTTAAATATTAAAGTCAATATTTTTGAATGCAAACTTTGTTTCACCAGAAAGCTAATTATAATATTGTATCAATAAAAACAAATGAATTTTCGATTAATTGATGCTAATTTACGATATTATGATAAAATCACTACAAAATCAAACATACTGTTTTAAAAAAGCATGAAAACTTAATTCTTGAAAATTATAAATTTTTTGTTGCCCATCACTAAAAAATATACTCCATGAGGTTGTCCTGATAAATCAAGCAAATGAGATTCATCAATTGTTCCGGACAATACAACATTACCAATAAGATTTGAAAGCAAATATTCATTTTCATGCAATTCATTTGTTTTAATATAGATATAAGAAGATGTCGGGTTTGGATATATCTCAAAAGTAGCATCTGTGTTCTTTGATATAGAATTTGCATTATAAATAAATTCAAGATTATCTATATAAAAAGTACTGTTTGGAACTTCGCTATCAGATATTAGCAGGATGTTCATAGAATCAGGTACAGACTCTGAGTAGTATTCTATTTCAATTTCGAATGCTCTGTAAGCATCAATATTTCCATCGGGAATAAAAGTACCCTGCCCCACAGTATCAACTTTAGCTCCTTGATTTTTAAGGAAATAAACCCATATAAGCGAAGCATCTTTATTAGACGGATGCTTGTACATCCCAGTTAACTTGTCTGGCTTGTAAGGAAAATGAATTGTACCTTTAACGTCTCCAATAACAATATTACCAAGAGTAGCTAATCCAGGTACCTTAGTATTGAAAATTTCTAATGTTTGAAGTCTAACAGCATATTCTCCTGAATAAGAATCAGTTGTTCTTGTAAACGGGAAAAAAAACCCAGTGAGTTCATTTATCGTATGCCAACTATTCAGCGATAATGTATCTTTCCCTGATTCGAAATCACCGTTTGGGACTGATTGGGCTTGAACGGTATAAAAAATTGCTGAAAATAATAATATTAGAAGAGTATTTTTCATTTTTTTAATCCTTAATTGTTTAAAAATTTATTTTTAATAAAACATTTTTTCTGTTAATTTAATGTATTATTCAAAATTTCATTTCGATATTAATTTAAATTACATAAAAACACCAACAACGAATATATAGTTTTGATTACGTAAAGGAGCGGGATCTCCTCCTTCAACTGTTGGCATCATTAAAGTATTCCAACCAATATTAAAGCGATATTCAAAAAAACATTTTCGGTTAAAAAGTTCGAATTCTAAACCAGCTCCGTAAAGAAAACCATAGTCAAAAATATCAACACCTTGAATTTCATTGGTATATGAAAATTCCTCAGGTTCTTTGTCATCTCCTAAGATAACAGTGCCGTTTAATCGGTATTCACCATTAAGCATAATTGATAAAGCAAAACCACTAGATCCATAAATATCAATGTCCCACAATCTTACAAATGTGTATCGGAAAACAAAGGGAATTTCCAGATAATTTAAATCATATTCAGTATTTGTGATAACCGGCATATCTATCATTTTTATATTTTCTCTGGAGCCCTTGGTGATATAAAGTATTTCTTGCTGAACACCAAAAGATTCGGTTATGGGGTAATAAATTTGAATTCCTCCTGCAAAACTATGTCTGTATTTAACTTTCACAGTATATGGTATATTTGGTGTTTCAATACCATATTGTGTAGCTAAACTATATCCACTTTTAATTCCGAATTTAGCTCCTGTTTGTGAAAAAGAATTTAAACTTGTCAGTATAAATAATGATGCTATTAAATATGTCAATATTCTCATAGAAACTTTTAGATTGTTAATTAAATATCTTTTATCTTAAACATTTTTTTATGCAATATAAAGAGTTATCATTTCTTTACAAAATAATATTTTTCATAATCAACTGCTGACATAGAATCTAAACTTCAATTAATTTTTTCTGTTTTATTTTTGTTAGGCAACATTAACTGTCTCTTAATAATAATATCTTTTTTATTTGCAAATCCTGTCAATAAATATGCTTCAATAATTTAAAGATAAAATTAAATAAGAATTTATTGTTTTTTAGATTAATAATTATTTTTAGATTAATAATTATTTTTAGATTAATAATTATTTTTAGATTAATTATTATTTTAAATTAATTGTTATTTAAAATTAATTGTTATTTTTTTAATTAAATTTCCTTAATTTTATACTTTATAAATTTATTAGTTTTAATATAATGTTTGCAAATTTTAACTTTCATAGTAAATAGAATATAATGGTTATAAATATAGATAAAAATAAAATAAATTTAAAAGTTCAACAAAAGCAAAGGATTTTCTATGAAAAAAATCATTTTCGGGATAATATTTTTATTATTCCACACACTACTCATCTCTCAGATACCTAATCAAATAAGCTATCAAGGAAGAATACTTGACACAGACGGAAACCCTGTTTCTGACGGGAATTATTTAATGCTTTTCAGCATTTGGAATGACGCAACAAGTACTGATGTTACAAAACTCGTCTTTTCTGAAACACAGAACGTAAGTTTGGTCAATGGATTTTTCAATGTAAATATCGGTTCAACATCTGATCTTACAGGAGTATCATGGTCAAATACATTATGGCTTGAAACCAAGATAGGCGATGATGCACCTTATCCGAGAACACAACTGACATCGGTACCATATTCATTTTTTACATTAACAGCAGAAACAGCTTTAAAAGCTGATATTG
The DNA here is from genome assembly GCA_964511865.1 of uncultured Hyphomicrobiales bacterium. Classification (GTDB taxonomy): domain Bacteria; phylum Bacteroidota; class Ignavibacteria; order Kapaibacteriales; family UBA2268; genus ChocPot-Mid. Next base: position 5,342 of record CAZEHW010000046.1, on the reverse strand, counting down.
CAACTACAGTTGAAGATGGAGCAATAACTCAATCAAAACTTGCTGACGGTGTTATGGCAATCCCAATGGGTACGGCAGGTGGTTCTCTTTCGGGTGAATATCCAAATCCTGTCATTGAACCGCAGGCGATTGTTGATGCAATTCAACCAGGTTCGATAACACAGGAAAAATTAGCATCTAATATAACAGCAATTCCGATAGGAGAAGCAAGAGGAGATTTGGTTGGATATTTCCCAGAGCCAACCATTCGTCCGGGGTCAATCAGAAATGAATATTTTGCACCTGAAGTTGTCACTGAAGGAGTTTTGGCACCAGATGCCGTTATAACATCAAGGATAATGGATAACGCAGTAACCTTGGATAAAATGGCACACGCCGCAAAAAATGGACAAATAATCTGGTGGGATACTGTTGAAAACACATGGAGGTATTCCGGTGGAGAAGTTCCTGTTGAACCATTAAATGATTGGGTATTGAAGTGGAATGACGGTGGTTGGGTTGAATGGGATAAGGACGGATTGTATCTGCCGTATTCATATTCAGGACCGACAGTTGACGACCAAACATTGTTTTCTTTAACAAAGACTGACCTTGTTGGCAGCGTAATAGCGGCAATTGTATCACCCGACGGCACAATTACTTCCGAAGCCACTGCAATTGAAGCAATTTCAACATTTGGTCATGCAATCAATGCTTATAACTCAAGTTCATCATTTTCTACAATTTACTCAATGAATGAAGGAACTGGATATGCACTTGAGACAATGGGTGATGCATATATAGGAGGAAGTCTGACAGTAGAAGGAACAACGGCATTTGAAGGGAATTTCGATGTTGACGGACTTTCGACTTTAAGCGATGCAATCATTGGCGGAAATTTAACTGTTCAGGGTGATACCTACATGTATGGAATATTGGAAGTAGAAAGCCCTGTTTATTTATATAGCACTCTTGATGTTGACGGTGCGGCTAATTTTAATAGTGATGTAACAATATGGGGTACAACTACACACGAAGGAGACCTCGAAGTTTACGGTAATACATATTTATATGCTCCATTACAGTTGCCTAAAGGTTCCGCTGTTGATGAATTTTCAATGGATGGAACATTAATGGCTAACAGTGATACAAAAGTCCCAACTGAGCAGGCAGTTAAAACTTATGTGGATAATAATATTTTAGCAATGTCTGTTGACAATGGTTTAACAGAAAATCCGGATAATAATTTTCAATTAGGAGGAAATCTCACTAAACATACGACAATTACCCTCGGTGATTATAATATGATAAATAATTTAACTTCTTGGGGTGAATTTAAAATCCAAATGGCCGGTGCTGATAGACTTTCAGTATTTAATAACGGATACGTAGGTATAGCTAAAGGATATTCTAACTATCCTCTTGATGTTGGTGGGGATTTCAGTTTTGACGGTTTAATATATTTTCAGGGTAGAAGATTATTGACTAATTCTTTAAATTATAGTACATTTCTTGGTGAAAATGCCGGTATTGCCAATCCGCCCGGAGCAAATGTTGGTATTGGTGCTGGATCGCTTGGTTCATTATCGACAGGAGTTAGCAATACTGCCATTGGATATCAGACCTTGAATCAAAACAGTGCTGGTTCTGGTAATGTAGCTCTGGGTTATCAGGCAGGATACAACGAAACAGGAAGCAACAAGTTATATATAGATAATACTTCAACAGCCACACCACTTATTTACGGTGATTTTTCAACAAATGCTTTGACAATAAATGGTACCTTGAATGTAACAGGTTTGTCAACACTACCTACAGTTGCAATAAGCGGTGGTACTATTAATGCGACATCAATCGGAGTAACTACCCGTTCATCCGGTGCTTTCACAACTTTAACAGCAAATGGAGCAACAACATTAACGGCAGGTACTGGATCTACAGGTACTACTTCAGGAGCATTAGTTGTTACCGGCGGTACAGGTATCAGCCAAAACCTATATATCGGAGGTAATTTCGTCTTACCTGCGACTACAGCCACAACCGGTATTGTTTATAAAGGCGCCGCGCCATTTATACATGGATATGGAACCGCGGCTAACGTCTTTGTCGGTGATTACGCCGGTAATTTAACCAATGCAGGATGGAATAATACAGGTGTTGGATTTCAGGCAATGAATACATTGTCGTCAGGAAACAACAATACTGCGATTGGTTACATGGCTTTAAGACTTAATACTACAGGGATGACAAATACGGCAGTTGGTGCAGAAGCATTAAGAGACAACAGTACTGGACAAGGCAATACTGCTTTAGGTCGAGGTACTTTGAGACCGAATACAACCGGACTTCATAATACAGCTGTTGGTGATGCATCTATGTATACGAATACAACAGGATCAGACAATACTGCTGTTGGTACTAATTCGCTGATTATGAATACTACTGGTTCAACAAACAGTGCTTTAGGTTACGCTGCATTAGCCCAAAATACCATTGGACTTAACAACTCAGCAGTTGGATCAAATGCTTTGAATAAAAATGTTTCCGGTAATTATAATACTGCACTTGGAGAAGAATCAGGTTATAATTCTCTTGGCAACAGCAATGTTTTCATTGGTTACCAAGCCGGTTATAGCGAAACAGGCAGTGATAAATTATATATTGATAATACTTCAACAGCTACACCACTCATTTACGGTGATTTTTCAACAAATGCTTTAACAATAAACGGAACTTTAACTACAACGGGAGTTATAACAGGTAACGGCTCAGGAATCACAGGTGTTACAGCTTCGTCTGTCGGTTTCGACGGTATTACATCAGGAACAAGCACAGGTAAAACGCTGACTGTCGGCACAGGTACATTATTGGAGCCGGCTACAGGAGGTGTTTTAACTGCAAACAGATTTGCAATGGAAGGTATTTCCTTATCTACCGCAGTTGACTTAGCTACAGGAGAAGTAAATGGAATTCTTCCTGATGCTAACGTTGCCGATGCTTTGACAATCAATACAGGAACAATTGAAAATACTCCAATCGGAGCAACAACAGCTTCAACCGGCAGGTTCACAACATTGCAATTACCTGCAGGTGCTACAATAGGCGAATTCTCAACAGATGGCACATTTACAGACAACAGCGATTTGGCTGTACCGACAGAAAAAGCAGTAAAAACTTATGTTGACGGATTGGTTTCAGCAACAACTGTTTTTTCGACAACGGCAAACGTAACAAGCAACGTTAACGGCGATATAGCAAATGACGATTTTGTATTTGGTTCCTCTTTATTAAATTATGATGTTGGTGAAGATAATATGCACAGAATGTTTTATGACAAAAGTAAAGGTGCTTTTCGAGCGGGTGGTGCAAATAGTTCACAATGGGATGAAGGAAATCGGGGAGATTACTCAATGGCATGGGGTTGGTCAACAACTGCAAGCAATGTTAAATCAACGGCCTTTGGTGAAGGTTCAATTGCAAGTGGATATTTAGCAACAGCATGGGGTAATTATACAAATTCCAGCGGATATAGTGCTACAACTTGGGGAGAATCCACCTCAGCTACAGGAACAAACAGTACTGCTTTCGGATATTGGACAAATTCAAAATCCTATGCACAAACAACTTTCGGTCAATTCAATACTGATGTTACAGGAACTCTCGGTTCTTGGGTATCAACTGACCGGCTTTTTGTTATCGGTAATGGCACAAGTGCCGGTACTCCATCCGACGCTCTCGTAATGCTGAAAAATGGTAATACGACTTTGAAAGGAACATTTACATTAACAAATGGTGGTTCTTCATATACTCTTCCAAATACCGACGGCACTGCAGGTCAAATGCTTGTTACAAACGGCAGTGGTGCTGTAAGCTGGACAAGTGCAGGAACTCCGACTATTGACGGCCTATCTGATGGTAAATCAGACGGCTCAAGCGTTTTTCTTGGTTCAGGTGCCGGTACTAATGATGACGGAGCAAACCAAAATACTGCTCTTGGTATAAATACTCTTACAACAAACACGTCAGGAGCAGAAAATACTGCAATTGGCTCATCAGCTTTATTTGCCAATACAACAGGATTCTCAAATACTGCCATAGGTAGTGGTGCGATGTCAGCCAACACAACAGGAGCCAATAATACAGCTATTGGACAAACAGCTATGATGAACAATACGACTGGTGTTGATAATATAGTTGTCGGAGGTGGAGCATTGATGGCAAACTCAACTGGAAATAATAATACTGTGATTGGATACTATGCAGGTGCAAGTACTTTAGGTTCAGGTAATGTTTTTATTGGAAAACAGGCAGGACAAAATGAACTTGGAAGTGATAAGTTATATATTGATAATACAAATATTGCTACTCCTCTTATTTATGGAGATTTTGCTACAGATGCTGTAACGGTAAATGGAACTTTAAATGCAACAAGTGGAATTAACAACACTCCAATTGGTGGAACAACTCCTGCAACAGGTTCATTTGCTTCATCAGCAACACTTGCAGCTTTGACAGTTGCTAACACTGGTACAGGAGCAGGTATATCCATTGACAATGGTGCAGGTACAGGTCTTGCAATTTCAGTAGCTGATGGTGGTGGTAATGTTAAGCTCTCTTATCTTCAAGTAAATGTAGCGAGCAATTTAGCAACTATTCCTGATGACGCATCTGTCATATTCCTAAACTCTGATAATGATGGTGTAACCGACAATATTACTTTACCATCAGCAGGCAATGGGAAAATTTTATATGTATTCTGTTATGATGCAGGAGGTACCCTAGATGCAGCATCTTTCAACTGTAGTCCGGCATACACAACTACAATAAATGAAACTATGCTAATGTTTATATTTGCTGGTGGTCAGTGGAGAGTTGTTAAACCATAAAAACAAATAATGAAAGCTAAATTAATATTAATTTAAACAAAAAGCCGGCGACCACAAATCGCCGGCTTTTTTAATGAATAATGAATAGTGAAAAATGAATAATATTATTTTGTGTTTTTCTTTGATGTTTTTACTGTGGAAACAAGAAGTTTTATTATCTCATTCATATCAGTACTTATGCTTTTATATTGCTCAACAGTCAGATACCCTGTATCCTTTAATAGAGAGAGCCAGTAGTCGGTTTCATTTGCTTCTTTTAGAGCAATACTCATTTTTGAAACAAAATCAGCTTTGCTTTGCCCGAATTCAGCTTCACGTATCATAGCACCAATCGAAGTACCGCTTCGTAAAATCTGTTTACTTAAAACTCTTTCCTTTTTATCTTTTACAAGGAATTGACACAATTTCACAATTCTTATAGAAAACGAATAACTCTTGATTTTTAATATATTCTCCATATTCCCTCATTATTCATTA
>CAZEHW010000045.1:12890-18342 GCA_964511865.1 uncultured Hyphomicrobiales bacterium | reverse complement strand
GTCCTGTCCACTCCTCCTTCGGCTTCGTTGACGGAATAGTTTGTAAGAAAATCTAGTGCTAATTTCTTGTCTGTTTTGTAAAGTGTCATTGCGGCTTGCTCTATTGCCGGTTGCACTGCAAAGAATTTATTTTCTAATTCCTGCTGAACCGGCTGAATATCATTGAGCATAAATGAATACTTTGTATATGCAAGATTAGCAACCAAATTGAATACCCAGAAAGCTGATTCAAACGAAAATTCCTTTATACTCCCGAATGAATATGAAGCGGGTGTCCGTGTCATAGAGCAATATAACGGCATATAAACATCCGTATAATTGTCATCCACTCCGTACCAAAAGCAACCGCCGATTTCATTCGGCAGAAACGAACGCATCTGACTTACAAAAGTAAAAGCTGTCTGCTGTGTCGAAACGGGACGTTCCCATGCATAGTTGTTAATTGTATCACCCTCGATTTTCCATGTTAATCCTTTCCATCGAACAGGACAACCGAAAGGTCCTGCGGCTAATCCCTTTGTCATATCCCACGGAGTACCTTCAAAGTGGTCACGCATAAGCGAAATAACATCGGCAACGTTAACTTTTTTATCAGGTTTGATAAACAAGGGATACGGTTCCGCCCCTTTAACCGCTCTCCAGTATGATGTATCAAAGTTTTGAGAAGGAGCAATCCTTGAGAAAAATCTCCAGACCCTATTTTCGCAAAAGAGCAAAGCTCCCGGGTCAAGCGGGGCATAGGTATCTGCAAATGAAAACTTTGCCGAATCAGGATTCCACCAGCCCTTTTTCTTTGCGAATGTCATTGCATCCTTCGAATACAGACAATTGTCCGGGTCATTAACAAGAATCTCTCGTATACGCGCCTGATTAGCATGTGCTGCTACGTAACCGTCGGGAATACGTCGTGCCACCCAAACTGCTCCTTTTTCCTCGCCGCCTTTTCCAAGCATTTCCAAAATCCAGCATTCATTCGGGTCAGCTACCGAAAATGATTCACCACTGCTGTAATAACCGTATTCAGCTACAAGGTCAGTCATTACTTTAATTGCTTCACGTGCAGTTTTAGCTCTTTGCATAGCTATGTACATTAAACTTCCATAATCCATTATAGCTGTTGTATCCTGCAATTCTGAACGTCCACCGAAAGTAGTTTCACCAATCGAAACCTGAAATTCATTCATGTTACCGATAACTGAATATGTATGTTTAACCTGTTTTATTTTTCCAAGATATTTTCCTGAGTCCCAATCATATATTTCTAAAGAATCACCTTCCTTATAATCTGCAGGAGGGTGAAATCTCAAGGGTTCCATAAAACCGCCTGCATCTGCATTGTAAGTAATCATTGTGGAGCCGTCAACTGATGCTCCTTTTGTAATCAAATAATTTGTGCATGAATTAGAATTGTTAATAATAAACAAGAAGCCAACAATTGCTACTGCTAAGAACTTAATAAAACCCATCTTTACCTCTATAATTAAAAATAATGAATAATAATCCTTGGATTCCTGCTTTCGCAGGAATGACAAATAAAAAAAAATAAAGATATTAAGATTTTAACTTTCTACCAAAATAAATTCTTAGCACCAAAACTTTACCTTATTATCATACAAGCAAATTTCTTTCAATTCTACTTAATGAATCTTTAAAATTTTTTTAATTAACCATATTATTATTTGTGTTTTCTTTTCTCAGGAAAATTCAAAGAATTTGTTTATCATTAATATTATTGCTAATTTTAATGATATTATTTTTCAAATTACAGGAAATTTTAATGGGACATGAAATAGAAATTCCATTGTATTCGATGGTACCGTTTTTACTTATGCTGGCTTCAATTGCTGTACTTCCTTTGTTCGCACATCATTTCTGGGAATCGAATAAAAATAAATTAATTGTTGCACTGATACTTGGTATCCCAACCGCTGTTTGGCTTGTTTCTATGGGAATGACACATGAACTCGAACATACAATGTTATTTGATTATGTACCTTTCATAATTTTACTTGGTGCTTTATTTGTAATCTCCGGCGGGATTTTTGTTGACGGTTCATTAAAACCTAATCCCAAAACAAATACAATTATTTTAGCCATAGGAGCTGTTCTTGCTTCTCTTATGGGTACGACCGGTGCGGCAATGCTATTGATAAGACCAATAATTCAGGCAAATCGAAACAGAAAACATAAAGTCCATACAATTTTGTTCTTTATTGCAATCGTAGCAAATTGCGGAGGTCTGTTAACACCTCTTGGAGACCCGCCCTTATTTATGATGTATCTTCGTGGTGCACCATTTGAATGGTTCTTCCACTTATTACCCGAATGGATTTTAGCTAACTTTCTGCTGATGCTTATCTATTATATCTATGATAGTTTTCAATATAAAAAAGAAAATTTAGCAGATTTGGAGATAAAGGAAAAGGTTCCAATCGGAATAAAGGGGAATTTAAACTTTATCTGGTTGCTCGGAGTCGTCTTTGCTGTTGCTTTTGTCAATCCCAATGTCTTGCCATTCATAAAAGCCGGACATTACAGTTCTTTCCTTAGAGAAGCTATATTTTTATTGATGGCTTATTTATCCTTAAGATTTACAACACAAAAAGTAAGGGCTTCCAATAATTTCAATTGGGAACCTATAGTTGAAGTTGCGTATCTCTTCTTAGGAATTTTTATTACAATGGTGCCTTGTCTGAAATATCTCGAAACTCATGCGGCGGCATTAGGTATTGATTCACCTATGTTGTTTTACTATGCAACCGGTGCTCTGTCTTCATTTCTCGACAATACTCCTACAGCCGTTACTTTCCATTCATTAGCTCTTGGCTTGCCTATGGAAGGTATTAAGGATATTGTTGCCGGAATACCTGAAATATTATTGAAATCAATATCGGTTGGTGCAGTATTTTTTGGTGCAATGACTTACATCGGCAATGGTCCGAACTTTATGGTTAAGGCAATAGCCGAAAGCGAAGGAGTCCCAATGCCAAGTTTCTTTGGCTACATGATTAAGTTTTCGTTGATTGTTTTATTGCCGATATTTATTTTAGTTGAGATTATTTGTTTGTAAATGAATTGTTGGTGATTCTAATGAGTAAATAATAAGCTATTTTAAAAAATATTTAGTTTTAGTCGAAACTAATAATAATGTATAAAAAATTAATTTTTTTACATATGATTACAAAAATTGATTTTTTTTAGGAGAAATTGATTTGTATTTTTTAAATTGTAAACTTTAGTTATTAAAAAACGGAAATAATTATAGAATAATTGATAATAAATTGTGGTTAAGATATGTTAAGTGATTTTGGAATTGTACTCTTGTTTTTAATAATAGGATTCGTCTTTGTTGCACTCGGGCTTATCACAGCCGCAATAATCCGGCCAAGCCATCCCAATCCTGTGAAGCAGTCAACTTATGAATGTGGTGAAGAATTAATTTCAGGTAGCCCCTGGATTAAATTCAACATACGTTTTTATGTTGTTGCCCTTATATTTCTGCTTTTTGATGTGGAAGTTGTTTTCCTTCTTCCTTGGGCAGTTGTATTTAAATCGCTCGGTTGGTTTGCTTTTATCGAAATGTTGGTGTTTGTTGTTATCCTGCTCGCAGGTCTTGCATATGTGTGGGTCAAAGGTGATATTGAATGGGAAAAACCACAACCATATATACCTTTGTTAAAGGATTTGGTATTAGATAGGAAACAGCATTTTAGTGAATAATTTTAGTCGACAGTCGATAGTCGATAGTCGACAGTCAAAGAAGGGAAAAGGGAAAAAGGAGAAGGGAGAATGTAGAATGGAGATTGGGGAAAAATTAGTTGAAATATGTTACATATGAAAATGAATTATAATTAGGATAGTTTTTTATGGGATTATTAAATAGATTGAATGACCCTTATGAGGGTGGAGGAATTGCTCTTGGAACAGTTGAGGATATTTTAAACTGGGGCAGGTCTAAATCCGATTGGTACCTACAATTTGGTTTGGCTTGCTGTGCAATAGAATTTATGGCAGTTAACGCACCACACTTTGACTTTATGAGATTTGGTACTATACCGCGTACAAGTCCGCGTCAGGCAGACTTTATTATTATTTCAGGAACAGTTACTCTTAAAATGGCTGAAAGAATCAAGCGGCTTTACGAGCAAATGTCCGAACCAAAATACGTAATTTCGATGGGTTCCTGTTCAAATTGTGGCGGACCCTACTGGGAACATGGTTACCACGTACTCAAAGGTGTTGACAGAATTATACCGGTTGATGTTTACGTACCCGGATGTCCTCCAAGACCTGAAGCTTTGGAAGAAGGTATGATTATGCTTCAAAAGAAAATCAGACACGAAGCAATTTTCAACAAAAGAAAAAGAATTGCTGAAGAAGATAAAAAATTGGGATTGGTTTTCCCAACTACAACTTAAAATTTAGAATTTAAAATTTAGAATTAAAATTGATTATGCAGGCACAGGAAATATTTGATAAGTTAAAAGAGCAATTTGCAGATGCAATTATTGAACTGAAAGCAGACGCACCATCTGACCCGATTATTATGGTAGATGTTGCAAAGCTGTTTGATATTGCTCAATATATGCGTGATAAAAATGAATTGAATTTTGATTATCTCGTTGATTTGGTCGCCCTCGACCTTGGAGAAAACCTTGGGGCTGTTTATGTGTTTTATTCAATGAATCTTAAGCACAGAATAGCTCTAAAAGTGATTGTACCAAAGGATAATCCTAAACTTCCAACTCTCGAAAATTTGTGGCGTACAGCTGATTGGCTCGAAAGAGAAGCATGGGATTTGATGGGAATCGAATTTGAAGGGCATCATAATCTAATAAGGATATTAAATCCTTACGATTGGGAAGGACATCCTTTAAGAAAAGATTATGTTACACCGGAAGTATATCATGGGATGAAAGTCCCTTATTAATTACCAATGACTAATTACTAATTAATGTTTTTAAGTGTTTTGTCAGTTGTTACAACTGACAAGTGAAAATAGAAAATAAATTTAAAAATAAATATATTATAATGGATTTATAATTGTGGGTGAAATAAAGAAAATAGAATTAGATTACAGCCAGCTTGACTCGGACAGGATGCGTTTAAACGTTGGTCCTCAGCATCCTTCAACACATGGTGTACTTCGGCTTGAAGTTGAGCTTGACGGTGAAATAGTAACCGAGGTAATTCCTCATGTCGGATATCTGCACAGATGTTTTGAAAAACATTGCGAGAAAATGGAATATCCACAGGTTCTGCCTTATATTGACCGATTGGATTACATTTCTTCGATGAACAATGAATGGCCCTATGTTATGGGTATCGAACAAATGATGGGAATTAAAGTTTCCGACAAGGTCGAATATCTTAGAGTCATTGTTGCCGAACTTAACAGAATTGCTAACCATCAGATTGCAATTGCTACATTTGGTCTGGATGCCGGTGCATT
>CAZEHW010000045.1:0-12880 GCA_964511865.1 uncultured Hyphomicrobiales bacterium | reverse complement strand
ACACCACTTCTCTGGTTATTCCGTGACAGGGAATATATTTTGGCAATACTCGAAAAGCTGTCGGGTGGAAGACTTCTTTATAATTACTTCCGCGTTGGTGGTATGGCGGCTGATATATATCCGACATTTAAAGAAGATTGTCTTGCCGCTATCAATCAGGCAAGAAAAACTAATCCGGAAATTCTAAATCTTCTTTTAATGAATAAAATTTTTGTTGACCGTACTGCTAATGTTGGAGTTCTGCCGGCGGATGTTGGCATTAACTTTGGTTGTACCGGTCCAATGCTTCGTGGTTCAGGAATTCCTTATGATTTAAGAAAAACAGAACCATATTCAATTTATGATAGATTTGATTTTGAAGTTCAGGTTGGTAAAGGTGAAGTCGGAACCTTAGGAGATTGCTGGGATAGAAATATCGTTAGGTACCGTGAAATTGAACAAAGCTGTAATATTATTGAACAAGCGTTAAATCAAATGCCGATGGAAGGCGATGTTAAGGAAGCATTTCCTAAGAAAGTCCGCCCACCAAAAGGTGAAATTTATTGCAAAGCAGAAAATCCAAAAGGTGAATTAGGATTCTATATAGTCAGTGATGGGAAAAATAATCCCGAAAGAGTTAAATGCAGGGCAACAAGTTTTGTCAATCTTTCAGTTCTGCCGGAAATCTCAAAAGGATATATGTTCGCAGACCTGATTATGATTCTCGGAAGTATTGATATCGTGTTGGGAGAAGTTGACAGATAATAGTATAAAGTTTAAAAGTTTATAAAGCAAAAAAGTTTTTTGAAATTAATAATTAATTAGTCCCCTTTTGAAAGGGGTGTCCCCAAGGGACGGGGTGTGTTCTTATAGTTAAAAAAGTTCATTAAGTTCAGAAAGAAAAAAAGATAGATATGATGGAACAAAATTTTGTAAATATGCTGATAGGAAATCCGTGGATTGCGGCTCTGGTAATAGTCGTTCTGCCATTGGTGTTCGTTATTGTTTATGCCCTCATTGCGATTCTTGGCGAATTAAAAATTGCCTCCTTTGTTCAAGAGCGTCTTGGACCAATGAGAACAGGTTGGAAAGGTACTATGCAGCCGGTTGCTGAAGTTGTAAAACTACTCCAAAAAGAGGACATCACACCTGATGCGGCTGATAAACCACTGTTTAATCTGGCACCTTTCCTTATGTTTGCCGCAGCATTCGCGGGATTTGCTGTTATTCCTTTTAGCCCATTTTTTCTACCTTCAGGAATAGAGTTAGGATTATTCTATGTTTTTGCAATAAGTTCTTTAGGCATAGTCGGATTGGTCATGGGTGGCTGGGCGTCCAACAACAAATATTCTTTAATTGGAGCAATGCGTTCTGCTGCTCAAATTGTAAGCTACGAAATTCCGGCGGCTATTGCAATATTATCAATTGCTGCATTAGCAGGTTCTTTAAATCTAAACGTTATTAGCGACAATCAAAGCGGTTGGTTCTGGAACTGGTATATTTTTGGCGGACCCGGACCATGGTTTAAAATTCTTATTATACCTTTTACATTAGGTTTAGGTCTAATCTATTTAATAGCAACCTTAGCTGAAACAAACAGAACACCATTCGACATTCCCGAAGGCGAATCTGAAATCGTAGCCGGGTATCACACAGAATACAGCGGAATGAAATTCGCTATGTTCTTTTTTGCTGAGTACGCTAATATGTTTATAGTTGCTGCAATTTTAACACTACTCTTTTTCGGTGGTTGGAATTCACCGTTTGGGGAATTTCTTAATTACTGGTGGATGCAGCCAATTTGGTTCATATTAAAAGCTTTTTTCTGGGTATTTCTTACAATCTGGCTGAGGTGGACATTACCGAGATTGAGAGTTGACCAGTTGATGTATTTAAGCTGGAAAGTTCTTGTACCTTGTGCATTTGTTTGTTTCTTTGCAGTTGGTTTATTCGTAATGCTCAAGTAAATTTATAATTGAAATATTAATAATGATAAGATAGATATGTTGAATTATTTTAAAAATATGTGGCTGGGAGTTTTCACTGTATTAGTGGGTTTAAGACTTACACTTATACATTTGTTCGCCAGAAATGTTACTGTTCAATATCCGGATGAACAATATCCGATTCCTCCAAATGCAAGGAATCGCCTATATCTTGACCCGGATCTTTGTGATGCGTGTATGCGTTGTTCAAAAGCATGTCCTGTTAATTGCATTACTATTGAAAGCATTAGGGCTGTCCCGGGTGAAACACCACCTTTGAAAGATGGAACTAAGAGAAATCTCTGGGTTACAAATTACCAGATTGATTTTGCAAAATGCTGTTTCTGTGCATTATGTGTTGAACCCTGTCCGACTAATGCAATAGTAATGACAACTGAATTTGAATACTCGGCTTACACTAGAGAAGAATTGCATTACACTTTTGTAAAAATGAGTGATGAAGAAAAGAAAGAGAAAGAAGCTCAATTAGCTGTCTATCAGGATGAGCAAAAAAAGAAAAAAGCTGCCGAAGCAACTGCAAAAGCCAAAGCAGATGCCGAAGCAAAAGCAAAGGAATCAGTTGAGCCCAAAGCTGAACAATAAAAATCCCCTCTTGAGAGGGGTAGGGGTTTGTTCTTATAAAATGAATATTAAAATTTAAATGATTTAAAAATATGGATTACTTAATACCAATAGTTTTTTATGTATTTGCGGCAATGATATTGATTTCTGCCGCTATAGTTGTTTTTTCGAAGAAGATAATATACTCTGCTTTTGCTCTGTTATTTACTTTTTTCGGAGTTGCAGGATTCTACGTTTTGCTCAATGCCGACTTTTTAGCTATCACACAAATTATGATTTACATCGGTGGTATTTTGGTGCTAATCATTTTCGGTGTAATGCTTACAACAAAAATTACGGGAGTTGATGTTAAGGAAGGCGTTACAAGCAAAATTCAAAAAGGTTTTGCCCTCTTAGCCATCACCATTATAGGGGTAACATTACTATTAATTTATGGTAATGTGCAATGGGTTATGAAAGAAACTCCTGAGGTAAAAAGTACGATTATTCCTATTGGTAATGCATTATTAACAGATTATTTATTGGCTTTTGAAGTAGCATCAGTTCTTTTACTTATTGCTATTGTCGGAGCCGCTTTAATTGCACGAAGGAAGTAAGTCGTTAGTCGACAGTCGTTAGTCGACAGTAAAAATTGAGAATTAGTATTTGATTAAAAATTATATGAATAAAAATTGAAAATTTAAGAGATAGAATATGATTGGATTAAATGAATATCTTGTAGTAAGCGCCATACTTTTTTGTTTAGGGCTTTATGCTATAATCACAAGGAAGAATGCGATTTTAGTTCTTATGGGTTTGGAACTTGTTCTTAATTCAGCTAATATTAACTTTTTGGCTTTTTCAAAGTTCGGGGGATTAAATATTAACGGACATATTGCGGCGATTTTTGTTATTATTCTAGCTGCTGCAGAAGCCGCTGTGGCTCTTGCAATTATTTTGAATATTTATCAAAATTTCAAACACATTAATGTTGATGAAATTGATAAATTGAAAGATTAATGTTGAGACAGGTTTTAAACTGTCTGGTTAAATGAAAATAAATTATATAAAAAAATATGAATAAATAGTATTATGGCATCTGAAACATTACTTTTATTATCGTGGATAATATTGTTCTTACCTTTGGTAAGCTTTGTTTTTCTTGTCTTTTTTGGAAAAAAGATAGGGAAACCAAGTGCTTATATCGGTACTGCAATATTAGGTATTGACTTGATTCTCGCAGCTATTGTCTGCTATTCCAAACTTGTTACTTATGCCGATGTTCAAATTATTCAAATGAAATTCTCATGGTTCAGTCTTGGGAATTACACTGTGAATGCAGGCATCGGGATTGACAATCTGGCGGCTTTAATGCTGATGGTTGTTACTGTAATCAGTTTTTTGGTTCATATGTTTTCGATTGAGTATATGAGCGGAGACAAGAGATATACAAGATATTTCTCCTATCTCGGTATTTTTACTTTCTCGATGCTCGGAATTGTAATCGGCAATAACCTTTTATTCATGTATATATTTTGGGAACTTGTCGGACTAAGCTCATACCTGTTAATTGGTTTTTGGTATGAAAAAGACTCCGCCGCAAATGCAGGTAAAAAAGCATTTATAACCAATAGAGTCGGAGACTTTGGTTTTCTCATCGGTATATTGATTATGTACCTGACTTTTGGCTCTTTCATGTTCGATGATATATTCGGAGGCATAGCATCCAACATCATGCCCTTTGATAGTGGAACATATTTGACAATTGCTGGAATTTTATTATTCTGTGGTGCAATTGGTAAATCGGCACAATTTCCATTACATGTCTGGTTACCTGATGCAATGGAAGGTCCAACTCCGGTCAGTGCTTTAATACATGCCGCTACTATGGTAGCCGCCGGTGTTTATCTTGTTGCAAGAATATTCCCAATGTTAACGGCTGATGCTTTGACATTCATTGCCTATATCGGTGCCTTTACTGCTTTCTTTGCGGCAACTATTGCTCTTACACAAAATGACTTTAAGAAAGTTTTGGCTTATTCAACTGTTAGCCAGCTTGGTTATATGGTAATGTCTATCTGTGTTTGTGCATGGTCAACAGGTTTCTTTCACATAATGACACATGCATGGTTCAAAGGTGCTTTGTTTTTAGCTTCGGGTTATGTTATTAATGCTATGCACATTTCAATGCATCATGCTAATGACCATCATACAGACCCGCAGGATATACGCAACATGGGAGTTTTGCGGAAAACAATGCCTCTGACTTACATCACTTTCCTGATAGTTACTTTAGCAATATCAGGTGTGCCTTTCACATCAGGATTTTTATCTAAAGATGGTATTCTTGCAGGTACACTGGCATTCGCTCAACTTACAGGTGGTATCAACTGGTTGATACCTATGATGGGATTCGGTGCCGCAGGAATGACTGCTTTTTATATGATCAGATTAACAATAATAGCATTCCACGGCGACCATAAAACAAGCATTGCTACTCATACTAAAGAAAATAAATTTGTAATTGTATTTCCATTAATTGTATTATCAATTCTTTCATTCTGGATTATTTATTCACCGAATCCGTTTGATGCAAATGCCGGTTGGTATGCAAAAGCAATGCCTGCACCAATAACGGCAGTCCCTGCCGAATATCAGTTTAAATTTTTGACACCTTATGACCAAAGTCACAATCCTTATTTGTCAGCAGACGGCAGACAGCAGACGGCAGACGGGAAAGGCCATGACATCCTTCAACAAGCCCAGGATGACAGCAAAGCACATGCAACAGTCGGGTCTCATGGGGGAGGGCATCACGGTGCAAATAAATTTGAAGAGCAAATGCATGCGACTCATATTCCTGCTATGATTCTCTCTCTGATTATTGCAGGACTTGGAATTTTTGTATCTTTTCTGATTTATCAGTTCAAGATATTCAATCCTGACAACATTGCAAAACAAATGGGTAAATTATATAATGGTAGTTTGAATAAATGGTATTTCGACGAAATCTATCAGGCAACAGCCATTAATGGAACAGTCGGACTGGCAAAAGTTTCAGCATTATTCGATAACAAAATAGTTGATGGTATTGTTAACCTGACAGCTTTATTAACAAGAGGCTTTGGTTACTTTATCGGACACTTTGATAATATAGTTATAGATGGTTTTGTTAATTTAGTTGCAAATACTACTGCTGTTTTCGGTGCTATGTTCCGTAAAGTGCAGACAGGAAAAGTGCAAAGTTATGTTATTATGGTGCTGTTAGGCATTATAATTTTAGTTTATTATTTTATTTAGTCGACAGTCGTTAGTCAACAGTTAAAATGGATATAAAAATTGTTATTTGGAATACATTTAAAAATCCCCTCTTGAGAGGGGTAGGGGTGTGTTCTTCTAAATTCTATTTTCTTTGGCTGGGTGTGTTCATATAAATATTGTAAAAATGTTTTAAAAAAGAAAGAAATTAAGTATTAAATAAATGTGATCCGGAGGATTAATGTTTGAAATTTTTGGGGCTGGACCTCTAACATGGATAACTTTTTTACCGATTTTGGGAATGATAATAATTGCGATTATCCCAACAGGTAAAGATGAAAAAAGTAAAGAAATTTCTCACTTGCTTTTCAAGTGGGTTACCGTTTTCTTCACCTTCCTGCAATTGATATTGGCTATTGTAATTTATGCTAATTACAACAATGCTCTTGCCGGTATCAACAACATTGAAGGTTTTCAGTTTGTTGAAAAATTCAGGTGGATTGAAGTTACCGGTTTGCCGTTACTCGGTGATGTGAGAATTGACTATTTTATGGGAATTGACGGCTTGAGTGCTCCCATGGTACTATTGACTGCAATTGTTTGCTTCGTTGCTTCATTTGCTTCATTCGGTATTAAAAAAGCAGTTAAAGGATACTTTGCAATGTATCTTCTGCTTGTTACAGGTATGATGGGTGTTTTTGTTTCACTCGACTTCTTCCTCTTCTACGTATTTTGGGAATTAATGTTACTCCCGATGTACTTCCTTATCGGAATATGGGGTGGACCTCGAAAAGAATATGCCGCAATAAAGTTCTTCCTTTATACATTATTCGGTAGCGTTTTCATGTTGCTTGTTATGATCGCCCTGTTCTTTGCAGTTGGTTCATTCAATATGCTCGACATGATGGATCCGTCAAAGTACGACCCGAACTCATTGCTTTACGGAGCAGGAACATTTTGGAGATATGTTGCTTTCGTGGCATTATTTGTTGGATTCGCCATCAAAGTACCGACGGTACCATTCCATACATGGCTGCCCGATGCACACGTGGAAGCACCAACAGCTATAAGTGTAATTCTTGCCGGTGTACTTTTGAAGATGGGTACTTACGGTATGCTTAGGATTAACTGGCCCATGTTCCCAGATGGAGTTTTTTACTTCCAGTATTTAATTGCGATAATTGCTGTCGTCAGTATCGTTTACGGAGCATTCTGTGCTTTGGGACAGCACAA
The DNA here is from genome assembly GCA_964511865.1 of uncultured Hyphomicrobiales bacterium. Lineage (GTDB taxonomy): Bacteria > Bacteroidota > Ignavibacteria > Kapaibacteriales > UBA2268 > ChocPot-Mid. Next base: position 5,864 of record CAZEHW010000045.1, on the reverse strand, counting down.
GGTCGGTCTGAGAGACTTCAAAAAATTAATAGCTTATTCATCAGTAAGCCACATGGGATTTGTACTGTTGGGTATGGCTTCTATGACAACCGAAGGTATGGTCGGAGCAGTCTTCCAAATGTTCAATCACGGTACAATCACAGCTATGCTCTTTATGATTGTGGGCGTAATCTATGACAGAGCCCACACAAGAAGTCTTGATGCATTCGGTGGATTAGCCAACAAAATGCCGATATACACAGGTATCATGTCAGTTGCATTTTTTGCCGCAATCGGTTTACCGGGACTAAGCGGTTTTTGGAGTGAAATTCTTGTTTTCTTAGGTGCATTTAAATATAACCAGACTTTAACAATAATTTCTGCTTCAGGTATAGTAATAGGTGCCGCCTATATGCTCTGGGCTTTGCAAAAAGTATTTTTCGGGAAATTGCCTGACAAATGGGCTGGTCCTTGGGACCCGACCAAGAAAATATATAAGCATGATGATATAAATGCCATTGAGTTAGTTGCACTTGTGCCGTTAGCTGTAATAATTATTTTCCTTGGCATTTATCCTCAGCCAATAATCTCGATGATGACTTCAACATTGAATCATTTAATTGAGTTTGTTAATATTAGCGGACAGTTTGCTGGAATATAATATGTCATTCCTGCGAAAGCAGGAATCTAATTGAATATTAAATAATTACTGTTAATAAATTATGATTGACCAATTTATAATAGAACTGCAAAAGAGCATCAGCTTATTTAAGCCGGAAGCGGCTCTGGCTGTTACTTTTGTTGTGGCTTTGATTGTTGACCTGATTTTCAAAAAATCAAAAAATATTTCAGGTTATATTTCGCTGATTGGATTTGTTGTTACTTTCTACTTCCTTTATGGGCAGAAAGGCGACAACGCAGGCACATTTACACAAATGTTGTCTGTTGACCCATTCGCTTTGTATTTTAAATATTTGATATTGCTCACGAGTTTTATCGTAATTCTCATGTCCTTTTTCTCTAAGGAGCTTTATCTTAACAACAGAAGTTTGGGCGAATACTTCAGTTTAATAACCGGTATGACATTCGGTATGTTTCTGCTTGCAGGTGCGAATAATTTAATTATGATATATCTTGCTATCGAAACAATGAGTATTAGCTCTTACATACTTGCCGGATACACAAAGGAAATCCACAGAGCAAGCGAAGCATCGTTGAAATATGTGATTTTCGGTGCTGTATCTTCGGGTATTATGATTTATGGAATTTCGATTTTGTTTGGTTTGACAGGTACATTAAACTTATTCGAATTAAATGCTTTCATTGCAAACAACGATGTGAATATATACGCTTTGTTCATTTCAGTATTTATGATTATCGCAGGTATCGGATATAAAATCTCGGCAGTTCCATTCCACTTTTGGACACCTGATGTTTACGAAGGTTCGCCGATTACTATTACTGCTCTTTTGTCGGTTGCATCAAAAGCCGCAGGTTTTGCTATATTAATCAGATTCATTAAAGCAGGATTTATTGACCATACTCAACTTGATGGAGAAGGTGTCTGGATTTTAATGAGCAATATTGACTGGAGATTTGTAATAGCAATACTCTCAATTCTTTCGATGACACTCGGAAATCTTGTTGCTCTTTGGCAAACGAATCTGAAACGTCTGCTTGCATACTCAAGTATCGCACATGCCGGTTATATGCTCATGGGTGTTGCTGTGATGACAGATGCCGGAGTAACGGCTGTAATGATTTACTTTGCATCATATCTATTTATGAATCTCGGTGCATTCTTTGTAGTAACTTTACTTGCAAATAAAATCGGAAGCGAAGAAATTGACGACTACAAAGGTATCGGTTACAGGGCTCCTGTTCTCGGTGTTTGCATGGTTGTCTTTTTATTATCATTAACAGGCATACCGCCGACATTCGGATTCATAGGAAAACTATTTGTATTTTCTGCAGTCTTGGAATCGAACTTCATTTGGTTAGCAGTCATCGGTGTTTTGAATAGCGTTGTGTCACTTTACTACTACGTTAAGATTTTCCGAAACATGTATGTACGCGGAGTCGAAGAAAACGAAGACAAGGAAACTTACAGATTCCATCCCCTTGCAATAATCATTTTAGTTTCACTTGCAATCCCGACAATTTTATTCTGTCTTTATCCCGGACCGATAGCGGATTGGGCAGCAGCGTCGGTAAGGATTTTCCTTGGATAGTCTATTAAATTGAAAATTGAAAATTATTTGAAGCCCTGTGAAAGCGGGGCTTTTTGCTTTTATCCCCTCTATCAAGAGGGGACAAAGGGGTGTGTTTTTCTTAATTCTAATTTTCTTAATTTCTACTTTTCTAATTTCTAAATCCGCTTGTCGAAGGATGTCATTCTGAGCGAAGCGAAGAATCCATTTAATTATTTTGCTAATAAATTTAAAGTTTTGTAAGTTTGAGATAGTTGAAGGAAGTAAGTTTTTTATAATTTTGAATTTACAAAATAATTATAAAATATAAAGGGAAGATTTACTTTTAGTTTTGAGTGTTAAGTGGTGAGTGAAGTTTTAAATTTTAAGTTAAAAGTTTTTATATTTTGAGTCATAATGATTTGGAAATGTTTTGTATTTTTGTGAGAAATAATTTTTAGTGAGGTTTATGTGAGCAACATTAATTTGATAATATCAGTTATTATATTGTCTTTATTTTTCAGTTGTAGTGATGATAATACCACTAATCCAATACAAGATAATTATGAAACAGTTAAAATCGGTACTCAAGTTTGGATGAAGAAAAATCTTGATGTTGACCATTACCGCAATGGAGACACGATACCACAGGTAACAGACCCAACACAATGGGCAAACCAAATAACCGGGGCTTGGTGTTATTATAATAATGATTCTGAATTAGGTGTAATTTATGGCAAACTTTACAACTGGTATGCAGTAAATGACTCACGTGGATTAGCTCCTACAGGATGGCATATAACGACCGATGTAGAGTGGACACAACTTGAGAATTTCTTAGGTGGTTCTTACTCAGCAGGTTGTAAGCTTAAAGAAGCAGGGACTGAACACTGGGCTGAACCTAATTTAGGAGCAACAAATGAAAGTGGATTTTCTGCACTCCCGGGCGGTTCCCGCCATCCAATAGGTGCTTTTTTCTATCTTGAGAGCAAAGGTAACTGGTGGACTTCAACGGAGAGCTCTGCTATGAATGCTTGGTACATGACATTGGTTTACGATTGGGCAGGTTTAGGTAAACTTGAATACTCAAAAGGAAGCGGTTTTTCTGTACGATGCGTTAAGGATAGATAATAATGAATTAATTCTTTTAACATAAAATTATTTTTTGGAGGAAAAAATGAAAAAGTTGTTTATTTACTTAGCTCTTCTTTTGGTTTTATTTCCAAATATTAATAAAGCCCAAGATACTAAAGAGCAGTTAGTATTAAAAGATACAAGGAAATTCCTTGAGGAACATGGCTACACTCTGATTGATACTTTAGAGACTAAAGAAATTAATTCAGACAAAGACAATCTGATAAAAAAAGTTAAAGTTAAAACAGTTATTAAGGATTACAAAGCTATTACTCCAGTTATTTTAGAAACAGACGATGATAATATTATTTGGAAGGAAGATTTTGAAGGAGATTTCCCATCAAATAACTGGCAGTTGACAGGTGATCCAACATGGGGAAAAGATGATTTTAAGCCATTTTCCGGTAATTATAGTTCCTGGTGTGCACGTGGAGGTTCAAAAGGTGTGGATCCAGCGAATAGCAATTATCCAAATAATTGTGCATCAAGAATGGTATTTGGTCCATTTAGTTTGAAGAATGTGGATGCTGTAACATTAGCTTTCAAGCTATGGTTAAATTCTGAGAAAAGCAGTGATTGGTTCAGTTTTTTAGTGTCAAATGATGGTATTAATTTTTTTGGTTCAAGTATAAGTGGAAGCACAAATGGTTGGATAGACGAATTTATATGCTTGAATGATGTAAGAGATTCATATGATATATATGATTTTGCTGGAAAAGATTCAGTTTGGATTGCCTTTTTATTTGAGAGTGATGAGTCTATGACAAACAAAGGTGTATTTATTGATAATATTAATTTATTAAAATCATCCTGGAAAAAACAAAATGCTTGTATTTATACTGATTTTAATTCAATATTAATTGATGAATCAAGTAATGGTTTAATAGCAGGAGATTATGGAACAATTCTAAGAACAGTAAATAATGGAAATTCTTGGGATTATATATCTGGAGGAGAATTTAGAAAAGTATTTTTTATCAACTCAAATATTGGTTGGGCTATAGGAAATGACGGAGTTGTATTAAAAACTTATGACGGTGGAATAAATTGGATTTTTCAAAGAATTAATTCTAATTCAGATTTAACATCAATATTTTTCTTAAATGAACAGATAGGTTGGATAGGTGGTCGTGTTCATAATAATGCTGCGGTTTTTAGAACAGTAAATGGAGGTGAAAGTTGGGAGATTGTTAAAACAAAATTATATGGTGTTATTGCAAGTATTGTATTCCTTGATTCGAAGAAAGGTTTTTTTGGAGTTTATCCATTTAGCGGTACAAAGGAAGATTTATATTATTCGGAAGACAGTGGAATTAATTTGTTAGAAGTTGGAACCGATATTTCAAAAAATAATTATTATGTTGCAAGATCAATATTATTTCTTGACAATTACACTGGATTCGCATGTGGTGGTGATTTAAGGAATAATAATTTCATTTATAAAACAACAGATGGAGGTAAAAGTTGGTTTGAGGTTTATTCTAATGGTAGGGAATCTTTCTTTCAAATATTTTTTATAAATTCAAATATTGGTTGGGTAATTGGTGAATCTGGAAAAATTTTGAAAACTATTGATTGTGGGAAAAATTGGACAGAATTAACAAAACCAAATATTTATTGTGATTTATATTCAATTTCTTTTTTAGATGAAAATAACGGATATGTTACAACCGAGGGCGGTTATTTATATAAAACATCAAATGGTGGTGCTTCTTGGATTGAAGTATTTGAAGTTTCTTCTAATCAAGACATTAATTCAATTTACTTAGAAAATAAAAATAATTTAATAATAGCTGGTAATTCATTTTTATTAAAATCAACAGACGGAGGTAAAAATTTTACTAATTATAAAAGTTGGATTGATATAAATGATCAATTTAATTCAAAAAATTGTTTGGCAAAAGATTTTAATGGTAAAATATGGTTATGTGGTAGCGACAATCTTTCAATTTCAACTGATTTAGGAGAAAGTTGGGATGTTATTGCTGATAGTATGCAAGGAAATTCAATTCAATTTATTAATAATATTGGTTGGATTGGTGGACAAGGTTTGTGGAAAACAAATAATTATGGTCAAATCTGGAATAAGGTTTCTTCAATTTATTTTTACAACTTTAAGTTTATTAATGAATTAAATGGTTTGGGAACTTATAATTATGTTTCTCCTATTAAAACAACTAATGGTGGTAATACATGGATTGAATTTAATAGTGAGATTGATAAAACAGAATATAGGGCAAAATTTGTTGATATTATTGATAATAATTTTAGCATTGCAATTGGAAGAATTTATAGTAATGGGGGTTCTCCTTTGACAGGTTGTGCTATTTTTAAGTCAACCAATGGAGGTTTAAATTGGAAAATTGTTTATGAAAATCCTACTTTGAACCTATCATCATGTTTTTTCCTTGATAATATGAGAGGTTGGGTCGTAGGTGAAAAAGGTTTGATATTAAAAACAATTGATGGTGGTGAAAATTGGTTTATCCAAGCAAGTGGTACTACTAATAATCTAAAATCCATATATTTTAAGAATAATAATGAAGGTTGGATTGTAGGGAC
>CAZEHW010000044.1:11740-18375 GCA_964511865.1 uncultured Hyphomicrobiales bacterium | reverse complement strand
TTTCTTGCTCTGTCAGGATTCATTATGAAAAAGCCGTACTCGATGGAACTATGAGGACAGGAACCAATACAATCACCACATAATGTACAGTTAATATTTGGTTTTCGTTTTTTAATATCAGACATATTCAAAGCGTCGTAACGACAAGCCATGTGGCACAAAGCACATTCATCACATGTATTGTTAATTTTTATTCTGAAAGGCGATATTTTTCCGAGTGACACGGCTAATAAGCCAATAGGACAATATACAGTACAATGAGTCATTACTCCTTTTTTTCTCGACCATATTATCATCAGCAATACTCCGGCTATTCCAAAAATAATTCCAAAAACTGTTGCCGACCAACCGGATACGCCTGCTAAATTTAATATTAAAGATACTGCTATTACTAATATTAAAAATCCTACCCGAATCAATTGTCTATACTTGGGTAGCTGGAAAGGTCTCCTTTTCTTTCTCGAAGCAAGGTCATCCCAAACTCCGAAATAACAAAGATAAGAACACCAAGCCGGACCCAATAAAAATATTGAACCAAGAAATAGAAACACCATAAAAGTAAGTCCCCATCTGTAAATAGGTCCTGCCAAAATTAATGCAGGAACAGGCAAATGCAATTTACCTGTCATCAAAAAAATTTCATAACCCATTAATCCAAGAATAAACTGAGAGAAAAAAATGATGGAAAATATTAGCCATATTCGCCTTCTCCAAATTGATGTTTTAGACGGATTCAGAATTTGTTCAGCAATAAAAGAGGCATAAATCGCCAAAAGAAATACTTCCAACCAGCCAAACCCCGGCAAAAATCTTTCAAGTAATAAAACAGGAAAATTAATTTTAGCAAAAGGGAATGCTATTAAAATTGCGGATAATACAAATGTGATAAAAATTGCAATATCGTTCTCACCTCTCTCATATTTTTGAACAACTTTTCTGTTTAATAACATTACAGCACTTAAAAGAGTTATTACCGAAACTGACATCATAATAATTATCATTCTTAAATATGGTTCACCAAGCATCAATCTTACTTGATAAATATTCATTGCTGTTCTGAACCACTCTATTGAACCAAGGAGCAATAAAAATGTTACAATATAAATAATCCATCTTTTTTTAACAAGCAACATAAAAGGCAGGATTATTGAGGTAACTACTAAACCGTAATTCCCCTCCCTAAGAAAATGTGCTCCTAAAGTAAACGTTGAAATTATCGTTAAAATATATGTTATTATTACCATTCTATTCAATCTTTTATTTAATAAGACTTATTTGTCTGATTATTAATTGCAAATTAATAATTTTTTTTAAATAATCAAATACCTTACTCTAATTCCTCACTTTTTCTTAATTTAGAGTTATACATAAAGTAACAATTATGTAATGCAACCAAATATTATAATAAATCGTAAACTAATGTAAATTGTAAATAAAAATTTTAGGAGGTTTTATGAAATGGTCTAATATACTTAATAAGTTTGTTCTTTTAATGTTGATTTTATCTATTTCCGGTATTAAATTAATAGCAGATGATAATCTGTCAACTGAAGAACAACAAATAGTTGAAAAATTGAAGAACAAACCTTTAAATGGTTTCTTTGGGTTTAGTTTTACTAACGCAGTCCCTCAGGGAGAGTTCTTTGATAGTCTTAAAAATAGTGCTCAGGGTTTTTCATTATACGGTGGATACGATTTGTCTCCAATACCTGTTGTCTTTGGTGCAGAACTTGATTTTTTGTTCTATGGAGGCGATACAAGAATATTTGAATACGGTCCCGGTAATTGGTCAGTTTACAGAGATACAGTAACAACATCCAGTTCAATGATTCCTTTGAATGTCTTTGTTAAGTTACAACCAAATATTTCTAATTTAATATTTCCTTATGTTGAAGCAATTGCCGGTATTAATTTTTTAAGTGTCTCTGCAGACTATAAATCTTATTACGGTGATAAAGACACCAAGGATAGATTTAGTGTTGCATTCAATTATGGATTTGGTGCCGGTATAATGGTTAAATTAGTTGATTTTATAACATTACCTAACTCATATTCACAACTTTTATTTGATGTGAAAATGAAATATCTTAAAGGAACAAAAGCAGAATACGCTACAGTTGAAATTATGGATGACAGCTCTGCAGAATTTAGGGATTTCGAAACTCAGACAGACATGATAATGTTTTTAGCAGGAATAACATTTAGATTTTAATAATTATTTTATAGGAGAAAAAAAATGAAAACAAGATTAATGACAATGGTTTTAGCTGTGGTTTTATTATCTTTCACAGCTTGCACAACGGTAACCAATCACCGCTCGAATTTACATTCGACACAGGATGAAGAGTTGACTGTTGGAAAAGTTCAAAAAGAAATTCGTAAGGGAATGTCCGGTGCAGAAGTTGCTGAAGTTCTCGGTTCACCCAACATCGTAACGAAGGATGATAACGAAGATGAAACATGGGTATATGATAAAATTGCAACAGAAGTATCTTATTCCGAAAGTCAGAGTGCGATGTTTCTTTTCATCGGTGGTACTGCCAGCCAAAGTGGAGGTGCCGCAATGACACAAAAAACTTTGACTGTAGTTATTAAATTTGATGCAAACAGCAAGGTCAAGGCATTTTCATATCACAGCAGTAAATTTTAATTTTTTGGAGAAAACAAAATGAACAGATTTGTTTATATAAGTTCTTTTATAATAGCTCTTGCTGTGGCTGGATGCACTGTGGTTTCTTATCAGAAACAGGCTGTCGCACCTAAGTCGCAATTACAGACAAGGGAGTTTCAAACACGTGAATTCGATACAAACAATACAAAGCTAATTTTGAAAGCTATGATAAACGTTTTGCAGGATGACGGTTTTGTGATTAAAAATGCAGATTCTGAACTGGGATTATTATTTGCGACTAAGGAAATGAATATCTCTAAAACAGGAACCGGAAGCAATCAGGATTTTTGGAATCAGGTTTTCGAAAACATGTCGAAAAAACCACAGCATCAAAAGGAACAAACTTACAACAAAATAAAAGTTGTGGAAGCTTCGATTAATGTTAGCGAAATCGGACGACGTTCGAAAGTAAGAGCAAACTTTCAGGCAAAAATCCTTGATAATTTAGGTAATGCTGTTGATGTTTATCCGGTTGAAGACCAAAAATATTATCAGGACTTTTTTTCTAAGGTTGACAAAGGAATTTTTCTGCAGAAGCAGGGGTTTTAGGCTATTAGGGGTTTAGGGGTTTAGACTATTAGGCATTTAGACTTTTAGACTTTTAGGTATTTAGACTTTTAGGCTGTTAGGATATTATGCCATTCCCAGCGAAATAATATGGAGCGAGGAATCCGGAGATATTATAATCTCTTGATTCCTCACTTCGTTCGGAATGACAATTAATACATTTTCTTACTTTTTGAGACAACCGATTCTCAGCATAATGGTATTTTTTTCAAAATCTCTTGGGCACATCTTTTCTTAGTCATTGGTTCAAATGAATAAGAATCACCGTTTTTAAGGAGTAATGTAATCGTATTAAAATCTCCTCCAAAGCCGCTTTTTGGTTTATTTGCAGAATTGACGACAATCATATTGCAGTTTTTGGTTTTCAGCTTTTTCCAGCCGTTACTGATTTCATTTGAACTTTCGAGAGCAAAACCAACTAACTTTTGACCGGTTTTTTTCTTCGTACCTAAATTTCTCAAAATGTCATCGGTATTCTTCAATTCAAGCTTTAATAAATTACCAATTTCTTCCTTTTTAATTTTACCTTCCTGCTTCTCAATTGGGGTAAAATCAGCGACAGCGGCAGATAAAATCGCAAGATCAGAATTTTCAAATTCTTTGACAACGATTTTATACATATCGGAAGCCGATTCGACATTGATTCGCTTAACTCCATCAGGTGTATCAAGAGTAACGGGACCTGTTATTAAAGTAACCTTTGCTCCTGCTCTCTTTGCTTCTGAAGCCAATGCAAAACCCATTTTACCTGAAGAATAATTTCCGATAAAACGTACATCGTCAATTTTTTCGTGAGTTGGACCTGCTGTAATCAGGACTTTCTTACCCTTCAAACTCTCCCCTATTTCCTCAAGAAAATCATTATCTAATGAGTTTTCAGTAGAATCATTGGTTGAAATTATGTTTTTGCTGTATTCAGATTTTTTTTTTACTTCATCCTTCGACGGGCTCAGGATGACAGAATTCGAGGAGTTCAGGATGACAGAATTCGAGGAGTTCAGGATGACAGGTTCATTTACAAACACATCCTCAATAAATTTCATTATTACATCAATCTCGGGCATTCTACCGGGACCTGAAAGTCCGCTGGAAAGTTCTCCTGATTCGGGTGGAATAACCAGAACTCCAAAATCTTTCAGGATTGAAATATTGTTTTGAGTAGCGGGATGTTCCCACATAGTAGAATCCATTGCAGGAGATATGATTAACTTCTTGTCTTTAGGCAAAGCCAATGCAAGAGTTGACAACGCGGTGTCACATAATCCGGTAGCAATTCTTGCAATTGTTGTAGCTGTGCATGGAGCTATCAGCATTAAATCACACCAGTGAGCCAATTGTATATGCCATGCACCTTTATCCTGAAGTGCTTCATCGAACATCTCGCAGACAACAGGATTTCCGGAAAGATTTGATAAAACCGTTTTCGTTACAAAATGTTTTGCCGAGGGTGTCATAACAACATTAACCGATGCTCCGGCTTTGACAAATTCACGCACAAGCAAAGGTGATTTGTAAGCGGCAATTGAACCAGTTACACCAAGTAATATCTTTCTATTTTTAAATATTTCCATAATTAAATTTTCTTTAGTAAATCAAATCTTTATTAAATTATCAATTATTTTGGATAAATCATAATTTTTGTTTTTTTAGCGAAAGGTGAAACAGAGAAATATGAAGAAAAAAAACGAAACAAAGAAAAACAGAGTAAAATGATAATTTTAAATAATTTAGCTAACTATCAAAATAAAAAAACACTTATGAAAAATAGTATTTGGAATTGAAGAAATAATTTCTTATTATTGCCTAATGAAATAATCAGTAAATAATAAGATTCAGAAATTCTACTGATTATATTCATTCGAAATTAATATTTACCGAGTAAATAATTGTTTCTAAAAATATAAATGTACTAAAAAAGTGGAGGGCTTATGAGAGCAAGACCACCATAAAAAGTTTGTTCATTTTATTAAAAAAAGAATTGAAAATGAAATACAAATCAAACATCATGATACTGAAAATACTGATTATAATTTTTATGCTTATAGCTTCTTCTTGTCAAAATAAAATCAGTACAAGATTTTCACATTTTAATGAAGGTTACCAGGATTTTAAACTTGATTTTCTTGAAGAAAAACCAGAGGTTGAAATATTATGTCTCGAAACAGGTATTGGTCAAAGATGCCGGCTTGGTGTTGTTTATGATAATAACTTTAACAGAATTTTGTTAAGTTTTATTTCTGAAAATCAATTGAACTCATACCCCGGAGATTTCATATTTCTTATAGATGGTATGTTAAATGAGAAAAATGAAATCAGGTATAATGACGTAAAAGCTATAACAACAAGCCATCATATTAACGATACTTTGAATCAATACAGATTGTTTCTCAAGGACAACAAAACAGGAAATTTTATTGAATATTTAGAAGAAGACAATGAAAATGATGTGTTTACCGGCTTAAATAACAAGTTTAAAATGCCTGCCTTGAAGGACTCGCTTTATTCATCTTTAATAGTTTCCAACATGACTAATAGAACATTGAAGAATAACCCATCTCCAAAAAATTGTGTTCAACATGGAAGTAGAAATATAAAAATGGATTTTGAATATATACCTGATTTAATGGGATTAAATGTTTTATGTTATAATGCAGATAGTGTGCAGAAATGCATAATGAATTTAGCACATAAGTATTATAAGAAAGGCCTAAATAATTTGTTTCCGAACAATCAATTTGATGTTTATCCTTGCAATTATATAATTTTTTTATCGGGACTTGTTGAAGATAAAGAAATGATAAAAACTGAAGAAATTAAGGCATTATCTACTATTACATTAAAAGACAGACATTTTTATCATAGCTTTTTCCTAAAAAATGAACTTAATGATTTTGAGGATGTTCCGGAAATGAGTTGGATAGGAGATTCAATAAATATTGATAATTATGAACTGATTGCGAAGCACCTAATACCGAAATTATCGAATTCGAAATGTTCCTTTATTTTCATACGTGATTTTGAAGCAATAAGTTCAATGCCATCAAATCCAATTAATCAATTTAGGGAAAAATTTAAGCTATACTTAAGATAATAAAATATTTTTAACAGAAAATCAGAGGATTTAAGTTAAAACAGATAAACAAATTAATTTCCAAAAAAGTTTTTGTATGTATAATTTTACCGGTATTTATGCTGAGTTTATTACCGATTCAACATTAGCAGTATCTATGCATAAAGATATGGATAAAGTTTCAAATCTTTGGGGAATAACTATCAATGGAAAGATTGTTAGATAATTAACATTTCATTAAATGATATTATCTGTTTAAAGTTTTAAGTTTTCGGTAATATTAAAAAAACTATCTATTCTGACTCTTCGGCAACATCATAATAAAAT
>CAZEHW010000044.1:8619-11730 GCA_964511865.1 uncultured Hyphomicrobiales bacterium | reverse complement strand
CTTTCTACAAATATTTTGCCGTTGTGTGCTTCCACAATCCATTTGACGATTGACAAACCCAAGCCCGAACCCTTAATGTTTTCAGATGAACGTGCTTTGTCAACACGATAGAATCTGTCGAATATATGAGTCAATTCTTCCTGAGACATTCCTACACCATTATCAGAAACCTTTATTTCCACATAATGTTCCCTGTCTTTCAATGAGACTTTAACTTTACCATTCTCGGGAGTATATTTGACTGCATTATCAAGAATATTTAAAATTGCCTGATGCAATTTTCCATCGTCAAATTGTACAATTACACCTTTTTGAATATCGCTTGTAATCTCAATATCCCTTACTTCAGCAAGTATACTTACGTCTTCGGTAATATCATCAATTAGAGCCGACAAATTACCTCTCTCAAAAGATAACTTATCATGACCTCCATCCGCCCGGGAAAGCTGAAGCAATGATTCAACTACATTGGACAACCTTATCACTTCCTCCAAAGCACTTCCAAGAACATCTATATAGTCATCTTCGGTTCTTTCTCTGGTCAACGCAATTTCTATCTCTCCTCTTAAAATGGTAAGTGGAGTTCTCAATTCATGTGAGGCATCTGACGTAAATTGCTGAATTTTAATGAATGACTGCTGAAGCCGGCGAATCATATCGTTCAATGTTTTTGCCAATCTCGAAATTTCATCATCAGTATCAGGTTCTTCAATTCGCAAAGTCAAATTTCTGGCTGTAATATCATTAGCTGTTTTTGTCATTTTATCAACAGGTTTTAATGACATTTTTGCCAAAACCACACCACCCATTATTGATACTAAAAAAATAACCGGAACAGCTAACAAAATTGCACTGAATAATGATTGCAAAGTTTCCTGAACATCCCTAACAGTGTATGCTATTGTAATAATTGAGTATTCATTGCGATTAACAAATAACCTGAGCTTTTCCTTCCCAATCATAACATTATCATAAAATGTAAATTGACTGTATTTAGCATTTTTAATCTTTCCTGACTGATAAGTTCTGTCAAGAGGCATCTCATAAGCTTCAAGATTTCTTGATTTCCAAACGATTTGCTTATTAGTATCGGCAATTTGAATATAGTAATTTTCGGGATTAAGTAGTAAATGAGTAAAAATTGCAGACCAAACTACATCGCTTCTTTCTGTGGAAACTTCTTTGTTAACAGGTCTGAGAGGTCCAATAAATCTGGAACGTTCTTCTTTTTTAAACAAAGTAAACTTATCATAACTACCTGAAAATACATTAGATAGATTTGATTTGTTTTCGCCACTTTCAGAATTAAGGGCATCTTCCTCGATTATATAGCTTAAGGTACTTGAGATTTTCCTTAAAGATTCATCAAGATTAGAATATAACTCATTAAAAACCCAATAATATGCAAAAAATGCAAACGCTATTAGAGATATTAACACGATTGTGCTATACCAAATCGTCAATCTCCATCGTAATGATAACTTTGGCTTCAATTTTGCTATGTATCTATATTATTATAAATATTATTAAAAAATATTTACAAATATAAGGAATTAGTTGAATAAGTTTTGTGAGTTTAATGAATTTCAAGAGTTAAAATTATTGTGGAAGAAGAAGCAGTAAACAAAAAGGACAAAAAGAAAAAGGGATTTTGGTATTGGTTTAAAAGAAATTTTTATCCAATACTATTAATCATTTCTGCTTTCATGATTATTTTTACTATTACACTAATCATGCTTACAAAGGCACAATGGTTCCGCTATTGGGTTTCTGGATTTGTATTTACAACCGTTAATAATGAACTTCAGGAAGGAGCAAAATTTGAATTTAAAGATATTAGATTTTCTTACCTTTTGGGGATAAAACTCTATGATGTATCTTTGACATATCAAGGAGATACAGTTCTGTTTGTTAAAGAATTAGATGCAGGATTAAAAATTGCGCCACTTTTCAGAAATAAAATTGTAGTAAATGAAATTGTTTTAGATTCGCCACATATAAACTTTTATCGTTCCTCAATTGATAGTTTATGGATTATTGAAAAAATATTAAAACCAAGTCTTGATACAACTGTTAGTGAACCTATGGAATGGTTGATTCAGGTAAAAAAGATACGCATGAGAAATGGTGATTTAAGATTTTATGATTCAACCATAGCTTATAATAAGTCTAAACTGTCATTGACAGAAAAGTTAGACTTCGACCATTTCAGACTAAAGAGCTTCTATTTAAATATGAATGCTGAAATTGATTTAAAAAAATCTCAATATAAATCTGATATCAAAGAGCTTAGTTTCTATGATGCATACTCAGGCAACAAAGTCAAGGAATTGGAATTAATTGCCATGCTGGATACAAGTGGAGTGAAAATCAATGATATGTTTATGAGAACCGTCAGAAGTAGTATTGAACTCAATACAGAAATTTCTAAATTCAATGTATTTGATGAAGCGGATATTGAAAAGGCAAGATTTAAGGTAAATATATCTTCTGAAAATCTGGATATTGACGAAATAGAGCGATTCATACCTACTGATATACCCGTCTCGGGTAATTGTAGCTTTGATATGCAGGCAAGTGGTAAGTTGAACCATTTCTTTACTCAATTTCAGGATTTAAGTTTCGGTAAAAGTAATCTGAATTTTTCTGCTAACATTATTAATGTGATTAATGATAATATTATTGTTGAATTTGACTTTGAAGATTCAAGATTGTTAAAAAATAATATGGACGATGTAATTAGAAAATTAGAAATAACTGGTATTCCTGATTTTGGCGATATGTCCATTAAAGAACTAAAAGGTAAATTCAACATGGATAGCATATTTGCTGTATTTGATTTAAATAGCTCTCTCGGTAATGCAAAAGGAGAGGCAGGTGTTGGGCTTAAGGATACATTAAGTTATTCCGGCAAGGTTCATGCTGAAAATCTTGATTTGTCGAGGATACTTTTAGATGAAACTCTATCAAGTAATATAAATGCTGATGCTGATTTTTCAGGAAGCGGTGATTCTCCTGAAATTTTGAGACTATCTATAAATATGAATATGATTAATTCAAAAATAATGGATTATTCTTTTAATAATTTTCTTTTAAGAGCTAAAACACAGG
>CAZEHW010000044.1:0-8609 GCA_964511865.1 uncultured Hyphomicrobiales bacterium | reverse complement strand
TTGATACCCTATTAATTGGTTTTGGCAATTCTTTTAACGAACCAGTTGATTCTGCAATACGCCAAAAGTCAACAGAAAAGATTTCATTAAGCGGTTTTGTAGATATTTCAAATATGAGTAATCCAAAATATGATTTAATTACTTCTGTTAGAAATATCAATCTTAAGAAATTACTAAACAATCCGGATATACCGGAGCATATAGATGCGAATTTAGTTATAAAAGGTGAGGGATTTGAACCTGATAGTATGAACACAACAGTTAATTTGGATATAAGAAAATGGATTTTAAATGGTATAACCCTTACCCCATTAAAAATTGATTTTGCTATTAACAAAGATGAAACTCAATTTAAAACATTAAATATTAAATCAAAAATTCTCTCTCTTAATCTTGAAGGTAATTTCAAATATCTTGATTTCATAGATAAAATTCTTTATGATTTCGATAATTTAAATGAATTTGTTAATAAAAAAATTGAGAACATCTTCCCCTCAGAAAATAATGATATACTTTTAAGTCATACAAATAGTATATATAATACAGGTGATTATAATTTCGATTTGTCTCTTAAATTTATTGATTCCGAACTTATCAAATCATTTTTAAAGTTAAATAAATTTGATTGCGATATTAACTTGAAACTTAAATATAAAACTGATGATAACATAAGTTTGATTAATATATCAGAGTTTCAAGTTAATAATTTTGTGTTAGATGATGGAGATAATAATTTAAAAATTTTTCCAACAACAATTGATGGAAATATTCATTTAAAATATCAATATCAACAAAACATAGCAGAGATAAATCCCAAATTAGAATTTAATATTATTAGCAAAGGAGGAATCAATTTAAATGATTTAACGGTTACTGATATTAATTCTAAGTTTGGGTTTGAAAATGACATACTGAATCTGGGAGTGATTGGCGAATTGAATGACACCTATGAGATTAAAGCTCAAACAAATGTATTTTTAGATAAAGGTCAAGCTAATATTTCATTTTATAAATTTGATTTTCGGTATTCAAATAAGATTGAATTCTCCTCCAAAGAACCATTAAATCTAGTATATAAAAACAAAGAAATTACAATTAATAAGTTCAAACTATTAAGTGACAAATTTGATTTAATTGATTTGAGCGGAAGCTTAGGTGAAAATTATTTTAAGAATATTAAATTAAGAATTTATAACTATAACATCGAACATATCTGGGAATTTATCCCTCGAGATGAAATTGAGATAGGTTACGGATTAAAAGGTAATTTAGATTCTCTTGAAATTGTATTGAATGGCAGCTTTGAAAAGACTGATATTAATTTGAATCTTGATATAGGAAAGCTCTCTCTCGAAGAAAGTTATTTTGGTAATATTACCGCTGATTTGATGCACCGTAATTCTGTTTTAAGCGGAAATATCCTATTTTATAATCCTTATTCTAAAATAAATACAAATTTATTAAAGATGACATTAGGTAAAATTCCTGTAAATCTGTCTATTGAAGCTGAAGGTGATAGATTTTACGAAAATAATCCTATAGATATAACCCTTGAAACTGCACAATTTCCATTAAAGATATTATCACCATTTATATCTGAAGTTAAAAATTTAACAGGGTTTGCAGATATAAATTTAAATATTGCAGGCAATGGATTAACAAACATTAAATATAATGGCTTACTGTCTTATACAAATACTCAATTCCTTCTGGAAACTAATAATATGAATTTTTCATCTGAAGGAATTATAAAGTTAACTACTGATACTATATCAGTTGAAAAAATCACTTTAAAAAATAATCCTTCAGATATTGCTAATGGTGAAGCTATTGCAAAGGGTAAGATTATTTTAGATAGACTTGAACTAAAAGAATTTGATTTAAAAGTATTTTCTAAAAGACTCAAGGTTTTGAGTCAGGCATCAATGAAGCCTATGCCTTCATTGTATGGCGATTTTGTAATTTCTTTCGGGCCCAAACCGATGAGATTTTATGGTACTATGGATGCCCCATATTTGAGCGGAGATGTAAATATTCTTCAAGCGGCAC
The DNA here is from genome assembly GCA_964511865.1 of uncultured Hyphomicrobiales bacterium. Classification (GTDB taxonomy): domain Bacteria; phylum Bacteroidota; class Ignavibacteria; order Kapaibacteriales; family UBA2268; genus ChocPot-Mid. Next base: position 6,560 of record CAZEHW010000044.1, on the reverse strand, counting down.
TGATTATGCCAAATACTTCAAGCACTGAGGTTAAAAAGTCTATCCTGAAATATGAAATCAAATCTGACAGTACAGTAGAGTTTACTCTATTTGATGACTCAATTCCTTCAGTAAAAGACAGACAGCAGATAGCCGACAGCAAACAATTCTCTAAAAATAGTGGAGAAAAATCCTTTGGAGATTTACTTGATATTAATGTAGGAATTAAATTTAAAGGAAGATTTGTTATAACTATGGACATTACGGGAATGGGTCAGTTATTTGCTGAAATTGGAACTCAGAATCCTGATGACGAATTACGATATATAATGAAAAGAGGAGCAGAGGAAGCTCAAATTTATGGTACGGATATATATGTCAAAGATGGCTCATCTCTAAAACTTATTAAAATGTTGGATACTAAGGGTATGATATCATTTACAAAAGGAGTTGTTGATAATCCGGGATTAGACCTGGTAGCCACATATAAGGGGCAAAGATACTCGTCAGATGAATCACAAACATACGAAGTTAATATGTATATTAAGGGGACTAAGGAAAAACCAAGTATTTCCTTCGGTTATTCGATTGATGATGTTGAAGGCACCGGAGATTCATCGAGAATTAACGAGGATGCATTGCTCTTGCTGACTTTAGGAAAAACAAAGAATGAATTACAAACTCAAAGTTCCGGTGGAGATAATTATTTGGCATCAGCTACTTCATTAGCATCAACCATGGCATCCTCAGCCCTAACGGATTTTGTTCAGGCATCAAATTTTATTCAAAGTGCAGATATTGATATTGGAAGCTCACTTCAAAACCTCGACCAGGCAAGAATGAAATTTTCCGGTGAAATCAAAGGAATTAAATGGACATTAGGTGGTTCTGTTGCACAGTTTGCAAGCTCAAATGAAATCAGCATTGATATTCCAATATCAACCTTCTTTAATATAAAAGGAGTAAATACAGTATTGCAGTTAACGAAGGCAACAAACTCAACTCAAACCTCAACAACAAAAAATCAAAAAGATTGGGAGATTAAGTTCAGGATTGGCGGAAGTTGGTAAAATAGTAAAATATGCCATTCTTAGACTCCTCAATTGAACATAAAACATAACTATCGAACAAATACATTTGAAAATATTATTGAAAATTACAAAAATTGTTTATTTTGTAAGTTTAATATTTGCAATAATAATTTAAAGGATATATGACCATAAGTGACAGAACAAAACTTGTAACTATAGACAGGTTTATCAGTGAACAGGAAGATTTGCATCCTAGAGCTACCGGTGATTTTACTGCAATTATGCATGATTTCAATTTTGCTCTGAGAATGATTTCTCATGAAGTCAGGAGAGCAGGATTAAATGATATATTGGGTATGACCAAGTATAGAAATGTTCATGGTGAGCAGGTAAGAAAAATTGATGAGTTTGCCAATACCGTAATAATTGAAACAATGCAAAGATGCGGAAAACTTTGTGCTATGCTTTCCGAAGAACATGAAGATATTATTAAGATACCTGATGAATATGAAAAGGGTAAATATGTGATGACTTTTGACCCTCTCGACGGCTCATCAAACATTGATGTGGATATTACAATAGGAACCATCTTTTCTTTGTACAAAAGGAAAAATCCCGAGTTAAGGACTGACGGCACCGAGGAAGACTTCCTTCAACCCGGGAAAAATCAGGTTGCCGCAGGATATGCTTTGTATGGAAGCAGTACCATTCTTGTTTATACAACAGGAAACGGAGTAAGTGTTTTTTGTCTTGACCCTGACATAGGTGAATTTTTATTGGTAACAGACCATCTAAGGATACCATCCAGAGGTGCAATGTACAGCTGTAATGAAGGTAATTTTTACCTATGGGATAAATGGGTGCAAAACTATGTCGACTATTTAAAAACACCTACTGAAGATAATAAACATCCTTATAATTTCAGGTATGTAGCTGCAGCTGTAGCTGATGTTCATAGAACAATACATAACGGAGGTATTTATCTCTACCCTGGCGGAACAAATTATCCCAATGGAAAAGTCCGTTTGCTCTACGAAGCAAATCCACTGGCGATGATAGTCGAGCATGCAGGCGGAAAAGCAAGTAGCGGATATTCAAGAATAATGGATATTCAGCCAAAATCAATTCATGAAAGAGTACCGATCTTTATTGGTAGTCCTGAAGATGTTGATGAAGCGGAAAGTTTTTATAAAAGAACAGTTTAAAAGTTTATAAAGTTTTAACTAATTGAAATGACTATAATATAAGCAAAAGAATTTGTAAAAGTTATTCCTAACGTTGTGAGGAATTCAATATTTATATAATTTTCTGATTCTTCACTTTACTTTGTTTCGTTCTGAGTGACACTTTGGAGAAAACCAATATTATATTAAATTCAGCGAAATCATTTAATCAGGTTAATCAATAGTTCAGACATTCTGCTTTTTTTCCCTGTCATCTCTCCCCTAAAAACTCCATCAAAGCTTTTCCTGTATGGGAATTTTCATTATCAGGAATATCCTTTGGTTTCCCGAAAGCAACGAGTTTGCCGCCCTTCTCCCCTGCTTCGGGTCCTAAGTCAATAACCCAGTCTGATGAAGCAATGACATTTAAATTATGTTCAATAATTAATACTGTATGTCCATCTTTTACCAAATCCCTGAAGCAACCAATTAAGCGGGAAATATCATGAAGATGCAGACCCGTTGTAGGTTCATCAAATATAAATAGTATTTTCTGATCGGTTTTTTGGTCGAGATGAGCCGCAAGTTTTACTCTTTGTGATTCACCACCGGAAAGCATAACAGAGGGCTGTCCTAATCGCAGATATCCTAATCCAACTTTTTGTAAAACTGCTAACTTATTTGTTACTTTTTTAAAGTCTTTATAGAATTCAAGAGCTTCATCAACTGTCATATTCAAAACATCAACAATGGATTTTCCCATGAATTGAATATTTCTTGTTTCTTTTTTGTAGCGTGTTCCTTTGCATGCTTCACATTCAAGATGGACATCCGGTAGAAACTGCATATCAACAGTAACTGTCCCGTCACCCTGACATTCTTCGCATCTGCCACCCTGAATGTTGAATGAAAAATATCCGGCAGGATATCCCAATTGTTTTGCCGCCTGTGTATTTGCAAACAATTCCCTGATTGCATCAAATGCTTTGGTATATGTAACTGGAGTTGAACGAGTGGATTTACCAATTGGTGATTGGTCAACAAATTCAATTCCTGTTAAAAGTCCTGCACCTTCAATTTTATCGAAGAGTCCGAAATATCCATCATATCCGGAGTAAAATTTATAGAGATATTCGTATAAAACATCATTAACTAAGGTGCTTTTCCCTGAGCCCGAAACTCCTGTAATTACGGTAATACAATTCAATGGAATCGAAACTTCATCTATATCCAGATTGTGCTTTTTGGGATTATATATTTTAAGGAAATCACCATTACCGTTGTTGATTTTCTTAGGAATTTCAATCTTCTTTTTACCTGATAAATACAGACCGGTCAATGATTCTTCACTTTTGTATATTTGTTCTATATTCCCAGCGAAAACTACATTTCCGCCATGTTCACCTGCGGCAGGACCAATATCAATAAGCATATCGGCTTGTTTAATTATGTCAGGATCATGCTCAACAACAATAATTGTATTTCCGAGGTTTCGTAATTTGAAAAGTATATCCAGCAATCTTCCAGTATCTCTGGGATGAAGACCTATACTTGGTTCGTCGAGTACATACAATGTTCCGACAAGCGAAGAACCTAATGCTGAAGAGAGATTAATTCTCTGTGCTTCGCCACCTGACAAAGTATGAGTTAAACGTGATAATGTTAAATATTCCAAACCTATATCAACCAACAAACTTAATCTCCAGATTAACTCCTTAATAACCTGTCCGGCTAATTCTTCTTCATAATTTGTGAGTTTTAAGTCTTTAAAAAATTCAAGTACTTGATTTAAAGGTAACTCAATGAGCTCAGGAATGTTCTTTCCGTTTACGAATACCTGTCTTCCGGAAGTCCTTATTCTTGAACCGTCACAAACCCTACACTTAGTATATCCACGATACCTGCTCATTAAAATACGGTAGTGCATTTTGTATGAATTATCTTCAAGATATTTAAAAAAGCCGTTAATGCCTATATAATCCTTTGCTCCATCCCAGATTATATCAAGCTGACTTTTGGTTAAAGAAGAGATTGGTTCATTGACAGGAATCGAATATTTTGCGGCAACTTTAATTAAAGCTCTCAAGTGTTTGGCATTAGTTTCAGTGTTAAAAGGATGAATTGCTCCTCTGCTGATTGAGCGTGTCTTGTCGGGAATAACAAGTTCATCGTCAATACCCATTGTTCTTCCAAAACCCTGGCAGTGAGGACATGCTCCATAAGGATTATTAAATGCAAACAATCGTGGTTCAGGTTCAAAATATGGTATATCGCAATGCGTACACTCAAATTCTTTGCTGAATTTTTTATTTTCTCCTGAAGTAATATTACGAATTTCGATTCTCCCTTCTCCTGCTCTAAAAGCCAATTCAATAGAATCTGTAATACGTGTAATTGATTCCTTATCATTTTGAAGTTTAAATCTATCGGCTAAAACGAGATGATTTTCCTTCTTTATTTTCTTCAGGTCTTCAATTTCTTCAAGATTAATCAACTCATTTGTCTTTTTGTCCAGCAAACGGAAAAATCCCATGCTTTTAAATTTATCAATTTCTTCTGAAAATTTCGATTGTTGTGAAAATGGAAATAAAATATAGATAGTCTCATCAATTTTGTTCTTCAATAAATCCTCAACAACTGATGTTGGTGTGTCACGTTTAACCAATTGCCCGCAATCCTTGCAATAGGTCTTCCCTATTCTTCCAAAGAGCAACCTTAAATAATCATAAATCTCAGTTGTTGTTCCAACAGTTGAACGTGGATTGCGGGATGCTGGTTTTTGTTCTATAGCAATTGCTGGAGGAATTCCTGTAACAGAATCCACATCAGGTTTTGCCATCCTTACGAGAAATTGACGAGCATAAGCAGATAAGCTCTCAACAAATCTCCTTTGACCTTCTGCATATATCGTATCAAAAGCCAAAGTTGACTTACCTGAACCACTCACACCTGTTATTACTGTCAGCTTGTTGTGTGGAATATCAACATCAATGTTCTTCAGATTATGTAATCTTGCACCTCTGACAGCTATAAATTTCTTCTTAATATTGTTTTCTTTCTGCATAAATCCTGTATTTTTCGTTCAATCAACAATCAAAAACAAGCAATTTAGGAAATATGACAATCAGAAAAAAACTATTGTGTTGGGATTTAATCCAACATTGAATTTTTCTACTGGATTTTGAGGTTTATTTATATCACAAATCAAAATTTCGCCATTTGATTGATAATCTTTTGCATTTCCAATCCAAAGATTATTTTTATTAAAAGCAAGTGAATACCAATAATCAGTTTTCTTTGTTTTATAGATAAGTAATTCCGGTATAGATTGTGAATTTATTAAATCAATAAATTTCACACCATCATCACAATTATAATATAATGTGTCTTCATTTTCGGAAAATGCTAACTGCCCTGCCCTGTCATTCCATCTTCTTGTTTCTGATAAAGTTGAAATGTCAAATTCGACTATACCACCAAGAGAGTCAGTGTATTTTGGTAAATGATTATATCTTGCATAAAGTTTTTGATGCTTTGTTGAAATTTTTAATTCTATAACATTAGGCAAATGAGAGAATAATTTTATCTCGTTCAATGTCCGGGAATCGAGAACTGAAATAGTACCTGCTCTCGGTTCGTTTGATAGGTAATCACCAAAACCGGAATTTGCAATAAATATATAATTTTCGTAAACAGCGATACCTTCGGGAGCAGGTCCTGTTAGTACATTTTTCATTATCTCGGAATTAATAAAATTTATTACCCAAAAGCAATGAGAGTATAAGTCAGTAACGAGTATGATTGAATCATTCAATACAGCTATTTTTCGGGGATATTTCCCTTCTACTATCAGAATTTCAGAAATTAATTTTCCTGTCTTTGTATTAAACGAGATGATTTTCTTTTGCGTTGAAACAACAATAAAAGCAGTATCTCCTTTAATAACAATATCATTTGCTGTATCACCAATATTCTTCCCATTTATCTGATGAAAGAAATTGTTATAAACAGATGTATTTGTGAAATCATATCTGCTTAAAGAAGAATTGTTTTGACCATAGAAACCTTCACAAAGAATATAAGCTCCTTGCTCACCTAATTCTGCAATATTATTCTTTGGAGCTGTCGGGGTTTCAACGCAAGACAATAAAATTGTTGACAACAAAAATATGAACAAGTAAATTCTCACTTTATCCTCTCGAAATTAATTCCAACAACTGCGTCAAGGTCAAAACCTGAAATTATCGCATCATAATTTGGATGTTGAGGATTTGATAATATCCTTCTTGAAATATCTTTTATTTTAATTTGTGTAATGTAATCTAATCCGAGAATACTCAAATCAAATCTATCACCACCCGAATTATTAACATCTTTTGGATTCCAC
>CAZEHW010000043.1:13065-18417 GCA_964511865.1 uncultured Hyphomicrobiales bacterium | reverse complement strand
AGGTCCTGAGGTTGAAAATCCAATTTATTCCACAGCAGTGGGCTTAGCCTTGTATGGTCTTAAAGACAGGAAGACACAGACTGTAATAGAACAGACTAAAAAGGACAAAGAGGAATCGAAAAAAGAAAAACAGTCAATATTGAAATACGTGCAAGATTTTATGAAAGAGCTTTAGTCTATTGGTAATCAGATATGGAATTAATCACAAATAGTTCTGAATATTTTAAAAAAGCATAAAGAGAAAAAAAATTACTAAAGAAAATTGTTACAAGAATTGTTAATTTTTAGGGGGAAGCATAATGATAGAACTGGACAACCAGGCTTTAAACGGAGCAAAGATTCGTGTCTTTGGTGTTGGTGGCTGCGGGGGAAATGCTATCAACAACATGATCGAAAAAAACTTAACCGGTGTAAGTTTTATTTCGGCTAATACTGACAAACAGGTTCTGGATACTAATTTGGCACAAATGAAACTTCAAATCGGGAAGGAAACTACCCGTGGTTTAGGTGCCGGAGGAGATCCTGAAGTCGGCAGAATATCTGCTGAAGAAAATATTGAGGAAATTAGGGAAGCATTGATAAATAGCGACATGGTTTTTGTTACTGCCGGAATGGGCGGCGGCACAGGAACCGGTGCAGCACCAATCGTTGCCAGAGTCGCAAAAGAACTAGATGCTTTAGTCGTTGCGGTTGTTACTAAACCTTTTTCTTGGGAAGGTAAAAGAGCAAGAATCGCTGAAGAGGGAATTGAAGAATTAAAGCAATATGTTGACGCTTTGATTACAATTCCGAATCAAAAACTTTTAGAAATAACCGATAAAAAGGTTACTTTCAAACAATCTTATATGATTGTTGATGACGTGCTTTATAATGCAACAAGAGGAATTTCGGATATCATCACAAAGCCCGGTTTGGTAAATGTGGATTTTGCCGATGTCCGAAGTGTTATGAAAGGCATGGGCGATGCTTTAATGGGTATTGGTCTTGCTTCCGGTGAAAACCGTGCAATTGAAGCAACAAAGAATGCTTTGAATTCTCCGTTGCTCGAAAACATTTCGATTGCCGGAGCTCAGGGAGTTCTTGTTAATATAACTGGCAACGAAGAAATTACAGGATTGCACGAAGTAGCGCAGGCAATTGCTATGATTGAAGAATGTGCAGGACCTGATGTTAACTTAATTCATGGTGTTGTTCTTGTTAGCGAGCCAATGGAAGAGTTAATGGTTACAGTTGTTGCCACAGGATTTAACAACAAGGCGGAAAGACCAAAAATGCAAAGGACTGCAACTAATATTGGCTTCAAGGAAAGAGATATGTTCAATGTAAAAGCCGGTAATATGAGCAATATTACTTTAGACAAAAAAGTTGAACCAATTCCTGAAAAGGTTGCCGTTCCAATGGGACGTCAGGTCAGTCCCAGAGGTGAAGACGAATTGAAAAAACTAGATGTTCCTGCGTATGTTCGCAGGTTCGGAAGTCCCGAAGAGGAAAACTCAATGGACACTGATAAAGCAGTACAAAACAGTACAGATAAAATCCCGGTTGGTATGGGATTTGACAAAAAAGCTTCTTTGAAAAACTATGAGCAACCGGCGTTTTTAAGGAAGATTATGGACTAAAAACAATTCACAATATTTGAAAAATTATTTTGTTGGTTTGATGAACCTGCAAAATATTATATTTTATGTTGATTCCTCCTAAGGTAAAAAACAAAGCCCGTCATTTATTCATATGACGGGCTTTTTTGATTTAACCTTGATTAATTGAATTATATCATTTCACTGATTTTTTATTTATCCCGACAGGGATTACACTATGGTAATACAACAAACACAAGTATTCTTTATCCCTATAGGGATTACTCTATCTAAAAAATATTTCAAAATAAATATTATAAGCAGGTAAAAGCCCAACTATGGAAAATATTTGTTTTCACCGGAATAATATTCAATGCTTTAATGTTAAACAACTCCCTTGAAATTGATGCAAGATATTCAAAACTGCTATTATGTTTTTCAAATTCCTGTTTTTCACTTTCTTCGTCATTATTTAAATTTGAGAAAGCGAATGAATAGTTACATAAACCTATTCCGTAGTTGAATTCTGATTGTATTCCCATTTTATTTCTCGTTCAATATTTATTACATTATTATTTAAAATTTGTGCGGAGCTATTAAATGACTATCGATAAAATGATAGCTCCGCACGCATCCATGAAAACAAGTTCCCCTTATTCGTCCAAAAAGCCTGACATCTGTTCCTAACCTATTAATGCCCGAAGCTATGAAGGATTACTTGAGGTTCAACTATGATAAAAATCTAAATATCAATAATACTTCCGACATTAAATAACTAATCCAAACCACCTAATCTATAATTAACCGAAACGGTTGATTGCTGTTTACTTAATAATTACTAAATGTAATCCGTAAAAAACAAAACATCTGTTACTGTCAATATTGAAAAAATCAGTCCGGGAGTTCGAAACGGTTTCTTATATGAGGTTCAACTATGAAATACAAAACTGGGCTTGTACGTCCCGGACATCATTCAACTAGTAAGGACACTTTCTGTTTTCAAATAACGAACATATTTGTACAAATATCTATATACAAAAAAACGAAATTGTAAAAGCTTTGTTTATAACAGTTTATATGATATTTTTGTAGAATTACAGCATTAAAAATTGTGGTAAAATATACTACATTGAATATTCCAATTTGAATAATATCTTATTTACTTATTTAATAAAGCTCTAAATATTATGATGTTTATAATGAAATTTCAGATTAATTTAATATCAAAATAGGTTTGAATTTCACTTCTTTAAGCAGGGACAAATCTTTTCTTTCAATTCTTTGTCTATTGTAATATCTTTGAATGGGACAAAATTCTTGACTAATTTCTTAACATTATCATATCCCTTATTCACACCGTCAGTATTATCAATCCAATATTGATAAGCTTCTTTATTGCTGATCCCGCAGAATTGCATTAAAATGGCTGATGAAATATAGCCGGACTGATGCCATCCGTTCCAACAATGAAAATATATCGGACCTTTTTCCGGATTATTAATTGCGTCTTTAACCATCAGCATAATCTTTCTTAACTCTTTTTTATTATTCCCACCGATTTGATAATAATTCAATGTATCGTTTGTATTCTCATTAACAGCAAATTTCTGCGCAGTCGAAAAATTAGTTCCATAAAGATAAACAGCTGATGAGAAGCCCTGTTTAACAAGATTTTTCAGACCATCCTGAGGGAGTGGATTGTGGTTATCCCTTTTATTCAATTTATGATAGAAATTATTAGCACCTCCGCGGTACGCAATCCCATGTAAAATTGTCCTTAAATTCCGTGTACCATATAGCGAATCAAAGCCGTTTCCGAAATTATCTGTTATCTTCTCATTAGCACATTTATTTCCAAATTTATTTTTGTAATATTCAATTTTATCTTGTGCTTTTAGATTATTAAATGTACCTGCAACAATAAATAAGAATACAACAAATCCGGTTACTCTATTATTAATTCTTAAGTTAGTCTCTTTAAATAATTCGAAAAACAATGCTAATCCTTATATAATTATCAAATAATCACTTTTTTACTGAGACGAATCAATTAATAATTTCTTTAGATATTTTCTTTATTTACAAAAAAGTATAATTTTGTACCTTTAATTTTTACAAAAAGGTTTATTTATTAAAATGAAAAAAATATTTCTTATTTATCTGCTCTTGAATTTAAATCAACTGTCAGCTCAGGTTGCTGATTCAGTATCCAATTCACGGGATTTCTTTCAGCAATTTAATAAGGGTGGTTATGCTTCCCTTATTTTCAATCAGATTTCGTGTCTGAACTGGGCAAAAGGTGGTGAAAATACTGTTTCAGCAACTGGTATTGTCAGCTTATTTGCAAATCTAAAAAAAGATAAATTCGCATGGGACAATACTTTGGACTTAAAGTACGGGCTTCAGAATTCCGAGGAATTTGGTTTAAGAACAAATCAGGATGTCATTGATATTAGTTCTAAATTCGGATTTAAAGCACTTGAGAGATTTTACTACACAGGATTGCTCAGCTTCAAGACACAGTTTTCCCCGGGATATAATAATCCAAATAATTCCATTGTTATTTCACGTTTTTTTGCTCCCGCATATTTGATAACATCTATCGGTATGGATTTTAAACCTAATGAAGAATTTTCATTATATATTTCACCTATGACCGGAAAGTTTATCATAGTGAATGATATTGAAATTGCCGACATAGGCACTTACACAGGTGAACCTGCCGTAAAGGATTCACTCGGAAAAATAATAAAAAACGGACAAAGATTCAAATCTGATTTCGGTGCTTTCCTGAAAGTTGCTTATAAAGTAAAATTAATGGAAAATATTGATTTTTCATCCAAATTGGAAATCTTTAATAATTACACAGATAAGAATATTAAAAATAGAAGTAATTACGATATTGACAGTGAAATAATGATTGTGATGAAGGTTAACGAATTAATTTCAGCAAACCTTTTCTTACATATTATTTACGACCACGATACTAAAGTTCCATTGTATGAATATGTTAATCATGTCAAAACTCAAATTGGCTCAGGTCCGCGTCTCCAAATGAAAGAAGTTATTGGGATTGGTTTGTCATATTATTTTAAATAATATTATTCCGAAATGTATATTGCAACTTTTACCCTTGGATTTCTGCTCCATAAAATCACAACTCTAATAAAATTTCAATTGTATATCCCCAAAGAATTGGTGGGGAGAATCTAAACTCATATGAATCCTCTCAAAATGAGCGAAGCGAAATATTTCCTTGTATATTCACTACTTCATTCGGAATGAATAATAAATTTCTTAACGAAATAAATTCAAATATAAATCCTAAAACATATCTTACTTCTTAACCGAATAGAAAACATAACCATTTAAATATTCTATTCTTTTAGAATTTCCGTTGCAAGCTGTCGGGATAAATTTTATTTTTAAAGTATTATTTTCAACAGTATGATTCTGAAGGTCTTCAAAATCAAATTTATCCTTTTGTTTTGCATCGCTTACTATTTTGCTGAGGTCAAGCTGTAAAGTATCCTTATTGCCAATTTTCAAGATGAAATTTAATGCAGGCTTTTTCACATCTATTTTTGTGTAAAACTCATTAGTTTGTATTTCACCATCCACATATTCGGCATTTTCATTATATTCATATTCGAAAAATTTGTCGTAACCTGAAATAGAGAAGGATTCGTAATTGTTGTTATTTCTCGAGAAACTACATTGATAATCTTCATTCTTAACATCAATTTTTAAAAGTTTTGATGCTTCATATGAGTTC
>CAZEHW010000043.1:6686-13055 GCA_964511865.1 uncultured Hyphomicrobiales bacterium | reverse complement strand
TAAATAAATTAAGACTATTCCAAGAGTTAGGTCATGAGGTCATTTTCTTAATTGAGTCAACTGCAATATTGGATTTCAGGTGTAAAACCTCATATACCCTGTCTGATTGGTGGAAATCAATCAGATAGTCAACAATGGATGTTATATTATGGTATTCCTTTTCCTTCACAAAAACTGTTTTATTAAGGTTTTCTTTGTCGAGCAGATGATATCTTTTGATGAACTTATTAAAACGGTTAAACTGACTGTTCTCAGATACTGTAAAAGCACTTTGAGGACCAAATGAAATCAGAAATCCGATAATTATTAGACTAACCGGAATTATTTTTATATTCTTTTTACCGGAGAAAGTAAAATACAAAGCCATGCAAAAGAGCCATAATGTTGCAACAATGCTTAAATAACGGTCAATTGTTATGCCGTAGTCGCTCACCCTTTGGTAAATGGCGAATCCCATAAGAAAAAGCAAAGGAAAAATCAAGCGGTAAAACCAATTTTGAAATAGTTTCATCCAACGGTTAGAGCTTGTTCCGATAAGTGGAAAAACAAAAAGTACTGACAAAATTCCGATAGCAGAATAAGTAAGAGTCAAGCTTGTTACCATTCCGCGGGGCAGTTCCCATTTGAAAAGAATGGTAATTGCATAGACATATAAAATTAGCATATAAAGAAAAGCTAAAGGAATCAGAACAAATTGGGTAAAAATCTTCAGACTTTTTGGGTAGTCCTTTTTTTCAGAAAATGCATCCAAATCGGCAGGAACTCCCGCAAGAAAAAAGAAAATGCTAAAAATCCCCATAAGCCAGATGAGCAAATGCTGATATACCTTTCCCGAAATTTCAACTCCGAATAATTTATCAACGGCTAAAAGAGCAAGAGATAATCCTCCATATAATATAAAAGTGAATAAACCGGAAACAAGCACCCTTAAGAACAAAACTTTATTGAAAAACCAAAAGTCATTTTGTGTACTTGAGCCATAAGGATAAGAAAGAGTTATTATCAGGATAGTTGTAAATATTAAAATGACAAGCCGTATGCTGTCTTCCGATTCCAAACTGAAGTTGAAATAATACACAATTAAAATTGGCACTGTTATCAAAAAAACAAATAAATGCTTTTTTAAAGTACTGAAGTTTTTTCTTTCAGTAAATAAATACAAGGCACCTGTTATGAAAACAGCGATTAGGCACATCAGACCGATTTTATTGAATAATTCCAAGGATGTATCCTTTGGATGCATTTGTACAGTCATGCTGAATGCGATACTTCCTAAAAAAGCAATCAAGATAAGTAGGGGAAATCTCTTCATTACTTTAATGCTATTATCAAGTATTAAAGATATTGAAAGCATTTTCATGTTATTACCCTCAAATGAATACAAAATTTAAAACAAAATTAGTAAATATTCGAATATAAAAAGTATAATGTAATAATACTTTCTCCCTTTAAATCACTTTCTCTTCTCTCAATTTTGTGATTTCCATTTCCGAAAAACCAAGTTCTTTCAAAATCTCATTTGTATGCTCGGATAAAAGTGGTGGGGGAGACTCAACTGCCCCGGGAGTTTTATCAAATTTCGCTGTCATATTGAATAGTTTAACTGGTCCAATTCCTTTGACATCAACTTCAGAAAAAGTTTTTCTATGCTCTATTTGTGGAGCCGTTAATGCATCATATAAAGACAAAATCTCTCCTGATGGAACTCCTGCTTTATTTAAAACATCCGACCAATAAGAAGTTTCTTTCTCAACCAATTTTTCTTCCAATAAAGGTGTTAGCTCGAACCTGTTTTTCTTGCGTGCATCTCTTTCTTTAAACCTTGAATCTTCTTTTAACTCAGGAACACCAAGCAAATCAGCAACGGATTCCCATTGCTCCTGTTTGTTTGCTGCTATATTAATATAACCGTCTCTTGTTCTAAAAGTACCGGAAGGAGCTGCTGTAAAATTATCATTCCCGAGAAGTTGGGGTTCTTGTCCGCCAATGAGAAGATTAGCAGCGACCCAGCCCATCAACGGCATTACCGAATCCAGCAGAGAAATATCAATAAATTGTCCCTCTCCGCTTCTTTCCCTGTGATACAATGCTGACATGATTGCAAATGCCGCATTCAATCCGCCGACTGTATCACAAAGAGGAAAGCCGGCACGAAGGGGATTTAACCGTTCATCGCCATTGATAGCCATAACTCCGCTTAAGCCCTGAATTATCTGGTCATAAGCCGGCTTTTTGGCATCCGGTCCTGTTTGCCCGAAACCGGAAATTGCACAGTAAATTAATTTGGGATTGATTTCCGAGAGTGTTTTAAATCCTAATCCAAGACGTTCCATGACATCCGGTCTGAAGTTCTCAACTAAAACATCTGCTGTCGCAACCATTTTTCTGAAAATCTCTTTAGCTTTATCTTCCTTTAAGTTTAAAGTCATGGATTTTTTATTTGCGTTTTGAGCTAAAAAGCTTGTCCCTAAAAGCTTATCATTATACTCCGGTACGCATCCGAGCTTTCGTGCCAAATCGCCGCCGACAGGATTTTCAACCTTAATAACTTCAGCACCCAGCCAAGCCAGGTGCAATGTTGCAAAAGGTCCCGAAAGCACATTCGTTAAATCTAATACTCTAATTCCTTCCAACAATTTCATATATTCATCAAGTTTATTTTTAAAAATTTCAAAATTAATATATTACCCCTTCTCCTTTCTCCCTTTTCCCTTCTCCCGCTTTTAATGCTTAATCCCATCCAATTTATATGTCATTCCCGGCAAATCCTTTATAAAAAATCCCGAAGCATATCTCGGAATCCCTTTTAATTTGCTAAGGTCAATATCATTTCTGAAACCCATCTCCTGAAACATCGTAACCACATCTTCAGTTGCCACATTTCCAGCCGCAACCTTTGTAAATGGACATCCCCCTAATCCGCCAAAAGCTGTATCAAATATTTTTACTCCTGTTTTATAAGCCGCATACACATTTGCTAATCCCATTCCAAAAGTATTATGAAAATGACAGGCAGTAATAAAATTTTTATCCATCTCGTGTATCATCCCAAACATTCTCTCTACTTTCGCAGGATTTGCATACCCGGCAGTATCAGCCAGACTAATAGTAGTAATCCCTGCATTCATATATTCTTTGATTATGGAATAGACTTTCTCCTCATCTATATCTCCTTCGAAACCACAACCGAAAGCTGATTGAACAGATGCCTGTACTTTCTTTCCTTCATACATCGCATCTTTAGCCATTTTAATAATCGTTTTTTGTGCTTCAGTTGTAGTCATTCCTGTATTTTTCAAGCTATGTGTTTCGCTTGCAGATACTCCCATGCAAAACATGTCGACACCGCAAGCCATACCTCTCTCTAATCCTTTTTCATTTAATACCAGACCTGAAAAAACTGCCTTTTCGGGCTTATTTTCGGGTAACTTATAATATTCAAAAAGGTCATCTGTATCAGCCATTTGAAACACCTTTTTAGGATTTACAAAAGAGCCAAGCTGTATGATATCAATGTTTGAGCTTATCATATCATCAGCCCATTGTGTTTTTGTTATTGTCGGGACTGGTTCAGGTTCTATTTGAAGACCATCACGCAAACCAACTTCGTGTATTAAAATTTCCTGCATTTTCAAATTTTATAATTAATAAAATTTTAAATTAACATTTGTAGATTTATAAAAAAAATGAATTCTTGAATTTTCCTAAATATGATTCCAATATTTTCAAAATTATATTTTGCAGAGTACTGCTACAACGAGGAGTCTCATCACAACAAATGTCATTTTTACGAAACAATTGTCATTCCTGCGAATGTAGGAATCTAAATGAAACTGTTATAGTGAAAAGTGCATTGACGAGGCAATCGCAACAAAAAAAATCATCCTGAACTATCCAATTATTCAGAATAACTCAGGATGAAGACCTTAGAAATATTATATATTTTCTATTTATTTATCACAAAAGAGTTAAAATATTGTTCTCTTCCATTTTCAATTCTATATAAATATATTCCTGATGGCAAATTACCGGAATTAAATTTGTATTGCTGTTCACCGGAAGCCAATCCCTTTAAAACTTCACTTTTCAGAATTTTCCCGTTAATATCATAAATGGAAATATTTACATCTGTAGATTTATCCAAAGAAAATATAATTGTTGTCTCATTTGAAAATGGATTTGGAAAGTTGATTAGCTCATTTTTAATGAATAAATTTTCTTCAACTTCTAACGGCTCATGTTCATAAGTGAACTTTACACTTCTTTGCCAATCGTCAACAATCCAGATATAATATGAAAAATCAGTTAATTGATTTGATGTATTGAATGTTAGATGGGTTATTTCCTTGTTTGTCCAATTCCCGTTTCGTAATTGCTTTTTAAAACGTTCTATCAAATTCCCGGCTTCATCATAAGTCATCGTATTTTTCCATGGATCAGCCCAATCTATTGCTTCCCAATCCTGATAGGTTTCCTCTATTATCCTGTCATTCTCGTCAAAAGTCCAGATGTATCTGTAATCTTTTGAATAATCACCATCATAATATTTATAATGCAATCTGGATGTTCTTCTTCCAAACTCATCATAAAAAATTGAATCTTTATTATCGTAATAAAGTTGAGTACTATACCAAAACATATTTTCCTGAGAAATTAAATTTGAATTCTCATAGTAATATTTGGTTACATTTTGATTCGAAAATTCGCCATTCATATATTTCTGGTTCAAAAGTTCTATTAGGTTACCAACTGAATCATAGGTAAAAACCATTTTCGTCGTATCTGCCATATAACCCTGATTTCTGTAATTTAAAATCTCTGAAACGCGACCCGAATCATCATATGAAGTCAAAGATATACTGGCTATAACCCATTCCTGTTCTTCATTTAAATATGAATTCGTATTTGAAATAACTCGCCGGGAAGCATCGTATGCAAACTCGCTTTTTCCTGATTCCTTCCATCCTTCATCACCCCATGAAAAAGTGTTCAGCATTGTCAATAAATCACCGCTATAATTATAATCCCACTTCATTTCTTCTATCCAATCAATGGAATCCCATTTCATTTGTTCAAATTTGTCCACCTGATTATTCTGATTGAAAATCCTTGTTCTCTTTGTCAGATTTATCCATGCAGAATCAGAGCCGCCGAATGATTCAGAGTAATTATATCTTTCGATACTTGGTTCGAGCCCCAAACTTCTTTCAGTGTTTGTAAAGGGCTGTGCATTGACATTTGTTGAACTAATAATTAATATTGTTAGATTGGTTAAAATCAGAATTACTAAACAGTAAAATTTTTTCATCTTTTGTCCTTATAATTTATTTTTAACATATTTATTATATTACGATATAAATATATATTTTGTTTCAATTGTTGATTTAAAATAATTACATAATATTATCCCGGAATAACTTTAATTATAGGAATATATTAGAAAAGTCATTTAAAAATATTTTAAGAGCATATTAATATCCCATTTTTCCTGCTTTGGAATCATCCCATAATGTGGAATTTCTTGGGTCAATGTATCTTAAATTATCATATACATTAGGGTCCTCATGTCCATTGAAAATACTTGCTATTTCCTGAGCTTTTGAATCAAAAAATAAGTCAAGCAAAACACTTGATTCAACCAATTTATTCTTTTTGTATAAAGCAAGGTTGTAAATCATCTCTTTCAAATTTAACATAGCTTCACTTTTCGATGTCTCCATTAAGTCCAAACCGTCAACATAATATGCAAATATAAATTTTCGGAATTCATAAAAACGCATATTTGTCAGTTCGGAAGTGATATTGTATTTTATAAACTCTCCGGGATTTGAATAAGTTGCAAACCCGTCTGCATTATTGGAGGCTCCCAACTCTACAATTCTTCTTGCATCTCCAAATGCTGTACTTCCTCCAAGTTCTTCCCATGTATCTAGTTCAAAACCTATAACTAACAGCATATAATAATCAATCACACTTGCAAATGCATCAAATCTTAGTGGATTGTATGTCAAATTAGCGCCTAAAGCATAATCAAACACCCATTTATCTTCATATAATTTCAAATTTACTGACTGTCTGTCTCCGGGACCATCAATAGGTCTGGTTGATATAAGAAACATCTTTGCGGAATATCTATTATTGGAACCACCGGATAAATATATTGTCATCTGTACATTTATTGGGTCGCCTTCCCAATCGTCCTTAAGAAAATTTTGATTGTTGATGTAATTTTCAATATCTCTTTCAACTTCGATTGTTCAGGATGAAAATGGTGAAACACTTGGAATGGTTGGCGTGGCCGTTGACATTTCGGAACGGAAACAATCAGAAATAGCACGGCCATGCCGGTTAGAATGGCTGCTTCGGAGA
>CAZEHW010000043.1:0-6676 GCA_964511865.1 uncultured Hyphomicrobiales bacterium | reverse complement strand
CATTGTGGCAACATTGTTTCGTGCTTCAAATTCCAACTGTTCAACATTAACCGTAACTTCAGCTTTTACTTCCTGTGATTTAATCACAGGTATATTTCCAATTAATAAAAATATTCCAAGTATGACAAAAAAAGCCAACTGTTTCATAATCTCACCTTTTTTCATTTATTATTTTATAATCCTTGTACAAAATAAACATTTTTTTTTATTAACGTAAAAAATTCTTTTAAATTGCTGTTATATTTTTCTTTAATACATAGCTTTTTTTAAAATATAAAAGTTAATCAATAGCTGTTTTTAATTAAATTTGTAAATTATGAAAAGACGAAATTTTATTAAATTGGTAATATCAGCCCCAATCCTACTTAAGTTGGGTTGTTCAAAAGAAGAAAGTCAAAAGCTTCTTCTTGAAAATATTCCAAAATCATTCGACTTTCTGGAAGTAAAAGGTACTTACAGAGAAATAGGTCTTCAAATCGGTAGAAAAACCGGTGGAACTTTGAAATTGATTTTGGATGAAAGAAAAGAATGGTTCAATAATCTTATGCAGATTGCAAATTCATCCGAAGGAGAAAAATATGCTAAAGAGCTTCTTGATAACACCCGAAATCTCTTCCCCCAATATGCTCAGGAAGTAGAGGGAATGGCAATTGGTGCAGGTATTGATTTTAAA
The DNA here is from genome assembly GCA_964511865.1 of uncultured Hyphomicrobiales bacterium. GTDB lineage: Bacteria > Bacteroidota > Ignavibacteria > Kapaibacteriales > UBA2268 > ChocPot-Mid. Next base: position 6,003 of record CAZEHW010000043.1, on the reverse strand, counting down.
ATTATGTGGGCTTTGACAATCAAGAACGAACTTTCTTCTTTTGCGAATTTGGAAGCCGGTTGTTCGACAATTTATTATAAGGAAGATGGCAAAACATGGCTTTTCCACAATGAAGACGGAGACGCCGCCTATTTTAACCGTATGCTGATGCTCAAAGCTATAACCCCGTCAGGTGTGAATTTTTATTCCTTGGCATATCCCGGAATAATATCAGGTGTTGGTCCCTCGATTAACAGTCAGGGCATTTGCCAAACCACCAATTATATCAGTTGTATTAATCCTAAAGTTGGTATTCCGCGTTATATCATTGGAAGATCAGTTCTCGAATCAAAAAATATGGCTGAAGCCATTGAAACAATTACAGTCGAACCAAGAGCTTATCCATGGCATCATAATATATTATCTTTAAATAATTCAACTTTTGCTTCTATTGAAACATTACCCGATGGGAAAGTTGATGCCAGCTATCCTGAAGGAGGAATCTTTGTTCATACAAATCACGCTATTGGCAGAACTACCGAAAACTATTATTATCAAAATAAAGACTATATTAAGTTATCATCGAATCCGAGGTTACAATCGCTTCAGAAATTAATATCCAGTGCTGATTTTCCAGCAAGCAATCCTGAAAAATTCATTAGATTTTTATCATCTCATGAAGGAGAACCCTATTCTCTTTGCAGGCATCCGGTGATATATAAAAAAAATGAACCTGTCAAGGGAAGTGAAGAAAAAAAGGAAGTAAGAGGTCAAACTCTTGCTACAGCATTTTTCGATTGTGAAACTAAGAAAATGAGAATTTACAAAGGTAATCCATGCAAAGCATTAATGAAAGAAAATTATAACGAATATTCATTTTGATTTTCGAGTTCATCTTCAAAGATGAAACCTCTTACTTTTAATGTAAGCTCATTCAGCATTTCAACTTCATCTTTATTTTCAAGATGTAAAATTGTACAGTTCCCGTTCTGGCGGTGAATCCAATTTGACACAATGCGAATTTCGTCAACATCCTCTTTTGTGAAAACAGATAAATTCGATTGTCCATTATAGTACAATGAATGAATTAATGCTTTAATATGAGATAAATCCGCTTTTCTTCCAATTGTTCCATGGAAATTTAACAACCCCGTTTTAACCATGAACATATCTATTATCTTTTCCTGAGGCGAAGCAGGTAATAAAAGTATAAAATTACTTTTATTCAGGGAAGTTGGACTTTTCTCGTCTTTAGCAAAAATCTTTCTCAAGCCAATAATATCCTGCTTTATTTTCTCTGCTTTTTCAAACTCCAGATTATCAGAATAATACTCCATCTGACTTTCAAGCTGTGCTACCAGTCCATCGGGAACTCCGGAAAGATATACTCTTATTCTTTCAATCTCCTTTTTGTATTCTTCAGATGTTATTTTACACGAACAAGGAGACCAGCACTGCTCGATATGATAATAAAAACTTGGCTTTTTGTCAGGCGATGGCTTTAATTTCCCTTCGCATTTACGGATTTTAAATCTCTTTTGAACATTATGTACTATTTTTTCAGCTAATGCTGTACTGCGTATTGGTCCGTAATATTCCGAACCGTCAGCTTCTATCGAATTGCATGTTTGTATAGTTGGGAAATCATCAGCCAAAGTTAACTTAATAAAAGGATACGATTTATATTTTTTATCAACTGTATTGTAATGCGGTTTATGCTTTTTGATTAATTTCGATTCGAGTAGCAATGCTTCCAGTTCCGAATCAGTGCATTCCCACTGAATCTTATGAATCAAACGAAACATATTTGCAATTTTTCTCGAAGTAAAAGTATCCACATGAAAATAAGACTTAACTCTTTCTTTTAGTGATTTTGCTTTACCAATATATAGGATTTTATTTCGGCTGTCGAAAAACTTATAGATTCCGGGTGAGTCCGGGAGTAATTCCAACTGACTGCCAACTCTTTTCAAAGTCTCCGATGGAGCCACAAAATGTTTGATTGACTTATTCTGGAATTTTAGTAATTCCTCAATCTCTGTAATTCCATGTTCAGATTCGGCAATTTCAAGTAATTGTATTAAAAATTTAGCAGTTGCCGAGGCATCGCCCATTGCTCTGTGTCTGTTATGAACCGGAATACCAAAATACTCCGCAAGTGACCCAACATTCTTTTTCTGCTTTGTAGGTATAAGCCTCCTTGCAAGTTTCAAAGTACAAAGCAAAGGAGATTTTATCTCATCCAAACCAACTCGATCAAGAGTACTATTTACAAAACCAAAATCAAATCTCGCATTATGTGCTGTAAAAACAGCATTGTCATTATTAAACTGATTGGATATTTCTTTGAATACACTGAAATCCTCAGGAGCATTTATTACCATATCATAAGTAATACCGGTCATTTGTGCAATGAATGGTGGTATTGATTGGTGCGGGTTTACGAGTGATTCAAATTCTGAAATTATCTCACCACCCTGAACTGTAACACAGGCAATATCTGTTATCCGGTTCTTTTTGGAATCCGAACCGGTTGTTTCCACATCAACAACAATGAATGGTATTTCCCAGATTAAGCTCATTTACCTCTATGCTACATTTAAATCTATACAAAACTAACTGTTTTATTATTGATAACGTTTGTTAATTATAAACAATTTATTATAAGCTCTCAAAGAAATGAAATGGTTTATCAATGAATATTAATTCAGAAAAGTATAATTGCTTGCAAATAATAAACTTAGTTACAGTAAAAAAAGAAAATTTTACGTGAGATAAGTGATGATGTTTTTCATCATGATTATTGGTATTTATATTGCGGCTAATTGTTGAAATGATAAATCATTAATATCAGCATAATGTTTTGCATGTTCAAGAGTTAAGCTAACAATATTACCATTTTTATCAAGTTCAACAAGCATGTTCTCATTTATATCTTTTGTCTCTTGAATTTCATTATTATTGAAATTCAGGAGTCGTGTATCTGTGTCTTTAAAATATTTAATTTTCATTTTTCCCTAATATAAAATATAAATAATAAACGAGATAAAGAAATTTATATTTTTATTAATTTCTATAATGATAATTTTAAATTTAAGAAAAAGTCAGTTAATACCAAAAACAGCGTAGTTGTGAAATCTTTGTAGCGTAAAAAAATCCCTAAACCTTTGAAAGACTTAGGGACTTAATATTAAATATTTTAATTCATTTTAGAAATAGAAAATCGCTCCTACACCTGAGCCTGCAAGTGTGATATATGTATAAGTATGAGTAACTTCATCTTGTTCCTGACTCGTGGAGTAGTATCCTAAAGAAACATATCCAAAAACCTGTAAATTTTTTGCAATTGCTGCCTGACCGCCAAACATCGCTCCAAAACCCAATCCGGTCAAAGCATTTTCATCTCCAATGTCTAAATCACTGCTGTATTCAATCATACCGCCTACAAAAGGAGATACGTCCCTTCCCTTGGATAAAAAGTATTTAAACATTCCTGTAAAGTTCATTGAAGAACCGGGATCCGGAGCATTAAAGCCTTCAACATCCATGTCATAATTTCTTGTCTGATATCCCAATCCAACACCAATTTCCATATTCTCAGCAAGTGCATAATAACCCATTGCCATTGGTGTACTGCTTACAAAACTGGCTCCAACGCCGAAAGAGCCTGCTTCCAATTGAGCATAAGAACTCATCGAAAGTCCTATAAACATTGCGATTGCCGCAACGAAAAATTTTGTCCCTTTTTTCATATTAAATCCTCCTTATTTATAATTGATAAAACATTAAAAAAGCAATATAATAATTTTTATTTAATTTTCCATTAAGATTTAGAAAAAAAAGACGGTCTGAAACTCAAACCGTCCTTTAATTTCTAATTCTACATTCTACATTATGATTCCACTTCTTTCACTCTCTTCGGTCCTGCAGCTAAAACTTCGTCAGGAACACCATCGCTATATTTCTTGAAATTCTCAATGTACAATGAAACAAGTGCATCATATCGGTTCCAATATTCTTTTTTGTTACCCCATGCATTCGAAGGTTCCAAGACATCTTCAGGTACATTTGGACATGAAAGAGGCACTTCAAAACCAAAAAGTTTGTCTTTCCTGTACTCAACATTATCCAGCTTGCCTTCCAGTGCGGCATTGAGTAAGTTTCTTGTATGTCTTATGCTGATACGTTTCCCTACGCCGAACTTACCCCCTACCCAACCGGTATTGACAAGCCAGCAACGGGATTTATGATGCTCCATTTTCTGCCTCAACAAGTTAGCATAATAAAATGGATGATGTACCATAAAGGGAGCTCCAAAACAAGCACTGAAAGCAATTTCCGGCTCGATACCCAAACCGATTTCAGTCCCTGCTATTTTTGAAGTATATCCGCTAATGAAATGATAAATAGCATGGTTCATATCCAATCTTGCAATAGGGGGCATTACTCCCTGAGCGTCACATGTCAGGAATATAACATTTTCAGGATGTCCGTCAACTTTTAAATCTTCAACAGAATTTGGTATAAAATTCATTGGATAAGAAGCACGGGTATTTTCCGTTAACGATTCATCGTCAAGGTCTATCAATCTCGATTTCTTATCATAAGTTACATTTTCAAGAATTGTCCCAAACTGACGGGTACACGCATAAATCTCCGGCTCGGCTTCTGCAGATAACCTTATGACTTTTGCATAGCATCCGTTTTCAAAATTAAAGATACCTTCATCACTCCAGCCATGCTCGTCATCGCCGATTAAATTTCTTGTCGGGTCGGCAGAAAGAGTCGTTTGTCCCGTTCCGCTTAATCCGAAGAATAATGCAACATCACTTTTTTCTTTACCCACGTTGGCTGAACAGTGCATTGCCATTACACCTTCGAGTGGTTTTAGGAAATTCATTAAGGTAAACACGGATTTTTTAATTTCACCGGCATAATGTGAGCCGGCAACTATTCCCAATCGTTTACCAAAATTAAGAGTAATAGCCGTTTCTGTCCTAGTTCCGTCAATTCTTGGGTCGAGTTTGAAAGATGGAGAGGCAATCATTGTAAATTCCGGAACAAATTTCTTATATTCATCCATAGTTCTTGGCCTGATAAACATATTCCGTGCAAATAAGCTTTGCCATGCACGGTCAGTTATCACCCTGATTGGAATTGCATAATTTTTATCGGCTCCGACATAGCAATCCTGTACAAAAAGCTCTTCACCCTGTAAAAATGCCATTAACCTATTATATATGCCCATAAATTTTTCTTCGGTTAGCGGACGATTGTATTCACCCCACCAGATTTTATCTTCTGTAGTATGCTCGCTGACTATATACTTGTCATTGGCAGCACGGGCAGTCCATTTGCCTGTATAAACAAGGAAAGGTCCGCCATTGACTATATGTCCTTCTCCACGGAAAACAGCTTCTTCATATAAAGCAGGAGCAGGAAGATTCCAAAAAACAGTATCTAAATCCTTGAAACCATGATTTTCCAAACCGTACTCGCTTGCCAATTCCCTGGCATGCTTCATCGCCGGTGTTTCGAATTCTAAATATTTTGTCATACCCAATCCCTCACTAATTTTCTTTGTCCAATGTATAATTCATTCGGCGAATTCGGGTCCAATGCCCATTTAATACGCTTTACACCTTCAGTAATATCTTTAACTGTTCCACATGTTGATAAACGGAAATATCCTTCCATTCCAAATTCTATACCGGGAACTACTGCAACCCTAACCTTCTCCAATATCAAATCAGCTAATTGCTTTGAATTCATCTTATGCAGTTTTGTATAATATTTAAAATCTGCAAAACAATAAAATGTTCCATCCGGCTTAGTTACATGCACACCGTCAAAACCTTTCAATTCCTGCATCATCACGTTTCTATTATTCTCGAGTGTCCTGCGTAAACTGTCAACCGATGACTGAACACCATTAATTGCCCCGACAGCCGCTTTTTGCAATACAATAGAAGGACCGGATGTCTGATGTGCCTGTATATTTGTCATCGGAACTATCAAAAGCTT
>CAZEHW010000042.1:0-18469 GCA_964511865.1 uncultured Hyphomicrobiales bacterium | reverse complement strand
CAAGTAAAAATATTTCTGCTTTTGTTAAATCTTTTTTCTTTAATATTGCCATACGCATTTCAAAATCCGGTGGCTGAACATCTGCAATTAAGCCCCAATGAAACCTCGAAAGAAGTCTGTCATCAACATCATGAAGATCTTTAGGTGGTTTGTCGCTTGTCAAAACCAATTGCTTCCCTGCCTGATGCAATGCATTAAAAGTATGGAAAAAGTTATCCTGAGTTTTTTCCTTACCTGAAAAGAACTGAATATCTTCAACAATCAATACATCGATACTGCGATAAAAATTTGTAAATTCATTTTGTTTGTTGTTTTGAATAGAGTTTACAAATTCCATAGTAAATCTCTCGCTTGTAGTATAAAGCACCCTGAGATTTTTAAATCTTCTGAGAATAGCATTACCCATTGCCTGAACAAGATGAGTCTTACCAAGTCCGGTATCGCTATAAAGAACTAATGGATTATAACGTGTAGTTCCTGGGTTTTTGCAGACAGCCAAAGCCGCCGAACTCGCAAGCTGATTGCTTTCACCTTTGACAAAATTATCAAAAGTATACCGGGGATTCAAGTACGATGGAAACGACTCCGGTAAATTTGGCATATCTGCAAAGGGTAACTGTATCTGATTTGATGCCGGAGGGTATTTAAAAGCCGGTACCTTTATCATTCTACTCTGCAAATTATCACTATGTTCATCAACAACAACATGATATTGCAGTTTAGCATTTTCACCCAAAACCTGAAAAATTGTTTTTTGTAATAAAGGATAAAAATGTTCCTCAATCCATTCACAAAAGAATTGACTTGGAACCTTAACGGTTAATTTATTGTCGGTGTATTTAAGAGCGGTTATGGGTTCAAACCATGTTTTGTAAACCTGTGAATTGACGTTGTCCTTGATTATCTGCAAACACTTTTTCCAATAAGCATAAGCAACCTGGTCAACGTCTTTATCTACAATTTGCTCTATATTTTCCTTTTCGGTCACATTTTGAGAAAACAATAATTCCGCATCCAAATTTTGTTTAGACACACACACCTCACTATTTTTTTAATTGATATTTTCTTAATATAACATTTTTTTTTGACTATAACACCCTTTTGGGATGAAAATCGTCATTTCAGTTGGAAAACTAATTTAAAATTTACTACTAAAATCATATAGTACAAAGTACTATTTTTTAAAATTTTTTAAATTCATTTTCCGATGTCAATTTGATATTTTTTTTTATAACAGCCAAGAAATAAATTTTTTATTTTTGAAAAAAAATACTTGGATTTTTCAAAGTGAACCATTATAAAGAACTTATAAAATTGAATGTCCGGCAATATAGTTTTTCCTCAATTTCTCCACAACTTAACTTAAACTATAACAAATAGATAAGAAAATGATATTTTTTCTAAATTGCTGTTCAGAATTTGTTAATATCTTGAAATTATGCTTCTACACTTGTTTTCGTCAGATTAATCAAATTAATTAAAAATGAAAATAAATAGTATGCCAAACTCTCAAGATTTTAAAAATAAATTTTTTTTTATGAATTTTACAATCTTGCATCTTTGTAAACGATTTTATATTATATTTAAAGTTTATAAAAATGAATTTTATATGAAAATAAACAAATTTAAACATATAATTATCTTTTTGGTTATCTTTTTCTCAAGCTTTTCTCTTTCGATAAGCCAGTGGAAAGAAGTAACTACTATACCTTCACCCTTTAGCGGTATATATTGGCTTGATATTTTTTTCCTCAATAATAATCCGGACTACGGATGGGCATGTGGTTACGGTGGTAATGTAATCAGAACAACCGATGGTGGAGAAACCTGGGCTGGGACAAAAATAATGGATATGGTTATTGATACATTAGATATTGGTGGTAATATATTTTATGATACTACTTTTATTTCTACAATTAATCAACTTGAAAGTATTCATTTTGCAAACGAGAAAATTGGTTACACTTCCGGAGAAGCCAGAGTATTTAAGACCATTGACGGAGGTGCATCATGGAGAAGCGTCGTTGATACAGGTGCCAGCGGTGATATATGGGGAGTTTTTTTTATTACTCCGGATATAGGAATGGCTGTCGGCGGTGGATGTGATGGAGCTCAATATTTTAGGAAGACGACAAACGGTGGACAATCCTGGTCAATTTTTATTGCTAATGAACCGGAGACAGGACTGTCTGACGTTATGCTTGAAACTTCTGATGGAGATGGTTATGCGTCAAGTAGTGGATGGATTTGGAAAACATCAAATGGTGGTAATACATGGTATAAATTTTCAAAATCAGGAACATCAGATTGGCAGGAAGAAATCACTCATGTAGGAAATACTTTTCTTGTTCCTTTCTCAGGAGGGTGCTTTGGTGGTGGCAATTCCGGAGGTTGGCGTATTACAACAAATAACGGACAATCATGGAAGGAATTTCCGCTTGCTGATAAAACAATGTTTGGTGCTTATCTTTTAAGTGAAAAAAAAGGTTGGGTGTGTGGTCAGCAGGAGCAAATACACTATACTTCTGATGGAGGTAAAACATGGGAATTACGTAATTGTGGCTTAAGAAATAATATATCGCTTGATGATATTTGGTTCGTTAACGATACTTTAGGTTGGGTTGTCGGGCAGGGAGTTTATAAGTTCCACATTTATGATACATTGTATCCGAAAATTTTAAGTGATTATCCTCTATATTTTTGTGAAGGGGACAGCATTCAACTTTACAGCGACAAAGATTACAACCATTATCTTTGGTCTAATGGTGATACAACAAAAAATATAATAATTTATTCTCCCGGTAACTATTCGTTGATTGCCTATAATCATGAGTGTGATTATGTTTATAAGGATTCTGTTGATGTTAAAATATTTCCTAAAACAGAATTTGAAATTTTAACAAACAAAACCCCCGAATTTTGCGAGGGTGATTCAATCAAACTTTGGATTGAAGCTAAATATCGGGATATTATTTGGTCAACCGGAGCTAAAACTGACAGCATTGTTGTTAGTGATTCCGGTACTTATTCTGTTACGATAATTGACACAAATGGATGTGTATATTCCCAATCTATAAATATTATAATGCATTCTCTGCCTGACGCAAAGATTCAAAACATTGGAAAACTTGAATTTTGCGAAGATGATTCTGTTGCTTTGCAAACCACAGAGAATTATTATTCTTATCGCTGGTCAAAAACATCAAATCCTGATAGTATTATCAGCAATAACAGAAGAATTATCGTTTTCCATTCAGGCACTTATTATGTAATTGTCGAAAATGAATTTGGATGTATTGACACAACTGCAACAGTTTCTGTCAATGTATTGGATTTATCTAACCGGCTTGAAATCTTTTCCGATAAAAAACCCAAAGGATTAGACTTTGATACATTAGGATTGACGAAAATGTCTTGTGAGTATATCAATATATTTAATACATCAGATGAAGTATTACCATTATATGATATTCTACTTTCATGGAATATTGAATTTTCAATACCTCAAATGCAAATACCATTTTATCTCAATCCCGGTGATACAAACCGTCTGCTCGTATGTTTTCGTCCTTTGGATTTCGGAACAAGAAGAGATACAATAATTATTGGTGATACTTGCAGTACTCATTATATTCCACTTTCCGGTTTTGGTAAAGAAAACATTTACACAGGAGAAGCCGATTGTGATGTCAATTTGATTGTTACAACCAATGCTCTCATGGGAGGAGAGTACTTTAAAGTTGGAACTGTTTATCCACATCCGGTAGCAAATTTATGCTTTATAGATTTTGCCGAAAGCAATAAGGAAAATACTATCAAATCTTCATGTGAAATTCTGAATATATATGGTACAATCGTGGCAAAAGGTAACTTTCAAAATTCTAATGTTATAAGTAAAAATGATTATTATATTCATAATGGGAAGTGGATAATCAATACTGAAGATTTATCTGACGGGTTGTATTTTGTAAAGATTAAAAATAATTCTATTTATCAAACCATTCCGTTTATGATAATCAAATAGTATTATTTTCCGAATATTTTCGGAACTTTTATTGTTAATATTACTAATTATATTTTGGAGAGAGAAATTTGATGAAATATTTATACCAAATATTATTATTGTGTTTTTTCTTAATTATTTCTGCGTGTCAGGAGGGCTTGAAGCCTGATGTTTATGAAGAAATACCTACCACTTCTTATCTCACAGGTACTGTCGAATTTGTCGGAGGATTAGATAAATTTCCTGATTCGTCTAAGGTTTTTGGTATCTACGTTGCAGGTTTTAAGGAATTTCCAAAGGACAGTTCCGGAATTATTTCTGAGATAATGAAAGGTAATGTATATCTAAAGTTTGAATCTCTTCCTTACCCATCCGACAGCGCGGAATTTTCTCTCGAAATCAAGGATGCTCCTGTTAATATCGAATATCTTGCTGTATCTATGCAATATGATTCCACCAAAATTGATGCTCAAAGAGTAATAGGAGTTTATACTTTAACTGGTGATAATACTATGCCAACAGCATTACAAATAGAAAAAGGTAAAACATATATTGTTAGAATTAAGGTTGATTGGGATAATATACCACCTCAACCTTTTTAGTGAATAACGAATAACTAAAAGTGAAAAATAATTTTTAACAAGTGAAAGTAAAAAGTGCAAAAAACAATATTTATGATTCATGGAATGTGGGGTGGGGGATGGATTTGGGAAAATTTCAAGCAATATTTTTCTGATAAAGGATATAATTGTATAAATTCCACTTTACCTTATCATGAAGCTAAGTCAACAAACGAACTACCTGCATCATTGGGGAAAACCAGTCTATATGATTATGTAGAATTTCTCAAAAAAGAAATTGATAAACTTGATGAAAAACCAATTCTTTTCGGACATTCCATGGGTGGTTTACTTACACAGATTTTAACATCTCAGGGATATGCAAAAGCGGCAGTATTGTTTAATCCCGCACCTCCCGGAGGCATCAGTTCATTTTCCACTTCAGCATTAAAATGTATGAAACTTGTATTTATAAAAAGTATATTATTGCGGCCCACTCTTATTAAATTTGAAAGCATGAAATATTCTGCATTCAATAAAATTGATGAGAGTAAACACATGGAGTTTTACAATAAATTAGTATATGACTCAGGCAGGGCTTTCCTAGAATTAGCCGCCCCCGGATTATCGCATAAAAAAATTGCATTTGTTGATGAAAAGTCAGTAAAATGTCCTTTATTGGTGATTGGCTCTAAGTTTGACCATACCATACCTGCACCCATTGTAAAAAAGATTGCAGAAAAATATCCGACAGCCGAATATAAAGAGTATCCAGATAACGCACACTGGATAATAGTCGAAGAGAATTGGCATGAAGTAGCAGATTTTGTTGAAAATTGGATTAGCAAAATTCAGTGAAAAAACTAATTTCCAACTTGATAATTATAAAATTGTATAAATTATAAATATTTCATATATTTGAATTATGGATGACGAACAATATACTATTGATAAAACTGCTTTTTCTATCGGGTTTTTTTCAGAAGAATCCGATGAAAAAGCTTATTGGCTTTCCAAAACACCACAAGAACGAATACAAGCATTAGAATATATGAGGCAAATATTATATGGCTACAATCCAACTACCGAAAGACTTCAAAGAGTTCTTACTGTTGTTGAACCAATACGAAGTTGAATACCTGCTCGTAGGAGGATTTGCTGTCGGATATTATGGCTTTCCCCGTGCTACTCTCGATATTGATTTTTTCATTTCATTCAAGAAACATAACATTGACAAAGTAAAGATAGTTCTTCGTGAATTTGGCTTTGACTTTCCGGAGATTGATGATGATAACTTTTGGGAATTTGGAAAGATAATTCGTATGGGAAATCCACCTGTTCGCATTGAATTAATTTCACAAGCTTCCGGAGTTGAATTTGATGATTGTTACAATGATAGGTTAGAAGGTGAAATAGATGGTATAAAGATAAATATTATATCGCTTGCTGACCTTAAGAAAAATAAATTATCTGCAGGAAGGCACAAGGATTTGAATGACATTGAGAATTTGTCCTAAACTTTATCTTAATGATATTATAAAATTTAATATTCCGATAACGGACAACAAATAACTTTCATATTAAGGAATAAGGATGAAATATTTGATAACTTTTTTGATATTTTTTGCATCGCTGAATCTGAATGCATATGATATTCAGGGGACAATTACTGACAATGATAAAAAAATTCCATTAGTAGGAGTAACCATAAGGCTGGAAGGTACCGGCTTCGGAACTTATTCTGATAACAATGGGAAATATCATATTCATAAAATTCCTAAAGGAAACTATAAGATTGTTTTTTCTATGATTGGATACAAACTTGGAAAAACTACCATCTCTTTTCCTCAAGACAGTGCAAGAATAATAGAAATCATGCTTGAAGCCCAATCTCTAAAAACTAACGAAATTATTGTTTCAGCAAATAAGCGTGTTCAGTCAGTCCAGGAAGTACCAATATCTGTTTCGACAATTGATTTAAAAAGTCTGACTCAGAAGAACATCACAGATATTGACAAAGCACTTGAGTATATTCCCGGTATTAAAATGAATGGCGACCATGTCAGCATCAGGGGTTCATCCGGTTTTGCTTTCGGAGTCGGTTCTAAAGTTGCTTATTTGCTCGATGGTTTTCCATTGCTATCGGGAGACCAGGGCGACTTAAAATTTGACATTGTTCCTGTGTTTAATATTCAGAGAATTGAAGTAGTCAAAGGTGCCGGCTCTGCTCTATATGGAACCGGTGCTTTAGGAGGAGTTATTAATATCATTACAGAAGAGCCGACTGAGATGGCTTCTTTGAAAACAAAATTATATTATGGGATATACACAAAACCCAAATATGATGAATGGATATATAGCGATGATTATTATTTTAATAAGGGGATAGATTTATCATATTCAAAAAGTTTTGGTGATTTTGGGTTACTTGCTTCTGCACGCTATCTCGATGATGAAAGCTACAGATTGTTCGATAAAAGAACTAATATTAATACTTTTTTGAAAGCTAATTACAAAGTAACAGATAGAGACGAAATATCCTTTATTAGTTCTTATGCTTCGAATGAAAGGGATGATTGGGTTTATTGGAAAAGTTTGGATAGTGCTACTGTTCCCCCCGAAGACACTGATACTGACATTAAAATTAAGTCAGACAAACTGATATTAACTGGAAAATATCAGCATATTTTTGGTAACGCTGATTTTATTATTTTTCGTACAGGATTGTACAGAACATTTTTTGAGAATACATTAGATTCACAAAATAGTGATTACCGTTCTTCAACAGCATATTCTTATAACAGTGAAATTCAGTCAAATAATCGTTTATTTAAAGAATTATTTTTTACTTCGGGATTGAGCTTTGTTTTCAATAATGTTCAAGCTGATGTTTACGGGGATAATCAACAAATTACTTCTGCTTTATATTCTCAAATGGAATATAATGTGATTGAACCTGTGATATTAACTTTAGGTATAAGGGCAGACTATGAGAAAACTACTGAAAGTAAAGAGAACTTTGAATACTCTCCTAAGGTCGGAGTCTTATATAAAACTCCGATTGATATGAATGTACGCGCATCTTTAGGAAAAGGTTTCAGAACAGCAACAATTGCAGAAAAGTTTGCGACAATAAATTACGGACCTTTTGCTGTTAGACCAAACCCGGATATTGAACCTGAAAGAAGCTGGTCTTACGAATTAGGTTTGAACAAAGAGTTTGATATTTTTAGTTCAATATTCATGCTTGATTTTTCTGTATTCCAAAATGATATGAGTAATATGATTGAAGCGGAATTTGTTCAGAATAATGGTGATTTGTTTATACAGTTCAATAATGTCTCAAAGGCAAGGGTTCGTGGTCTTGAACTGGATTTGAAAACTATGTTGTTTGGCACTGTAGGTTTTCAATCATCAGTTACATGGATTGACCCCAAAGATTTAACACCAAATTCAGATGACGTTTTGTCAGATGTTACATCTGACAAATTGAAATACAGGTCAAATATTTTATGGTATTCCGGTATTATGTTACCGCTTGGTTTTTTAGAATTCCAAATTGATTACAGATTCTTAAGCAGAGCCGATGAAGTTGATGACTTACTTGAACAATTTATCGAAGACGCTGGAGTAAGAGTTAATGCTCATATAATTGATGCACGAATAATTGTTAATTTAAAAGAAATAATTGATTACGATATGAATGTTGTTCTCAATGCAAATAATCTTTTTGATTATTATTATACAATGTATCCCGGAAACCTTGCAACAACAAGGAATATTGTTCTTCAAATTGATGCACGATTTTAATTTGTTACTTTTTTATTCGGGTAATACAAATCAAAAGTAATAGATAAAAATTGAGTTTGAAAGCCGTGATTATTCGGTATCATAACAAAGAAATATCCACTGATAATACCCGGAGATGTAACTGCAAACATCCAATCCACATTCAACTCATTTTGATTCAAATAATAAACTTTTTGGTCTTTAATAGTTTTCATGAAAATTTCGAACCAATTTGATTCGTTTCTTTCTTCTGCAGATAACATTCCACCTTTTAATTCAATTGAGTCCAGCTTAATCCTGAAAGAAGCTGCTCTGTCAATTCTATCCGGCAATGACAAATCAGGGAAAGTAGATTCTAACTGGATATCAATTGATACTACAGGAAATTCTGATAATGTATCAATGATAATATTGTTTCTTACAAATTTCATCTTTTTTCCCCATGGAAATCCTAATGTATTAGTTGGAACATATTTATCAGGATAACCTTCGATAATCAACCAGTAAGTCGAATCCGGTTTTACCAAAGTTGTGGTTGGCTCTGGTTGTGGAGGGTAAATAGGATATTTATGCACATCCCCAATATTTGTTATCTCTTCACAGGAACAGAATAACAAGGAAATTATTAATCCGACAATTGCTATTATTAACTTTTTCATACAATAAACCTACCGATAAACTTTCAAACTTTATACTTTAAAACTTTAAAACTTTAAAACTTTAAAACTTTAAAACTTTTTACTATTAAAAATTAAACATCATTCCATAATGAAAACCAATCTTATTGGCTAAGAATGGTGTATTGTTATGATAATACATCATACTACTGCCTTCCAAACCTATAACAAGGCTATAATCAGAGCTTGGTTTTATCAATGTACCCAGCATTATTCTGCCAACTTGTCCGCCTATATTTCCACCATATGAAACTTGTCCAAAAATTGATGCCACATCGAAGTCCAAAGGTATCCATCGCAAAAATACATTTCCTGTCAGATAGTTATTATTTTGTTTATATAAATAATCAGCATCTTCATACTGATGATAGAAGAATTCCTGTCGTAATTCTGCTCCTGCCTGTATTTGATCTGACAATTTTAATATAAGAGCCAGTCTTTTATTTTCAAGAATGGGACTTGCTGATTTTGGAATAGTTTCTTTCGGGAAAGTCCAGTAATCAGTCCCCGTAACCTCAACAGAAACTCCTAACTCTCCAAGATAATCAGACATTTTCAATTGCTGAGAATAGGGATTTTCCTGAACTCCTATCGGATTGAAATTATTCTGATTATTTAAGTTTTCGAATAAATTAACTTTAGGCAAATTATCTATACTAGCCAAATTTGAATTCTCAATATTTATTTTCTTTGAATCTTCTTCATTATCAATTATCAATTCTCCATTATCCATCAGTTCCGTTTGCTGTCTGCTGTCTGCTGTCTGCTCAATATAAATTGGTCTGTCCACATACTTAACAACAATCCTTTCGATCACTTTCGGAGCAACTTTCTCTTCCGATTTCACAATTGGAATATCATTCGTTGTGATTGAATTGTTTTTGTATTCGTTACCTTGAACTTGGTGAATATTTTCTGTCTGCCGTCTGCCGTCTGCTGTCTGCAAGTTATTATCCATCGCAAAATACATAACCCCTGCTGTCATCAACATAGCAACAACTCCACCGATTATACCCTGTGAATACTTGCCTAACGTAGCCAAAATCCCTGTAGCTGCCGGTGCTACTACTGCCGTTGTAGCAAGGGGCAAGGGAATTCCCAATCTGGAAAATACTCCTGCTGTTGAAGCTGCTGATGGTGCATAAGCGGCAGTGTCATAGCGTGCAGTTCTCTCGAAATCTATGAACTGCTTCAACTCCGACCTGAGCTGTTGATTCGAAGCCAACTCGACAAATAAACCATTTTCAAGGTTGTTGTCGAGTGTCCCGTCAACAAAATCGTGTATCATTTCTCCGTGTTCCATTATACTTTCCATTTATATATTATTATTATTTTCCTAATCATCCTTAACTTATCCTTCTCCCTTTTCCCTTCTCCAAATTTTCAATTGTACATCTCTTTATAGTTTGGTTCAATTATAGTTTTAATCTTTTGTTTTGCCCTGAATACCCTTTTCCTTGCATTTTCGGGTGTTATATTGCAAACATCCGCAATTTCTTCATAACTAAGTCCATCGTAAAGCCGGAGAACAAGCGGTTCGCGATATTCAAATTCAATCAGTTCCAAAGCAGTTCGTATCAAATTAAAAATTTCTTTTTGCTCATGCTCATCTTCGCCGTTTATTGTCATATGGAATTCTTCTAAACCGATAGTTTCCCGTTTATCTCTCTTTGAATTAAGACATAAATTTCGGGCTATTGTTATCAGAAAGCCCTGAATCGAACCTTCATGCAATCTTGCATCAACTTTTTGATAGAACTTCACAAATGTCTCCTGAAATATATCCTCAGCTTCTTCCCTGTTATTTAATACTCTCATGCAATATGCATGTAATCTTGGGCTGTACTTGTCATAGATTATCCTGAAGGCAAAGTCAGCTTCCTGCTTGCTTTCTGACATCATCTTAAGCAGTTCTTTATCCGTATATGACAAGCTATCTTTTTTCATTAATTTAACATTTAAACATATTCTATATATATATTTACACAAAAATTCCAAAAATGTTCCAAAAAAACTAAAATTATTTTAAAATTTGTATGAAAATAATAAAAAATCGGACTATCCGTAATCCAATTATCAATAAAAAATGATTACAAAAAATGGAATTTAAAGATTATTATAAAGTATTAGGTGTTAATAAAACAGCTTCTGCTGATGAAATTAAAAAGGCATACAGAAAGCTTGCTTTGAAGTATCATCCCGATAAAAACAAAGGGGATAAAGATGCTGAATCAAAATTTAAGGAAATCAGTGAAGCTTACGAAGTTTTAAAAGATTCTGAAAAGAGAGCTAAGTTTGATAATTTGGGCTCGTCTTACAACAGATATCGCCAAACCGGTGGAAATCCAAATGATTTCAACTGGAATGATTGGACTCAATCATCCCAAAGAGGAAGAGGTACTTCATCTTATGGAGATATATTCGATTCAAATGGAGGTGTATCAGACTTCTTTGAAAATATTTTTGGCGGAGGTTTTTCAAAAGGAAGCTTCAGGCAAAGGAAACAAAAAGGTAGTGACATTAATGCCAACATCGAAATTACACTCGAAGACGCTTATCGCGGTGGACATGTTTTGTTAAGTATTGATGGTAAAAAAGTTGATATAAAAACCAAACCAGGAATGAAAGATGGACAGCAACTCAGATTATCCGGCAAAGGAGAATCGGGTTTTAAAGGCGGTCCTAACGGCGATTTGATTCTGACAGTAAAAATAAAACCACATTATACTTTTGAGCTTAAGAATGACGATTTGTATATGAATTTGGATGTTAATTTATATGATGCTGTTCTTGGGGCTGTTGTAAGAATTAATTCATTTATTGGGAAATTAGATATAAAGATTCCTGAAGGTACAAGTTCCGGAAAAATTCTTAAAATCAAAGGTGATTTATTTGTAAAAATTAATATTATCACACCTTCTAATTTGAGTGAAAAAGAAAAAGCTTTATTTCTTGAACTTAAGAAAATCAGCGAAAAAATTCAGTGATTTCTTTAAATATTTATCAAAATCAATTTGATATAAATGATATTTTATCATGTCTTTAAACATTATTTTGTTATTTTTGTTAAGATTTATTAATGATTCGATTTGTCGGTTTTTATTAAATAATTATTATTTCTAATTTTCTTTAAAAAATGAAAGTAAAGAATTATATAATCTTATTAATTGCTCTCATCCTATTAAATGGATGCGATACACGTTCTTATAAAATTTTGAAGCAAACTGACTCACAGCAAAAGAATCAAAAGTCTTTATCTGAAGAAACTAACAATATAATAAAGCCATTATCACCTAACGATACAGCCGTAATTACGCACGAAGCTACTCTAAAAACCTCTATGGGTATAATCATTCTAGGACTTTTTGGTGATGATGCACCCGAAACGGTGGCTAATTTTATCGGCTTATCCAAAATGAATTATTATAATGGTGTTTTATTCCATAGAGTTTCAAAGCACTTTCTTATTCAGGCAGGGGACAGGAATACTTTATTCCAACAAAGGAAGAACGAATGGGGATTTGGCGGAGAAAGTTTTTACGGAGGGGAAATCGAGGACGAAATTAACCCTTCCACTCCGAGTTACAGGCAGGGATACAAAAAAGGTGTAGTAGCTATGGCTAACAAAGGACCTAATACTAATACAAGCCAATTCTTTATATGTCTTGAAGAAGCATCTGAACTTGAGCGTAAATATACAATTTTTGGCAAAGTCATTAGCGGTATGAACATTGTTGAACAGATTTCAAATATACCTGTTGAAAAAAGCGATAGAAGTTCAAACGATGGTGTTCCTTTGAAGCCCGTAAGAATCTATAATGTAGAAATTCAATTAATTAAAGTACCTAAAATAAAATAATTATTATCGTAAATTGTCATAAAACAAAAATTATTAATAAAATAAGGAGTAACAAATGAAAATATTATTAGCAGTTATAACTGTTATGTTTTTATCCATAACTAATTTTTATTGTACAACAAACAAGAGTGGCGAAATGAAAGAAACTGCAGACGAGCAGACACCAAAAAAAGAAGAGGTAGCAAAACCTCAATACGAATTTACTGTAACACAAAAGGGAGCTGAATTAGGTAAAATCGTTGTCGAACTTTTTCCCGATGTAGCACCAAAGCATTGTGAAAATTTTGACAATCTTGTCAAATCCGGTTTTTATGATGGCACTGCATTCCATCGAGTAATTCCCGGCTTTATGATTCAGGGAGGCGACCCAAATTCAAAAAATGGACCAAAGGAAACATGGGGAAGAGGTGATCCAAGTCAAAAAACTGTTCCTGCCGAATTTAGCAATATCCCGCACAAAAGAGGAATTTTATCGACAGCCCGCAGAGGAGATGACATTAACAGCGCAACTTCACAGTTTTTTATAATGGTTGCCGATTACCCGAGCCTTGACGGTCAATACACAGTGTTTGGAAAAGTTTTGGAAGGTATGGAAGTAGCAGACAAAATTGTTGCCACTCCTACAGAACGACCAGACAGACCAATAGATAAAATTGAAATGAAAATCAAAAGATTGAAATAATAATTTTAAAATAATTGTTCTACAAAAAATCCCGACCCAAAAAATCGGGATTTTTTTTAACCCCCTTTATTTTTTTAAAATTCTGTCCGCAGACAATTTACCTGTAAGAATTGACATTGGTACTCCTGCAGGACTATATGCCCATTGTCCGGCTTGAAAAATTGATGGGATAGGTGTTATAACCGAACGATCAGAAAATTGTATTTTATTTACTACCGGCATTGGTGACTGAAATGACCATCCGGTTATAGCCCCTTCAGAACTGCCTACACGGTTTTCTATACTTAAAGGGGAAAAAGAGAAATGACCGATGATTTTGTCTTTTAACATTGGATAAACAGAATTGGATAATACACTGATAATACGATTTTCAAGTTCCTCTATAAATTCTTTAAACCAACCGGCTGATTGAACTTTCTTAAATAAATTATATTCGGATAGAAAACTTACTATCAATCCTGTTTTACCTTCAGGAACTAGTGAAGGATCTTTTAGTCCCGGTATTGAAATTTCATAAGTGTTTAATTTAGTAAATTTGTCTAACCAGATTAATATTTGTTTTTTTTCAATTGTATCCCAATTCTTTAGTAAATTATCAAGTTCATCCCAATGCGTTTTGCCTAAGCCGATTTTAGAAGGAGTATAGAAGAAATGTCCATTTGAAATTTCAGCAAAACTGCTCAGCGGTTCATCAATTTCCAAAAACAATGTAAATACAGAATCACCACCTCTTTTATCAACTAATGACCTTTTCTTATTTTCGAATTCACTTACAATCTTTGGTTTTAAACCTATTGTTTTAGTAATGGAATAAAATGTTTTTAAATCAGCACACCATATAAGATTTTCGTATTCATAGTCAATACCTGACTGATCTCTTACCAAATTTTTAGCCGCAATAACATCTTTAACAGTTGTTTCAGTCTTAATTTCTCCTCCAAATTCTAATATTTTTTCTGTCAGTGCATCAGCCAATTTCCCGGCACCTCCTATTGGATAGAAATAATCCAGATACAATGAGAAATAGCTTAATGCAAAAAATGCAGGAGTGTTTTTAAAGAAATGTTGAGTTATTATATCTTTTAACGAACGATCTTTTATTAAAGATTCAGTATAATCTTCAACAGGTATATTCAAGCGGTTTATTTTTCTTACAGTAAAAATAAATTTTGGAAGCCATGGCAATAGTTTTTTAAAAACGAAAGTACTGTCTTTTTTTAAATTTTTAAACACCGGGTTTTCAATTCCATAAAGAATATCCATATGTTTCATTATTTTTCTGATAACTTGAATAATTCTATTTATATCATCTTCGCTATCCGGATAAAATTTTAACAGAAGATTTTTGTAATCATTTAAGCTTTCAATATCAACAATATTCAAGATTTCATTTTCAATACCGAGAGACACGGGGGATTTAACTACTTCTAACTCAATGTTCAAATCATTTAGCATAGGAATAATTATTCCTGCATTCTCAAATGCCCTAATACCAGCGTCAAAATGAAAGCCATTGTGACTAAATGAACTTACCAGACCTCCACACTTCTCATTCTTTTCGATCAGCAGTACTTTTTTTCCTGCACGAGATAAATAAGCAGTTGATGTCAGTCCTGCAATACCTCCGCCAACAATAATCGCATCAAATTTGTTTTTTTCCATACTTCTATTCAAAATTTAAATATTATTTTTATTTAATCTGGGAAATTTGTCATTTACTTTGCTCAACTCAATGCTTTTTTCCCATATTTCTTGAGCCGTTTCATAATCTAATGCAGGCGGAGCAGGAATTTCTTCTGTTGTTAAATTGAAAAATTTTCCACTAACCCCGTCAATTTCATTAGAAACCCCAAGATAATATAATGCTTCTGCGGATATGGAAGGAGATTTTAAACTCTTATCAAATATGTTTTTTTTGAACCATTTGTAAAATGCACCATTTTCCTGTCCTGTTTCTGTTTTTACTGCTCCAGGATGCATTGCGTTGATTGTAACACCTGAACTTTGAAAATTCTCGTTAAATATAATCATTGATAAAAGTTGTGCAGTTTTAGCTGAACCGTAACTTCTTAAACCTGTATATCGGCGTTTGTTCCAATTTAGGTCATTAACTTTTAATCCCCAAATTGCAAATCGATGTCCTTCGGAACTAATCAAAATTATCCTTGATTTTTTCTGAGATTTCAATTTGTCCATTAAAACGTAGTTTATTATAAAAGATGAAAGGTAATGAACAACAAATACTCTCTCAAGATTGTCCTCCGTAAGTTCTCTTTTTGTCAGGTAAACACCTGCATTATGAATCAGAACATCAATCTGCTCATCAATTTCCAAAAGTTTCTTTGCTGCATTATGAATATCATCAAGTTTACTCAAATCTGCTAAAAAATAATTACATTTTACTCCAAATTCACTTTCGATTTCTTTCTTCAACGATTCTGATTTTTTTGCACTACGATTTATGCAGAACAGATTAGCTCCATGAGAAGCATATTTTCGGGCTGTCATATATCCGATTCCGGATGTTGACCCTGTAATAACCACCAGCTTATTTTTAAAATTTTCACTACAAATTTTGGTATCTAAATAATTATTTCTAATCATTGCAAATATATTAGACCATTGGTATTCTTTAAAATATTTAAAAAATTTTGTTTTTCTTCTTGATAGCATCTTATCCAAACTTTCTTTTCATAAATTTTCTATAAATTTTTCCGAACCTTGGAATATTATCAAAAATATCACCCCACAAATCATAATAGTCTCTTTGCTCAATAATCCTCCCGTCAGCATTTAATGTTAAACGGCTTGAACCATATAAAACTGAACTGGGATTCTTTTTATAACTAATTGTCATTTCCCATTCAATAAAAATTTTATCTGCATTCCCTGAAAGATTTACTATTTTCATTTCTAAATCCTTGGAACGTTCAGATAATCGTTCGGTCATTGCTTTAAAATCTTCTATTCCACGAAGCTCCTGGATGGAATCCTTAAAGTAAATGTCTTTGTCATAATATGGCAGGATATGCGACCAGTCAGGTTTGCCATCAGTATTGTAAGTTTTTGTCCATAAGTCGTTCACAAGATCAAGAGTCAGCCTGTATTCGTTGGGATTATTATCAGTCGTAAAGTCTTTTTCTTGCATTTCTTTCTTGTTTACTTAAAAATAAGTTGGTTTGCACTTTTGTATTACATCGCTCTTGACTTCAAAAATTGTATCATCAAATTTAGGAGGTCCGAAGGTACCCTCTGCATTGTTGGAATAGCCATAACCTTCGACTGGGATTCCAATCCAATTTGTTTCTAATTCTTTATTGTTATTTTCATCATGAAAATATTTAAAAGCATAATTCCCTGGTTTGAGATTTTTGATAATAATTATGCATTTCTTTTCTGTGATTTTTCTTATAAATCCATCAATCTTTTTATTCTTGTCATCTCTAAGATCTACAAGAATTTGACCTTTACTATTCCGCAAGGAATTTATCTCGATGGTTAATTCATGTTGTCCGAATAATTCCCCGGACTTGAATAAAACAATTAAGATAATTATATATTTTATACTGTAAGCCTTCAATTTTTTTATTAATAATTCATAAATCAACTTAGATAATTTTATAAAATAGGCATTAATTAATAAATTACAAAATATTTATTTAGTATTTTTCCTATTACTCAGTTCGCTATTCTTTATTATTTCAATTTAATAAACGAAAACTATGGAAAATTAGCTTTCATAAATTGAAAGCAAGAATTGCTTTTCCTCATACATATTTCTGGATTATATTCAAGTGTATACGATAAAAATATTAAGGTAGATTTGAAATCAAACATAATTAGAATAATAATTTCTTTTTTTTAGTAAATTTTGTAAATTACATAATATTAAAACGGTGTTTTTCAATATTTTTGACTAAAAGTTTAAATTATTAAAATGTGATGATTAAAAAATATTGCATATAAGGACTTTTGTTTAAGTTTTGGGATTATTATGATAGGTAATTTTCGAAATATTTTTAGGCTTCTAATTCTTATTTATAGCCTATGTATTCATAGTAAGATTGCTTACTGCCAAAACTCCAATTCACATGATTTAATTATTGATACAAATACAGTTTCATACTTTTATGAGCCGTACCCTCAAATTGTCGGTTCATCAATTTTTCAGATTGGTGGAAGTTTCTCCTTTATACCAACTGCAGTTGTCGAAAACGAATTTCCAATTCCAGCTATTGATTTGCAATATAAAAGCGGAGTATTCAACAATATTTCTTTCGATGCAACTTTATCCACTAACTTTTTTGCAAATATATTACATTTAGGACCTCAGGGAAATTATAATTTCGGAAGATATAGCATAGGTTTATCGAATCATATTGGTGCTTTTTATGGATTTTTAACTTATGAAGGGCAATTCGATCAAAATTGGGCTTATTCAATTTTTTATATGCCGGCTATTAGGTTAGGTTATCGGTTTGATGATTTTTCAATTTCTTCTTCCTGGGTATCTGCATATCTTTTAAAAACAGTTAGTAAAGTTGGAAATATGGATGAAATACAGATTTATAATGGTTGGAATGATTTTTATTGCACTATAGCAGTTGAACAACCTTTTCTTAAACAACAACAATTGTCATTAGGTTTTAGCCTTGCATATACAAGAACACCTTACCAATCTTGGATGTTGTATAATACAATTGATGAATATATGTTATCACCTGAATTTTTCTTTGCATTTCAATTATGAAAATTATTATCTTAATATTGCTTTCCATCGGAAATCTTCAATTATTGTCACAGACTTATATTGATTCAGTTTATTATTTTGAGATAACCGGAACACCATGTCCGATTGTAAGTTTCTTCAGTGATGAACGATACCCTGAATCTAATAAA
>CAZEHW010000041.1:0-18488 GCA_964511865.1 uncultured Hyphomicrobiales bacterium | reverse complement strand
GTATCACTTGCCATTGCATCAATTGTACCAACATCTACCTTATCAATTGAGACTGAGACATATGGCTGTAAAGGTGTGATTTTTATTTTTGTCCTGTAAGCTTTTGAAAGATAATTTTTTATTTTTATCCTGAAGGTTGCAGGATTATAATTAGTCAAAACTTCAACTCCCTCAGATAAAATTTCAGAAACTGATATACCAGGAACTTTTTCGTATGCTCCCAGTTTGGGATTATTATAAGATAATGCATTATAAGCGTTAACCCTGCCGTAATATAATGGTCTTTGGTCAGGATTTGTAGTTATTACATTCTCCGATGTACTTCGAATCTGATGCATAATTTGTTTTGGTGTCCAATCGGGATGTACAGCTTTCAATTGTCCGCATACCCCAGCTACAACAGGTCCGGACATTGAAGTACCACTTTGATACCCGTATTTATTTAAACCCGGCATAGTGGCATAAATGTTATCCCCGGGACCATAGACATCAACAAGATGTCCATAATTCGAGAACCATGCTCTTTGGTCATTTGAACGAGTTGCACCAACACAAAGAACATTTTCATAACCAGCAGGATAGGTGTTTCCATAATCAATATTCTTAAATGAATTACCTGCTGAAACAACAATGACTGAACCAAGGTTAAATGCAGTATTAATTAATTCCTGCTCGGCAGGACTTGAACCGGAACCTGCCCAACTGCAGTTGATTATATCTGCACCCATTTCAGCAGCATACAATATTGCATCATAACCACGAAAAACAGATTTTGAATTAGTTGCATCAATACCGCACTTTAAAGCCATTATCTTACAATTGTAACCGGGACCCGCAACTCCTTTACCATTGTTCCCAGCTGCGGCAGCACATCCGGCAACATGAGTTCCGTGAAAATGTCCTGGCTTTGGGTCATTATCAGGTCTCCATTGCCCCTGAACGGCTTGACTTATAGTAATACTTCCGACAAAATCCCAGCCAATGTAATCATCAATATATCCGTTTTCATCATTATCTATTCCATCATCCGGAATCTCATTTTCGTTAACCCACATATTTGGAGCAAGGTCTTCGTGTAGATATTCAGTTCCGGAATCGGTTATAGCTATGACTATCGAACTATCTCCTTTAGAAATATCCCATGATTTAAAAGATTGCATTTTTGTTAAACCCCATTGCTTGTTGATTTCAGGATCATTAGGAGTGAAATCAGTATAATATCTCATAAAAACAGGAACTGCATATTCTATATCAGGATTTTTCATCAATTCCTTACATAAATCATAAGGATTTATGTTTGAAGAATAAGTCATTTCATAAATTCTGCTGATTCCTTCAGTATCAAATTCTTTCAATGAATTTGAAGCAAATCTGTCGTAAGGAGCATTTATTTTGACAATATTATTGCCGCTTAATGATTTGCTTAATAATTTTTTTATAGCATTATTCTTTGTATTAGAAGGATAATAAGTTTTTGTTTTTATGTGTATAGAATTTGGTAAATATTCACCTTCAGGAAGAACGGGGATTGAATATACCTTACCAACAGTTCTTCTGCCCTCAACAATACTTTTACCCGGTACATATATTTTATAAGCAATTTCTCTGCCCGAATTATCTGTGATTTTTTGGTCTTGTACGGTCCCGTTATGTTCAATGTTTGATATTGAGTAAACAGGATTTACTAAAACTAATATATATATAATAAAAACAATATATTTCATGATTTCTCCATAATTAATAAAATTTAGATTTGTAAGCTAAGAAATAAATAACAATTATCAAAAATATTTATCTCAGGTATCTTCCCAAATCATATCAAATACGATATAAGAAATTGGGATAAGTACTCCGCTATATGCGATTAATATCTGAAAATTTGATGTCAAATCTGAAAAGACTGTCCCTTCGAAAGTCATTGTCGTACTTTCAATACCAATGATTATTAAAGGTAATAATACAGGAAAAGACAAGACAGTAAACAGTGAATTTTTTATACCTGCTTTTGAAATTATTGCAGAGATTATAGTTGTTGCTGTCCCGATTCCTATACTGCCAAGAAAAATCAACAGAAGGAATAAAAAGGGACTTTTAACAGTTATACCACCAAAAAATAGAATAAACAATAAAACAGCAAGTAAATTAAGTGCTAATGAAAATAACATATTATAGAATAATTTTCCAAAATAAATGTAACTTGGAACTGAAGTTAGTTTCAAAAGTAAGGATGTTTGTCTTTCTTCTTCCCTGACAAATCCTTTTGAAAGACCGGTCATTGAACTGAAGAACATAATAACCCATAATAATCCTGAATACAAGGATGGTTCAATGTTTTCGCTTCCCGTACCGAAAAGCAACATAGTTACAGATGTTAAAATAAACAAGCTTATAGCTGAAATTCCATATCTTGTTCGGAATTCGCTTTTTAGGTCTTTTAATAATACTGCGTTTATTCTTTTTATACTGTAAATTTTCATTATAAATAAGTTTTTGAAATAAAGTTTTTTCAATAAAACAAAAATAGCAAAATTCGGATACTAAAATTCATATCGTGAACAAAAAAATAAACATCATGTTATTTCGATTATATAATTTATAAAAAATGGTTTTTCTGATATTAATTAGATAATATGAACAAAATTCTTTACTGTATAACTATTATTACTATTTGCATTATTTCCTCAAACGGATTAAGCGCTCAATTACTATTTAAAATTGGCAATCAAGGCGATACTTACGGAAAAGTCATAACAATTGACAAAGACAGTAACTTTATTGTTGCAGGAACATTTCAGGGTACTTTAAACTTTAACCCTAAAGGAATAAATGAATTGACAAGCAATGTTGGCAGTATTGATATTTTTATAGCAAAATATGATAAAAATGGAAATTACAAATGGGTAAAAAATATTGGAACTACCGGAATTGATAATCCTACTGCGGTAGAAGTTGATTTTTCAGGTAATATCTTTTTATCAGGTTATTTCGGAAGCGAAAATGTAGCCGGTAGGTTTATTGATTTGGATCCGGGCCCAAAAACTGCCAATTTTTACGGAGAAGGAGGCATTGACTGCTTTCTTGTAAAACTTAATTCCTTTGGTGATTACCAATGGGGTTTTGTTCTCACAAACAAAGATAATTTTGGGAGTGAGATTATTTGGGATTTTGCTGTAAATCATTCAGGCCAACTTTATCTATCAGGGGTTTTTTCAGGAACAGTTGATTTTAATCCTAATGGAACGAGAAAAAGAATTACATGCCCAACAGCCGGACATGGCAGTTTTGCTGCAAAGTATGACCGTTCAGGTGAGAATTTATGGGTTTCTGTTGTTGGGGCTAATATCTCAAATCCTTTCGAAGAAGGTTTCACTTCAATTGATGTTGATGGAAATGATGGATGTATTTTATCAGGAAATTTTCGGGATACTGCTAAATTTGAACCTGATATTGATACGCATCTTAAAACTATTAGTGCCGGTAGTTCTGATATGTTCATTGCCAGATATTCTTCTCTAGGAAAGATTTCTTTTCGGGGAGGATTTGGAGGTATTGAACAAGACAGGATTTTTCCCCGCTGTGCAAAAATAGGAACAGACGGGAATTTATATATTACAGGAAACTTCTTAGGAAAAGCCGATTTTTATCCCGGAATAGGTTCAATTGAAATTGAAAATTTTGGAAACTCAAAACAAATCTTTTTAGCATCCTTTACTCTTGCCGGTAACTTAAGATGGGCATATCCATTAGAATCTGATGAGCAAGATGATGTTCCACTTTCAATGGATTTCGACGGAGACGGAAATGTTTTAATAAGTGGTTATTTTACAGGTTCAACAAATTTCAATCCAAAAGGTGAAAAAATTCTGATATCTAACGGCACTACCGGTGCCGCAGATGCATTCCTGGCAAAATATGATATTAATGGTAATCTTATTTGGGCTGATAAATTTGGCGATGTTATAACTGGATTGGATAAATATGGCAGACCTCAACTAACAAGCATTCACTCAATTAAAGTAGATTTTGATGATAATGCAATAGTAACGGGAAAGTTTTACGGGACTGTTGATTTCGACTCTTCTCCGGAAGAATCACTACTGTCAGCAAATAATATTTTTGATATGTTTATTGCCAAATATGATTATGATGGTTATCTGTGGTTCGAGGGAGGAACAAGACCAAAATTAAGACTGATATCTCCTAATGGCGGAGAGGTCTGGAATGTTGATTCCACAAGAATTATTACATGGAACAGTAAAAATATAGATTATTTGCAAATTGATTATTCAATTGATAATGGAGAGACTTGGATTCTTATTTCAGATTCAGTTTCTGCCTCGAGCAGTTCTTATTCATGGATTGTTGAGAATACTCCATCGGAAGTATGTAAAGTAAAAATTACTAATTCAGCTGATAAAGACATTTTTGATGTTAGTAACGGTACTTTTGAAATTACATCAATAGTAAAACCATCAAGAGTAATTTTAAGTTGGGGGAATCTCGGTCCGGTTTCCGGAAAATCTGTAGCTGTTGACAGCAAAAATAATTTAATTGTAGCGGCTTCTTTCCAGGGGACAATTAATTGTGACCAAGGAGTCGGAATGACAAATTTAACAGCTAAGGGAAATCAGGATTTGGCTTTAGCAAAGTACAATGAATTTGGCGATTTAATTTGGGCAAAGAACATAGGGACACTTGGTATTACCTGCGAGCCAAATGTGATAGCATTAGATGCTTCAGATAATATTTATGTTGCCGGATATTTCGGAAAAGGTGGGGAAACAGGTGTTGTACTTGATTTCAGCTATGAAACAAAAGTTGATACCGTTTCAACATTAGGTGGGTTTGATGCATTCATTGCAAAATACGATAAGGATGGGAAATTTCTTTGGGTATCAACTTTTGGTAATTCCAAAGGAACATCCAAGGAACTAATAAATGATATTTCCATTGAAAATAATGGCACTATTTATACTACAGGTGTTTTTTCAGGTTCTGTGGATTTCGACCCTTCAAAGTCAGTTCACATGATTGAAAGTAAGGATGCAAATCCAGAACTATTTATAGCAAAATACAGCACTGATGGAAAATATGTATGGGCAATCAATTTAGCTACAAAAATGACTAATCCTGAAGTTGAAGGAATTGCTTCAATCCATGCAGATGGTTCAGGCGGTTGTTTTTTAAGTGGTAATTTCCGTGACAGCACAAATTTTCATCCTTTGAGTGCTTCAGGTTTTTGGATGAAGAGCAAAGCTGAAAATGACATATTTTTAGCCCGTTATAAAATTAACGGCTATCTCGACTGGGCATTTCAAATCGAAAGTGATGGGAATGACCTAACTAACAGAAATTGTCTCACTCTAGGTAACGGTTCCTATTTATACATCACCGGTATATTTGAAGGAAAAGCTGACTTTTTCCCGGGACTTCCAAAATTCGAAAAAACATCAAGTGGAGGAAATTCCGATATTTTCATTGCATCGTATAGCACAGGAGGAAATTATAACTGGGTAAAAACATTTCCATCTGAAGGCGGACTGGATTTTCCTAAAGCTATCTCGTTGGATACTGCCGGCAATATTGTCCTGACAGGTTTTATGAGTGATGATATTAATTTTGGTGATGAAGAAAATTCAATGACATTTACATCAAACGGAAAAAATGGTGCTACAGATATTTTCCTCGCAAAATTCGATAATCTTGGAAATCCACTTTGGGCAAATCATTTTGGTGCAGATACTTCAGGAATAGAATTTTTATCCCAATCTAATGGATTAATTATTGATAAAAATAATAATTTAATAATAACCGGTGATTATTATGGCAATAATGTTGATTTTGATGCCTCAGTTTCAACATATTTAATGAGTAGTCAGGGTAGAAATGATGCGTTTATAGCAAAATATTTTGAAGACGGAAAATTATGGATACAAGCCCCGGATACCTCACTGCTTTTTTTAATCAAACCTAATGGCGGTGAAAAAGTCAATGTCAATTCAATCTATAAAATTACTTGGCAAAGCAAATATATAGACAAATTAACATTAAAATATTCTGTTGATAATGGTATGAACTGGATAACAATAAGTGAAAATGTACAGGCAGAATCAGGTAATTATCTATGGGTAGTTCCCAATACTCCTTCAACAACATGTAAAATTTTGATTTATAATCCGAACAATACAAGAAAAATGGATATTAGCACTGATACATTTATTATCACCGATAAATACTTAGACTTAGTTTCTCCAAATGGAGGCGAAAAATTTGTTGCAGGGAAAATTCAGGAGATAAAGTGGAGCAGTAATAAGGTTGATAAAATAAATATCTTTTTTTCTAGCGATTTAGGTTCTTCATGGGAGGCATTAGCACTTTACTACAATGCATCTCTTTCTTCCATGACATGGACGGGTAGGGAAGTTAACTCACAGTTGTGTCTTATTAAGATTCTTGACTTATCTGATAACGAAGTTTCTGATATATCCGAAAACAGTTTTTCGATGAGAAGGTCTATTTTAAATGAAGTTAAAGTTTTTACTCCTAATGGTGGTGAAGTTTGGATTGTCGATAATGAAAATAATATTGCATGGTCTTCTTTCGCTGTTGATTCAGTGAAAATTGAGCTGTCTACTAATGCAGGTGACCATTGGGTCACGATCCAAGAGAAATTATCGGCTACAGATTTCATTTTTAGATGGTTAATTGACGATGTCTCTTATATTTCTGATTCCTGCATAATAAAAATCACTGATTTGAAAGACAATTCCTGCTTTGATGAAAGTGATTCACTTTTTTCAATCAAATTAAAAAATAATGTAAAAGAGAAAAATCAAAATATAAAATATTTAAATATTTTCCCGCAACCTGCTGAAAATAGTCTCAATTTATTGGTTAACATATCTGAGAAAACTAATTTTGAATTTGAGATTTACAATTCATTGTCACAGTTGATTTATAAATATAATCCAATATTTTTAACTGAAGGGGAACATAATTTGTTGATTGATTCTAACGATTTAATTTCAGGAAAATATTTATTAAAAATAAAAACAGATGAAAGCATTCTCTATCATAAATTTATAATTTTAAAATAATTAGGACTATAAAAAAAAAATTATTTAATTTTGATATTAATAATATTCTAATTACAGATTATTATTTTGAAATGAGATAGTGAAAGTTTAAAAATATTTCTTTAATCCTTGCAACACAAAGGATTTAATTATTCACTCATTAATTTTAACGTATGAGGTAAAAATGAGAAAATGGCGTATAGATGATTCAAAAGAATTATACAATGTAAATGGCTGGGGGCTTGATTATTTCAGCATTAATGAAAAAGGAAACGTTTCTGTTACTCCGAAAAAGGGTAGTGTTTCTATTGATTTAAAGGAATTGATTGACGACCTTGAATTAAGAGATGTAAGTTTCCCTGTCTTATTACGTTTTCCTGATATTATTGATGACAGAATTGTCAGTCTGACTAATTGTTTTGAAAATGCTTCCAAAGAATATGAGTTCAAAGGGAAATATTACGCAATTTATCCAATTAAAGTTAACCAGGTTAAACCCGTTGTTGAAGAAATTATCCGACATGGAAGCAAGTACAACATCGGTCTTGAAGCCGGCTCTAAATCAGAACTCCATGCTGTTTTAGCAACTACTACAAACATTGATACTTTGATTGTTTGTAATGGCTACAAGGACGAAACTTTCATTGAACTTGCACTGCTTGCTCAAAAAATGGGCAGAAAAATATTTATTGTAGTAGAAAAATTAAACGAGTTGAAACTTATTATTTCAATTTCTAAGAGATTAAAAATAAAACCCAATATTGGTATTAGAATTAAACTTGCCAGTGGTGGAAGCGGGAAATGGGAGGAGTCAGGAGGTGACCAAAGTAAGTTTGGTCTGAATGCCAGTGAACTGCTTGAAGCCGTTTCTATCGCTACAGAAAAGAATATGCTTGAGCAAATTAAAATGATTCATTTTCATATTGGCAGTCAGGTTACAAAAATCCGAATGATAAAAAATGCTCTTCGTGAAGCATCGCAATTTTATGTTGAATTAAAAAAAATGGGGTGCGGTATTGATTTCGTTGACATCGGCGGTGGACTCGGAGTTGATTATGATGGCTCAAAATCTTCAAACCAGAGTAGCATAAATTACTCAATTCAGGAATATGCCAATGATTCTATCTTTATGTTTATGGATGCATCCGATAAAAACGATCTTCCTCATCCCAATATAATAACTGAATCAGGCAGGTCTATAACGGCTCATCATTCAATTCTGGTCTTCAATGTATTGGAAAGCACATCTTTACCGGATTGGGACGACGAAGTTTTAAATGGTGATAGCCATGAACTAGTGAAGGAACTTTATAGTATTTATGAAAAGTTGACTGCTACAAACATGCTTGAGTCATGGCACGATGCTCAGCAAATTCGTGAAGAAGCTCTTGACCTTTTTAGTTTGGGAATGCTAAAGCTGAAAACCAGGGCAATGATTGAGACTTTATACTGGTCAGTTTGCCGGGAAATAAATATATTATGTAAAGAGATAAAACATATTCCGGAAGAATTAAGAAATCTTCCAAAGATGTTATCCGATAAATATTTCTGTAATTTTTCGTTATTCCAATCGCTCCCGGATTCATGGGCTATTGACCAGGTCTTCCCAATTATTCCAATTCACAGACATTTTGAAAAACCTACAAGAAATGCAACAATTCAGGATATAACCTGTGATTCAGACGGTAAAATTGATAATTTTATTGGACAAAGGAATGCCGCTCACTATATTCCCTTACATGCTTTAAAGGATGATGAACCATATTATATTGGAGTATTTCTAATTGGGGCTTATCAGGAAATTCTTGGTGATATGCATAATCTTTTTGGAGACACAAATGCAGTACATGTTGTATTAAAGAAAAATGGATATGAAATTGAACAAATAATTGACGGTGAGAGCGTATCTGATGTGCTCGGTTATGTTCAATATAATTCCAAAAAGATGGTTAGGAGTATGGAAATATGGGTTTCTGCATCAGTAAAAGCAGGCAAAATTACAGCTAAAGAAGGAAAAGAATTTCTTGATAATTACAGGTCAGGATTATATGGATATACTTATTTGATTTGATTTTAATCCAATTCCTTTCTTGCCATGGCAAGAGCTATTCTTAATGTAGCGAAATCAATATTTTGTGAAATTTTTGATTGTACTTCACGAAGTGTAATATTTTTTTTCTTTCCTGCTAAAGCTAAAACTTCCTTTAATATTTCCTTATCTACCAGATGATTAGCTTGTATTTGAAAATTTGATTCAATTGCTATTTGTATTTGACGAGCTACATCAACTTTTGGCAGTTTCATCTTTTCAGATATAGTTTCTAAATTAAAATCTTTATTGACCAAATCAATTATTTTCTTCGCATCGTTTGACAATTTTGGTAAATCGGGAACATTATCCGGTTTGTTGAATTTCAATACTGTATTAAGAAAATTAATAGCAAAATTTTTCATGAATACCTGACCTATCCCTGATATTTGTTCAATTTTACTAAGTGTGTCCGGCATCTCCTGTGCAATTTTTCTTAAGGCAATGTCAGAAATAATAGCCCGTTCTACAACTTTATTTTTAGAGGCAAGGTCTGACCGCAATTCTTTCAAATTTTTTAATAATTCAACATCTGTTGATTTTTCTCTTCTTGTGATTTTTAATCTCTTTATGCCTCGAAGTCCGGCTTGAACCTCTTCTGACGGTAGGAGAGTAGGATATAAATCTCCGGATGAAATTAAATTCCCGGCAAATATTTCCTTTTCTATTGTTTGTCTTATTTCGTCAAGAGAGTATTCTTTACAGCTTCCAAAATTGTTCCCTTTTTCCAAACTATATTTCTGTATCTGAGGATTGGAAGTTCCCTTGAGATATATACCCAGTATTGTTTTTCCAAACATTCCTGATAATTCCTGAGAAGCTTCTAAAATTTTGGTCTTCAAAAACTTCTGCCTGGAACTGATTTTTTTGTCAGAAGGATATAAATTCAAACATGAACTGCAAACTCCACAGACACCTGAAATTTCATTGTCACCAAAATAATTTAATATAATATTTCTTTTACATTCTTTGGACTCAGCATATTGTTGTACTAAATTCAACTTCTTAATTGCTTTTGTTCTTCTGATTTTAAATGAGTTATAATCAAACGGAAGTTCCTTAGGTTCCATTCTTTCTTTTAACAGGGAAATACCTTTTGCAAAACCCGGAAAATGAAAACGAATTAAATCAGCAAACTCAAAAGCCCTTACTGAATTTTTCATCTCATCAATATTTATATCATATTTTTTTAAGAAATGTTGAATTTCGAATTGAACAGCTTGGGTAAACACCTCAGAGCTAATTCCTCTTAAAAGTGCTTCAAGAACCTTTTTTTTCTCATTATCTGAATTGTTATAATATTCTATGATTCTCTCTTCCGAAGTAGTAATTTGAACAGAAGCCAAACCCTGAGTAGAACCCCGCCTTAACAATTTTTCCCTTTCCAGAAGATTAATTACTGAATGAACTGTTATTGCCGGTAGATTAATCGAGTTTCCAATTTCAGCATCACTTAGATATATTGAATCAAAACTTTTACAACCCATTGCAGTG
Source organism: uncultured Hyphomicrobiales bacterium (assembly GCA_964511865.1). Lineage (GTDB taxonomy): Bacteria > Bacteroidota > Ignavibacteria > Kapaibacteriales > UBA2268 > ChocPot-Mid. The sequence goes on along the minus strand of CAZEHW010000041.1, from coordinate 7,829 downwards.
GAATTCAAATCGTATAGATAGTTATAAACTGATGCAATATTTTCAAATGATGGAAAAGTGGAATTAATGAAAAATTCCTGAAGACGCCTGTCTGAGGGATGATAAAGCAAGATACATTTAGAAGGTTTGCCATCCCTCCCTGCTCGTCCGGCTTCCTGATAATATGATTCAATAGTTGAAGGCAAATCTACGTGAACAACATTTCTAACATCTGCTTTATCAATCCCCATTCCGAAAGCATTCGTTGCAACAATGATGTTTGTCTCACCTTCCATGAATTTTTCCTGTGCATATTTCCGGAATTTATCAGCCATCCCCGCATGATAAGAAATTACCTTAAGCCCATGTTGCATTAAACCCTCGGTAAAACTCTCAACCCTTTTTCTCGAGCCACAATAAATAATTGTCGAACCATTTATTGTCTCTTTGCAAATATCTACTACTCTGATAATCTTTTCATCAATAGTTTCTGTTAAATAGCTTAGATTTGGTCTGTCGAAGCCGCGAATAAATCTTTTTGCATCATTAATCTTTAGGGATGAAACTATATCATCCTGAACTTCCGGTGTCGCAGTTGCTGTTAAAGCTATAATTGGAACTTCACCAATTGAATCTAAAGCTTCAGTTATATTTAGATATGCCGGACGAAAATCGTGACCCCATTCAGAAATACAGTGTGCTTCGTCAACAGCAATAAATGAAATTTCAAATGAAGCTAATGCATTCCTGAAACTTCTATTCTTTAATCGTTCAGGAGCTATATATAAAAGATTATAATCTCCATTTTTTGTTTTGTCAAGACGAATATTAGTTTCCTCGGATGAGAGTGAACTGTTAATAAAAGTCGAAGAAATTCCTTTTTTACTTAGAGCATCCACCTGGTCTTTCATTAATGCTATTAAGGGAGATATCACAAGAGCAGTACCGTTGAGCAATATGGCAGGAAGTTGATAACATAATGATTTGCCTCCGCCTGTCGGCATAATCGCAAGAGTATCATTTTTATCAAGAATATTTTGTATGATTTCTTCCTGACCATTACGAAACAGAGCAAAGCCAAAATATTTTTGTAGTGTACTTCTGATTAAAGCTCTGTCCATAATTTAAAGATATTTTGTATCAGCTGAAAGACGACTGAGAATAATTACCTGCTTTTTTGCTTCTGAAAATCACTCTGATTATATAAACTATCAGTCCTATAACTATTAAGGTAAAAAATAGTTTTGACCATGAAAATGTTGGTGGATAAACGCTTACAGTACCATCAGGATTATCTGCATAATACGGTCTGGAATAGTAAAAAGCTGGATGAAAAGGCATCATCCATAGCCAGCTTGTTGTTCCCATCATGTATCCCATCATCAAACCACTCCCATAGCCGCCATAACCGTGCATTACATAATTTTGAGAAACACCATTCCTTGTGATTGATTGAGTAGTGGTTTTCCTTGGGGTTCCATATTTACTTGTATAAGCTTTTGGTGATGACATCCTTTTACCGCCAAAACTCGAAGCCGACCTTTGTGAAGGAGTCATCCTCTGCGGTGATGTTCTCTTGTTTCCGAAAGAAGACCTCGGTTGAGTTCTTGGTGTCCTTTGAGGGGTTCTGTAGCTTCTTGACCCACCAAAACTTCTTCCAAAACCTCCAAACCCACGACGGGATTCTGCCATTTCGGGAGCTACAAACAAAGAAAGTATTGTTAATAAAAATATTATTCCAAATGCTCTATATATTTTATTCCTCTTTTCCATTATATTCAATCCTCTAAAAAAATTGTTAAACTTATTAAACTCATTAAACTTATTAAACTCATCAAACTCATTAAACTCATTTACACACCCCTGCCCCTCTTGAGAGGGGATGAAAAACTTTGCGAAACTTTGCGTACTTTGCGTAAACTTAGCGTACTTTGCGTTTTAAATTCTTCCGTCCTTCTAACTTCTGTCTTCTGACTTCAGTCTTCTTAAAACTCACAACTCCAAACTCTAAACTCCAAAATGTTTAAAAGACGCTTTCAGTTTCAATCGAATCATCTTCATTTCTAAATGTAATTTCCGCCTTAAAGACGGGTTTCTCTGACAAATCATTTTGTTTAAATAATGATTTCAAGCCACTGACTTTGTTTGTCCCTTTTATATGAATTTCCAGACTGACAACACCTTCCAATTCCTCGTCATTCATTAACAAAGTTGAACTTTCTATTTCACCATTACTGTCAATGGTCAGCAACTGCAATTCTTCAGCTTCTTCTTCAGTAAATGTTGGTTCGACTACTTTTACATTATCAAAATAATCAGTGAAAATCTGCTTGGTATATAAATTTTTATCGGTACCTTCATATTGAATGAAAGCATCAAAATTACCCTCTTCATCTAAATTTATTAAAATTTCTTTTATTCCTCCTAACTGCTCACCATTATAATAAACAGCAGTTTTATCTAATCTTCCGTTACTTTCAACACTAAATGTCGGCATTTTTCTCTTTATTATTTTAACAAAAATTATTGAGCAAAATTACGAAAAGAAGCTTGAATTTAAAATTTAAATTCCAATTGTTCGAACTTTAATTTTAATGATTTTTCTTAAAAATATGATGTTGAATTATCATAAAAATCACAAGAATCACAGTTCAGACAAAAAATCAGTAAAAATCTAATAATCAGCTTAATAAGCGATTCTGACTTTTGCGTCTTTGCCTCTTGGCGGTTTTGCGTGTAATAATTCAATCCCTCCGGGGTAAAGACCGTCTATGTTTGATGTGTTACCATAATATAATCCCCCCGGGATAGAAAAAAAATCAGCGGAATCATTTCAATCAGATGCAATCAACAGTTCATACATTTTCTATCTTCTATCTTCTATTTTCTATTTTCTGTGTTCTAAAGCCGGTTCAGACATTTGGCTCTTTGCGTGAAATTTTAGGGCAAACAATAAAAACCTTTCAATTTCTTCATCATATAAAATAATTGATAACTTATAAAATAATGCTTATATTGATTTGTTTACCATTTTAAAATAAATGATTTTGTTTGACAAGGATAAATCTGGTTAGTATCCAACAATGGATAGACAGTTTAATTCTTATTTAATTTGAAAGGTTATCAATGGAACACAAAGCAAGAATACTTTGGATAGACGATGAAATTGAAATGCTTCGTCCACATATCATGTTACTCGAAAAAAGCGGTTATGAAGTTGAAACTGCAACCAATGGAGAAGACGGTATAGAATTAGTTCGTCAAAAACACTTCGATTTAATTTTCCTGGATGAATCAATGGTCGGACTTAGCGGTCTCGATGTTTTACCTGTTCTTAAGGAAGTCGACTCCTCCACTCCAATCATCATGGCAACGAAGAATGAAGCTGAAAGCGTTATGGAAGAAGCCATAGGCTCAAAAATTGATGACTATCTGACTAAACCATTGAATCCTGCACAAATCATTGCGGCATGTAAAAAATTTCTCGATTCAAAAAGATTGCGAAGTTCAAAACTCGCATCGGAATATTTAAAGGGCTTCAATGAAATTTCAAGAAGATTATTTGAACCAATGGAATGGAATGACTGGGTTGAAACCTATCAAAAGCTTGTTTCATGGTCTATGCAATTGGACAGAAATCCTGAACTTGGATTTGACCAAACATTAAGAGACCAGTGGAGAGAGTGTAATTCAGAATTTTGCAAGTTCGTTGAAACAAATTATAAGAGATGGTTAAGAACAGATAAAGATGATACTTTGCCTTTGACATCTGCGGAAATTACAAAGCAGTATTTATTCCCATTGCTCAAATCCGGAAAACCTACTGTATTTTTTGTTATTGATTGCATGAGACTCGACCAATGGTTGTTAATGGAAGAACATTTGAGACAGTACTTCTATTTTGAAAAGAATTATTACGCAGCACTTTTGCCGACAGCCACTCCTTATGCAAGAAATGCAATTTTTGCCGGGTTATATCCATCAGAAATACAGGAACATTATCCTCAATATTGGGTAAATGTTTCAAATACAGAAGAACACAAGGCAAATGCTCATGAGGAGCAGTTGCTGAATGAACAGTTAAACAGAAAAAGAATCAAACTGAATAGCAATGTTAATTATATAAAAATCCATGAAACGGAATTTGGCAGAAAAATCGAAAAGGATATTGCAAACCTTACTAAAAGTCATTTAACTGCAATAGTTATTAATGCTGTTGACATGATAGCTCATTCCCGTTCGGATTTCGCAATATTAAAAGAGATAGCTCCCGACGAATCTGCTTACCGTTCTCTTACAAATTCGTGGTTCCAGCACTCGAGTTTGTTCGGAATGCTGAAAGCACTTGCAGAAATGGATGTTAATATTTTGATAACTACTGACCATGGTTCAATCAGATGTATGCGTGGTGTAAAGGTGCTTGGCGACAGGGATACTTCAACAAATCTCAGATACAAATTCGGAAAGAACGTCAAAGCTGAGCAACGTCATGCGATGCAAATAAAAGACCCGATGGATTATAAGTTGCCAAGCCACGGTTTGACGATTAACAATATTATTGCCAAAGAAGATTATTATTTTGTTTATCCTACGGACTTTAATCAGTACCTGCAAAAGTACAAGGATTCTTTCCAGCACGGCGGAATCTCAATGGAGGAAATGATAGTTCCTATAATTAAATTGACTAAGAAGTAATGGAACAAAAAAAAATAATTATCACCGGTGCTTCACGAGGTATCGGCAAAGAAGTAGCAATCGAATTTGCAAAGCAAGGTCACCAATTAGTGCTTTTGGCAAGAGATGAAGATAGATTGGCTGAGATTTGTAATTCGTTAAAAGATGTGAATCCATCAGTACATTATAAGGTTTGTGATGTTACAAACAAAATGCAAATGTCCGAAGCAATTGATTTTGCAATTCAAAAAATGGGTGGTATTGATATCGCAATATTAAATTCCGGTATAGCAGGTTCTGGTTACTTCGAGAATTTCGATAGCGATAATTTTAAACGGATAATCGAAGTAAATGTATTCGGTCTGTTATATGGTATGGAATTTTTAATACAAATAATGAAGAAACAGGGTTCCGGTACAATAGCAGGAGTAAGTTCTCTTGCCGATGCACGGGGATTTCCGGGTAATTCAGCTTATAGTTCCAGCAAAAGTTCAGCTACTTTCATTTTGGAATCAGCAAGAGTTGAATTAGCAAAATTCGGAATCAATGTAGTAACAATTAAACCCGGCTTTGTAAAAACGGACATAATTGCTAATAATACATTCTATATGCCATTGCTGATGGAAGCAGATAAAGCAGCAAAAATCATTGTTAGTGGAATATTATCAGGGAAAAAGCGGATTGCGTTCCCTTTGCCAATGGTATTTCTAACGTACATTGTAAAAATATTACCCTCAGCAGTTTATGAATTTCTGATTAAGCTCTATGGTAAACCGATAAATGAGTGATTCTGTCCTGCCTTGCTAAGAATCCAGTATGGTTACATTAAAACTTCTTTTCTAGACCGGCTTGTTTACATAATTCATTAGCTGTTATTCTATCGAATTGTATGTGTCTTTTAACAGGTATTGTTTTATTACCATTAGTGTAAATTGAATGATTTCCACCCTCTCTAAGCAGGAAAAAACCATTTTGCGTAAGATACTTAATAAGTTCTTTCCGCTTAACCGACATATTCTATATCCATAGGAATTTGCTCAAAAAGTGCTGATAACACGGGTAGTTCTTTTCCCAATTGCTTGTAAGCAAGAGTCATTTCATACAATGCGTCTTTGAGCATAGCCCTGCATTCTTCCAGATTATTTCCTTCGGTAACCACTTCAGGCCACTCCAAAAGCTGACCCATATAACCTGAATCAGTTTTAATATATCTTGCCGTATAATTTGATAGCATTTTGTTATCTCCTATTTGCCTAAGTAAATTATTAAAATAAACGCTAAATGAGTAGATTTATTTGAAATATTTATAAGCATCTTTGCGTTTCTCAATTTTCCCAACTGTACGGTACCTACCTTCTTTGGCATCTTTCAAACCCTCTCTTAAACTCGGGTAAAGTGGTTTGAGTTCTTTCATTTCTACGTCGGAAACGTATTCATCTTTTCGAAATTCAATTTCAGTTTTACTTTTTTCGAAATTAATCATGGTAATGTTCTATATTTATTAAATGTTCTTTATATACTGAATCTATAATTGTATGAACTTTTGGATTAATATTTTTGATAAATTCAAGTTTGTCTTTAAACTTTCTTAATCTTCTTTGTCTCTGACTTTCTGTCTCGCTTTCTTTACTATTTCATCATAGTCAAGACGAAATGGTTCGACTAGGAGAGTTTCAAGAATACATTCAATATCCCAAAGTACCCGCTGTTCTGATTGGTCTTCAAAAAGCTCAATTCTTTCTTTTTCATTGACTCTTCCAAGAAATTCAAAGAGAACAATTGCCTCATCTTTCGAGAGCTCAATATTTATATTTGATTCATCCATTTTCTATTATCCATTATCAATTCTTCTCATCCCTTCCTTCACAGACAAAGGTGAGAGAGTATGAGATTTAATGAACTTTTCGACTGATTTTGGATTGATTTTGGAGTATTCCCTCAATGTCCAGCCGATTGCTTTGCGAATGAAAAAGTCCTTGTGTTCGGCTAAACGAGTGATGTAATCATAAAGTAATTTCTCGTCTGTGTTTTTTTTGTATTTCAACTGAAAGAGCAATGCACTTCGTTGAAGCCACATATTGCCTGATGACATCCACTTTTCAGTAATTGGTTTTATCTGCTTAGGAAATTTGATGAAGTAATTTCCTACAGGTCTTGCGGCAATGTAATCAACTGTATCCCACCATGATTTATTGATAATCATGTATTCGAGCAGGTCAATCAGGTTTTCATCAGCTTGTATAACTAATCTATCTACAATAGACATGGCTGTATATTGGAAATCCCTTTGTTGCTTTTCCCATAAATACCGCACATATTCATGAAGATTTCCCAATTCGGGTAAACCATATTCTTTGAGGAATGCTTTGTAAATTTCTTCTCTTTGTTGAGATTTGATACCGAAATAATCGAATTGCTCCCTCATGTATTTTTTCATAGGGATAGCATTTTCAGGAGATGCATTATTTTTAAATGCATTCTCCAAAGGAGCAAAATATTTTTTTGCATTCATTATTCTTCAAGTTTGCTTCTCGTCCAGATTGCTGTTCTGCCAATAAGAGAAATTCCTATGTATCCCCTAACATCGAGAGTGTTTTTGTCTTTACTCAAAGTCATCTTACAGCTATATGTTTTACCATTTTTTGGGTCGTATATACTTCCGTCTTCCCAGACAAAATCTTCATCATATTCAAAATGGGTCATTAAAACAAGTCCCATAATTGGTCTGTCCTGTTTTTTTGCATCGGGATTTTTATCGTCAACCTTCGGTTTACCATTTTTGTTTGGTTCTTTTAACCATACAATCTTACCATGATATTCATTATTCTTTTTGTAAATTTCAATCTTCGAATCCTTGTCCTGTGTGAGCCAAATACCAAGCACTGCATCTGATTCCTGAGAAAGAGTTGTTAAAGGATTTAAAATAATTGCTAAAGCAACTAAAAAAATTATGACCGGAAAATGTTTCATTTTGCACTCCGTTATATGTTTAAAAATATTTTATTTAATGTTTTCTTTAATTGTCATCCTGAGCCTGTCGAAGGATAATTTGTTTTACTATTCGATTCTCGGTTTACTATAATCGAAAAAACCGTCTGCCGTCTGCCGTCTGCCGTCTGCCGTCTGCTGTCTGCTGTCTGCTGTCTGCTGTCTGCTGTCTGCTGTCTGCTGTCTGC
>CAZEHW010000040.1:0-18671 GCA_964511865.1 uncultured Hyphomicrobiales bacterium | reverse complement strand
TTCATTATTTTATACTATATCAAATACATACTGCTTTAGAAAGGTTCTATTATTTATTCTACTTAATATTGGATCATTTATAATAGCTTATTTTTTTATTAGAATAAAATTAATCAATATAAATTATGTAAAAGCTTTTTTTTTTGTATCATCATTAAAGATATATTTATAAGTATTATTGACAAAAACTTCAAGCGGTCCGGGAACAGGAATATCATTATTGTCAACATTGACTACTCTTATCGTTGTATCACTATTAAAATAATATGTTGTTGGGTCTTCGGCAACAAAAATTATATTATAATTATTTTTAGGATGATTATCAGGCACTTTATTTTTATAATATGCTTCACCATTAGCATCTGTTGTTAAGGTTTCCTGATGGTTTGTTAAGCTATCAAAAACATAAATTTTTATACCTTCCAGAGAATCTCCTACTTTGTTCTTAGCATAAACTTCAAATTCATAATCCTGTAACCATGCCCTATACACTACAGCCATAGGAGTAATCTCAAGGAATATTTTTTGTCTTTGGACATCCAAATATACAGTTTTAATCTCACTTTCAAGGTAATTTAATTTTGACGCAATAAAATTAATATTGTATATTCCGTCGGGTAAATTAGGAGGTACGGTAATTTGAGTTGTTGCTTTTCCTGAAGCATCAGTAGTTAGATCACCAATAGTCAATCCCAAATCATTATTAACTTTTACAGTTGTACCCGCTATTTGATTAGGGGTCTGGGCACCGTCAACAACATCAATTGTAAAATCAACTTTATCACCCTGTTGAAGTTTTATAGTATCAGGTTGGTCAGTAAATACTTTTAAAATCCTTCCGCTTGTTGATTCCAAGCTCCTGTAACAACCGCCACCTTTTGTACCGGCAAAAATATAACCGCGGCCACTGACTGCTAAGGTTTGTGTTTCATAGTTATTTATTCCGCTGTTTGAGTTAACAAATGTCCAGTTATCACCATTCTTAGTAGTTGAGTCAATGTTAACACCAGTCCTATTCTTTACTCCAACAAGAACCCAGCCGTTTTCACAGGCTGTAATTGCTATTGCAGAACCTAGTAATGATCCCTGAGAAGAAAACCAGCTTAATGAATTGTTATTTGATCTTCTAATACCGCTATTCGTTGTTGCATAAATTATTCCGTCAACTCCTATGTCAGTATAAGCCATAGCAAAAACTGTATTCAAACCTACCCCAAATATTCCTTGGTCAACCTTCTTCCATTGAGTTTCGTTTTCCGGTTTTCTATATAAACCATCATTGGCAGTTCCTGCATAAGTTACATCATTAGCACCAACGACAAATGAGAGGATTTCTTTTGTTTCAATTCCATCACCGTTTGGAGGACTCCATGACATACCCGTTATATCATTGCTTTTAAAAACACCTTTATTTTTCGTACCAGCCCATAAAATACCTTTTGAGTTAGTGTCTAATGTAGTTACATATGTAGCTGTAAAGTTAGGGTCATTTAATTTACTCCAACTATCACCAAAGTTGGTTGAAAAGTATAAACCATCACCTTTTGTACCTGCTATCAAGTTCCCATTCCTGGCACTCACAATTGCGGAAACATCCAGAAAATCACCCAAACCATTATTTACCTGTGTCCAACTATCACCGCTGTTAATAGTTCTGTAAATTCCTAAATCAGTAGCCGCTAAAACATCTGCTTTGTTAGCCAATGATGAAAATCTGTTTATAGTCCTCAAACCGAGACCGGTATTTGAAGATGTCCAACCACTTGTATTATCAGGGGCAGAATAAAAAGCAAAATTAGTCCCTGCAAATAAATCTCCCTGTAAATTAGTAGCAACAGCCCTGATTTTATTCGCTTCCAAACCTGTGTTATATGCATTCCAGATATAAGTTGAAGGACTGCTGTAAAACAATCCGTTAGCATCAGTTCCTGCAATAAAATATCCGTCTTTATGGTAAGCTAATGAAATTACTTTTGTATTAGCAGGTAAACCGGTATTTTGAGAATTCCATGTTGTACCATTATTTGTACTTGCATAGATTCCCTTGTCAGAACCTGCCATAAGTACTAAACCGTCGGTTGAACGGCAAAAACAATTTACCTTACCGGGTGCATTATCTGATGTTGACCAATCCTGACCTCCGTTTGAGCTTTTGTAAATTCCTTTATCTGTCCCTATAAAAATAAGTCCATTTTGTGCCTGAACTATCCCGAAAATATCTATAACAGTACTTAATCCTGAAGTATTCAAATTCCAGTTATTGCCGTCATTTGTTGATTTGGCTATGGCTGAAATATTAGTACCAGCCAGTATATCACCATTGCTTAGGATGTAAATGGTATAAATTATCGGATTATTTGTAATTGTCTTTTTTGACCAACTTTGATTAGATATTTTCTTAACAATGCCTAAAGAGTCTGTTGCGGCATATAAAGTACCTGTACTTCCGACAGCAATACTATTGACAGATGCGTGAGCAGGCATGTTGCTGACATCATTGATAGAATTCCAACTCTGTCCATTGTTTGTACTTTTATAAACACCGTCAGATTTGGTTGCAAGGTATAGAAAACCATTGCTGGAATCTACTGCTATCTTGCTGATTTTTGCTCCGTATGGTCCCTTGGTTTTAAGCCAGAAATCTTCGGCATTGCTCTCAGAAATAAGAACAAGAATCAAGATGATAGCTTTTAGTAAGAAAATTTTTCTCATGATTACACCTCATTTATATTTTATATTTTTTTCAAATTTCAAATAGAACTAACAAAATTAATACCAAATTTAATTATAGTATTAGAACCCTTAATTATATATATAATAAAGTACTCACTAACTTTTTAAAAAAATTAGCAAGCATTAAATTTTGAAATTAAAGAAAATTTTAATTCCATGTAATTAATTTATATTAATATTAACAATTAGTAAACACAAAAAGTTTACAATACTAATTTTCTAAAATGAATTTGAAACTTAATATTGGATTTATACGTTATAGAATTTTTTGGAATTAAGTCTAAATATTTTCTTAATTTTGTAGGTACTAAAAAAAATATTTTAGTTTTATAGGTTTACAGTGGAAAAAACAAAAATTGATATTAAAAACAGAATTCTTAACGAAGCAAGAACTGCATTTACTAAAAATGGTTACAGTAAGGTAAACACTCAGTATCTTGCCAATAAATTAGGTATAAGTAAAAGGACTTTATACGAATATTTTTCGTCAAAAGAATATCTGCTCGAAGAAATTGTTGACCGCGATTTAAAAGAAATAAAATTGAATGTAAACAAGATAATTATGGAATTAAGGGTACCGGGTTCTGATTTTTTGCTAAACCTCAGCAAACTTTGGAACCTCATGTCTAAGACATCGTGTACGTTTTCAAAAGAATTTTTTGAAGATATAAGAAAGTTCGCTCCCGATCAGTGGAGTAAAATAGAAAAATTCAGAGCTAAACAGATTAAAAGTAATTTTACAAAGTTACATTCTATAGGTGTTAAAAAGGGGATAATCAAAGCTAATATAAATAAAGATATTTTTGTATTATTAGATAATAGATATTGTTTTAAAAATAAAGATATTTTTTACTTAATTTATTATAATTCTTTGCATAATATTTTAGTCCCGGAAGTTTTATCCGAGCTTCCTCTCACAAATCAGGAAGCATTGAATAATATTATTGATGTTCTACTAAGTGGCTCTTTGACAGAAAAAGGGAGAACTGATTATCTAAAAATTAATGGTTGAATTAGAAATTAAAAATTTAAAAATAAATATTGTTATGGGTGTTATGAATAATAAAATATTTAAGAAAGCATTACTTGTAGTAATGTTGTTAATTTTCTCACAGTTTAATCCTGCTAACGTAAATGGAAGGGAATTAACCTTAGAGCAGGCAATAGAAATTGCTTTGGAAAACAACACTGAGACAAAAATTGCGGTAATGGAGGTCAGAAAAGCAGAAGCAAAAGTTGATGAGGCATTTGGTTATGCATTACCAACAGTAGATTTATCTGCAAATTTTATGCATTATTTGGAAAAACCGAAAATACCTTTCATTGACTTTGAGAGTCTATTGACATATTCAAGTCTTATGACAATGTCTCAATTAGGTGTTCTAATTCCTGACCCTAATGGTGGAGACCCAATATCCTTTAGCTATAATGAACCATATAAAGAAAAGTACAGTCTCCTGTCAATGACCCTTGCTAATTCATTTGAAGCTAGGTTACAGGTAAGTCAGATTCTTTTCAACTCGGCAGTTCTCAAAGGTATCGGAGCTTCACAAATTTTTCTGAATTTGTCACAGGAAGCTTTACATGGTACTGTTGCAAAAACTATTACGAATGTCAGTAAGGCTTTCTATGGAGTACTGCTAACAGGAAAAATGCTGGATATAATGAAAGAAAGCTTAGTAAACGCAGAGGATAATTTAAAAAATGTACGTGCTTATAACCAGCAGGGAATGGTTTCAGAATTTGATTTACTAAGAGCTGAAGTACAGGTTGAAAACCTGAGACCAATTGTAATGCAATTGGACAATGCTCTGGCTGATACAAAGAATGGTTTAAAAATTGTCCTAGGATTACAGCAAAATGAAGAAATAGACGTAGTGGGAGATATTGTTTATGAAAAGTTATCTCTTCCTTCTGAAAACGAGCTAATTGATATAACATTAAATAAAAATTATGACTTACGGACATTTGAAATTCAAAGGCAAGTTCAGGAAGAAATGATAGAACTTGACAGGTCTGAATACTGGCCTACCTTAGCCGCTTTCGGCAGTTATTCTTTAAGCGGACAATCTGATACATGGGATTTTATGAAATACAATACAGGATTAGTTGGACTTAATTTTTCGATAAATCTTTTCAATGGTTTGAGAACAAATGAAAAAGTTCAGCAATCCACAATAACTTCTCTTCAAACCGAAGAACAGGTTGGACAATTGAAAGAATTTTTAGTAACACAAATCAAATCTAAATTGTTGAATATCAAGAAAGTAGAAACACAAATAGATATTCATGAAAAAACGATAACACTGGCACAGAAAGCATACGATATAGCAAATGTTAAATATCGTGAAGGTACAGGCACACAGCTTGATATACAGAATGCTGAAATGGCATTGAGACAAGCAAAGACAAACAAACTTCAAGCGGTTTATGATTATATCTCTGCAAAACTGGATATAAATCAGTTAACAGGTGCTATTGACACAAAAGATATAGTAAAATCACAATTAAATAAAAGAAAATAAATTACAAATAATAAATCAGGAGTTTAAAAGATGTTCACGAACAGAATTAAAGCAGGATTGATACTGATGAGTTTTATGATATTCCTTATTACATTAGGATGCATGAAAGAAGAAAAAGTTAAATCAAAAAGTATGGAAGAGTTGCAGAGCGAAAAAGGTTTACCTGTTACAATTAAAAACATTTCTTTGCAAAAATTTGAAACAAAACTGACATACTTTGCTAAATTGTCAGGAATCAAGGAATCAACACAAGGAACGAATCTAAGTGATTATGTTAAAAAAGTCAATGCTAAAGTCGGAGATTTTGTTAAAGAAGGAAAAACAATTATTGAATTTCCAACAGATATACCAACTTTGCAATATACACAGGCAAAATCAGCTTTTGAAAATGCAGAAAAGCTATATAAAAGAATGAAAGAGCTTATGGACGCCGGGGAAACTTCCCAGCAAAATTTTGATAATGCAAAACTGAATTATGATGTCAGTCAAAGAAATTTCGAAGCAATGAAGCAAATGATACGCGTTGAAGCACCTTTTAGCGGTACAATTATTAAAATCTATGTTAAGGAAGGAGAAATACCACCAGTAGCTAACCCAGGTATGCCAAGACCTTTATTCACTGTAGCCCAGCTTGATGTAATTAAAGCTACAATTAATGTTAGTGAAAAAGAAATCAATTTAATTAAGTTGGGAATGCCTGCCAAAATTATCTATAACGGTGAAGAGTTCATCGGTAGAATTGCTGAAATCTCACCTGCATTTGACTCTAGAACACACTCATTTCCTGTTGATGTTCATTTTTCTAACGGTAATAGAAAGTTGAAAAGTGGTACTACCGCAGATTTATTTATAAATATTTATTCAAATCAAAAAGCATTGGTTATACCAAGAAATCTGATTACTCTTGAAGACGATAAAAAATTTGTTTTTCTTGAAAAAAACGGAAAGGCAGAAAGAAGAGAAATAGAAACAGGTATGGAAGATGGATTAAATGTTGAGGTTTTGAATGGATTAAGCGATGGAGAAAAAATAATCAATTGTTGCAAAACTCAGTTGAATGACGGAATGAAAGTAAATGTAATTAAGAATTAACAAGCATTGAGAAATTAATAAAGAGGATTAAAAGTGTTTTTAGCAAAATTATCAATAAATCGCCCGGTACTGACAACAATGATATTGCTGGTATTATTGTTGTTCGGAGCTCTAAGTTATGTTAATTTGAATTTAAATCAGATGCCGGATATACAAATTCCGTTTATATCCATTTCTACTGTCTATCCGGGAGCCGGTCCCAAGGAAATTGAAACACAAATTACTAAGAAAATTGAAGATGAAATTTCAACGATTAGTGAAATTGAGAGAATTGAATCTTATTCAATGGAAAGTGTTTCGATTATTATAATGGAATTTCAGCTTAGCAAAGATGTCAATATAGCCAATCAGGAAGTTAAGGATAAGATTGATGCAATATTGAATCAATTACCAGATGATGCAGAACGTCCTTTGATTCAAAAAGTTGATTTTGCCGCATTTCCTTTCATGAATATTGTTTTAAGAGGAGATACGGACCCAAGGGAGTTACATAGAATTGCCAACAAGCAACTCAAAGACAGATTTTCACAAATTGCCGGTGTTGCAAAAGTAAACATCGTAGGTGGTGTCGAAAGAGAAGTTCAGGTTAATCTGGATAATAAAACCGTTTTTGAAAATTCAATTTCATTACCACAATTGATGCAAATTTTGATGGTTCAAAATCAAGATATTCCCGGTGGCTACTTCAAACTTGGAGACCAGGAATTCTCTGTACGTCTTGAAGGAAAATTTCCGGATTTGGAAACACTGAAAGATATACAAATTCCTACTTACTTTGGATACAAAAAACTTAGCGATATTTCTAATGTGGTTGACGGGGGAAAAACAATTCGTGAACGAGCTATTTATTTTAATAATAAATCAAAAATTAAGGATGAGAATGTCGTAAATCTTGGCATCATAAAGAGTCCGGAAGGCAATATCGTAGAAATTTCCGAAAAGATAAAGGAACAATTACCTGAAATCAATAAAACATTACCTGAAGGTTGCAGTTTGGAAATGATAAATGATGATTCCATCTATATTAAAGCATCGGTTGATGATACCATTGGAAATATTATTCTTGGAGTTATTTTCACTTCCATAATATTATTAATGTTTATAGGTGATATAAGGTCAACAATTATCATTGTTGTTTCTATGCCAACTTCAATTATCTCTTCATTCCTGATGTTTTCAATGTTCGATATGTCCCTGAACATGATGTCGTTGATGGGATTATCCGTATCAGTTGGAGTTCTGGTTGCAAACTCAGTTGTCGTACTTGAAAATATTTTCAGGCACAAAACCATGGGTAAGTCAAACAAACGAGCATCATTTGACGGTACAACTGAAGTAACTGTAGCTGTTTTAGCCGCAACATTGACAAATTTGGTAGTGTTCCTTCCAATAGCAAATATGACATCAATGGTAGGATTGTTTTTGGCAGAATTAGCATTAGCCGCTTCGTTTGCTACGATTATGTCTATTGTTATGTCATTTACACTTACACCAATGCTTGCTTCTCGTTTGCTAAGTAAAGAAAATAAGCGAGGAAAATTTGGACAATGGGTGGACAATTTTGAAAAGACAATGTCGGGATTTTACACAACTATCTTGAAATTATCATTGAAAAACAGATGGATGAGTTTTGTTGTAATACTTTTATCTTTTGGTTTACTGATTGCTGTCGGAATAATTTACGGACCTCACCTTGGAGGTGAATTCATGCCAACCTTCGATAACGGGAAATTAGGCGTTACAATTGAACTTCCCGGCGGTTATAATCTTGAAGAAACTTCAAAAATAGTAAATACGATTGAAGAGAGAATAAAACGACACAAGGAAGTTGATTTTATCCTAACAAATCTTGGTAAAAAAAGCGATATAGATAAAGGAACTAATACAGCATCAATGACTATACAGCTATGTGATGTAAAAAACAGAAATATCGGTTTACTCGATATGATTCCAATTTTCACTAAAGAGTTGTCTGATATTCCCAATGCAAGAATACTTGTTCAAATTCCTAATGATATGGGAGGTGCTGACCCAATCGAGTTTTTCATTCAGGGACAAGATATGTTTGCTCTGGAAAAAATCAAAGGAGATATAATTAGAAAACTCCAAGGTGTAGAAGGATTTATAAATTTCGATAATTCTTCCCGGGAAGGAAAACCCGAAATCACAATTACTCCATATCGTGACAAACTTGCCGAAACGGGACTTACAGCTATGGATTTGGCTTTGACTGTCAGGGCATCCATCGAAGGTTTGGTCTCAACGAAATATGAGGAAGGCAACGACGAATACGATGTTTTGGTAACTTTAAATGACGAATCCGTAAACACACCCGAAAAAATTGGGAATATTACACTTGTTTCACAGATGGGAACTTTTAAATTATCTCAGGTAGCTGATGTTAAGTTCTCCAAAAGTTTCAGTACAATCATGCATAGGGATAAATATACTGCAATAAAATTCACAGGTGCAAACTCACCCGAAATATCTTTGGCGAACGTAACGGGAGAAATCACCAAAAGAATGGAAGAAATGAAATTTCCTCCCGGTTACAGTTGGAAATGGGGCGGTTCTACAAAAATGATGAATGACATGTTTGCAGATATGATTTTTACATTTTTCCTCGCTGTTTTGCTTACTTACATGTTGCTCGCAGCTTTATTGGAAAGCTTTTTGCAACCTGTTTTCATATTGGTTACTGTCCTTTTAGCATTAATCGGTGTGGTTTTGACTTTGTATTATTTTGATTTGAATTTCAACATTGTAACATTGATGTCAATTATAATGCTGATAGGAATAGTCGTAAATAATGCCATTTTGATGCTCGACTATACAAATCAATTGCGAAGGGAACAAAAGATGAGACCAAAGGAAGCATTGCTGGCGGCTTGCCCGACAAAATTAAAACCTATTATTATGTCAACTGCCGCTTTAATACTTGGAATGATGCCTATGGCATTAGGAATTGGCGATGCCGGGGTCGAAATGAGGCAGGCATTGGGTTTGGTCAGCATAGGCGGTCTGGTAAGTTCAACAGCTTTGACATTGGTGGTAATTCCTGCATTCTACTATTTATTTGCATGGAAGAGAAGATATGAAATCGAAAGGGAACCAAACGTTTAAAAGTTTTGAGTTGAAAGTTGAGAGTTGATGATTGTCATTCCTGCGAAAGCAGGAATCTATAACTATATTCTATATTCTAAGACCACCGTCATCCAGAACGGAGCGAAGAATCCATTGCTTTATGTTTATGGATTCTTCACTTCTGTTTTGTATCACAACTTTTCCCATCCTTCGACAAGCTCAGGATGACAGAATATTGAACAGTGAATAATTATTTTCTAATTCTTTACAAACTTTCTACTGTTTTTTACCTCGGTGAAATAATATGTATCTGCACTGTTCTCGACAATTGCCTGCCAACAGGCAAATCATTATCAAAAGGTGCAGAGTTTTCTGATACTCCTATGGATTCGTACTTAGCAGTTTTGACTTTCGATTCAAGATATTTTCTAACAGCCATAGCTCTGCGTTGTGCAAGACCTTTGTTATAATTCTCTTCACCAATCCGGTCAGTATAGCCAAATATCTTAACAGTTGAATTAAACTTAATCAATGGCAAAATATCCGTATTGATTATATCCAAATCTTTTTGCGAGATTTTGTCATCATCGAAATCAAACAATATCAAACTGAATTTTGCAATAGTTTTGTCAGGCAACTCTTCTGTTTTCTTTTTAGTCGAAGAATAGTAATCAACAGGAATAGTACCTGCGGCTTCTTTTTCGACTTCTTTGCTGTTCTTTGCCCATAAGACATATTCAATCGGGATTTCGCTTTTCACTAATTCATTTGGAATTATAATCCAGTCAACCATTTCAGGATTTCCTGCACCTGCAAAAGACCTTATCTCACTTCCTTTTTGTGTTACTGATAATTTCCATTCCATTACAGAATCAGAAGATTCGGCAAAAGGAACAAATTCAATGACATTAGGGTCGGCATAAGTTTGATTATCTTTTTGTATTAAAATAGGAGCCAAAATTTTCGGATTAGAACTGCTTAGCTCCACCCTTCTGTTTTCAGCAATCCCGTCAGGGTCTTTTTGAGATGACGGTTTTTCAGGAAGACCAACAGCCCTGACATTAATCTTTTCAGGAACAATTTTATAATTATTTACAAGATAATCTTTAACAAACTGGGCTCTTTGCATAGCTAATTCAGTATTATTAATTTCTGCTTTGTTATCTATAGTACCGGTAACGGTTAATTCTGCATCAGGATTTTCATTCATCCTTGTTCCAACAATATCCAGAGTGCTTTGGTTGATTCTTAAGGCATCTGGTACTAAGGAACTGATTGCAAATTCACCCGCATCAGATTTAGCATACAAAAACTGTGAACTGTTCGCCGGTTTTGCTGTATTCTCATCATTAAAAATACTCGGAACTATCGGGAATTGTTCAGTATATTTCACCTCTTCAACTTTTATTCTATCGAGTGGTTTTGCATTCCCTTCATTATCGAAATATCTGACTTCTTTGAAGCCGATATTGAAATAAGATGATGCTGGTTCAACTTTTTCGGGTGGCGATGTTAATGCAAAAGTCAATGCAACAGCTAACCTAATCTGCGGGACATTCCAAGTGTTAAAATTATCATTACCCGAAACATCAGAAAATGGCAGTCTGTAAGTTAATTCAGGAGTAAGATTGACACCACGGGATAGTTCAAAGAAATATCCTATACCCACAGTTGCCGCAAGTCTGAAAGTAGCATCGGGTACACTCTCATTTTCAATTGTATTAGTAATTGAATATTTCGGTGATAAAGGGATGCCAGTTTCAAGACCACCAATCAAATAGAAATCATCAAATGGAATCAAATTGTGGATTTGCAACTCCGGTGAAATTTCGATATAATTCAAACTTGCATCCAAAGTATAGTTGTCTTTTTCTAAGGAAGCTCCAACTCCATTATACCCGATTTTCCCTGCAATTACAAACATTTTGCTTATAGGAATTAAACCTGTAAAACCTAAAGCACCACCAAATCCGGTTGCACTGTTATTGAAGTTTATATCAGTTCCGTTATTGTCATATAAAAAAGAAGGTGAGTGCATATTCACATTCATTCCGGCATAAATTCCAAGAGATGTTGGAACTATTCTTTCGGTCTGTGCAAATAAGTTAATAACTGATAATATGGCAATTACTAGACTAAGATAAATTATTTTTTTCATTTTTCCCCCCAATGAATAAATTACATCTACAAAATTAATAAATTAATATTAGTTATCAAATCGTTTTTGTTTGCAATTTATTTTAAAAAATATCGTTTAAGCATTTATTTAAATAATTAGTTATAGGGATATTATGAAAAAGATTTTTAGTTTACTTTTTATTTGTTTTTCTCTGCTTATCTCAAATCAAATATTGAAAGCAGAAACTAATTTTGGTTTCTTTGCAGGATTGTCAACTCCAAATGATGAAATCAACAATATTAATAATTCAAGCTTAAATTTAAAAGGATTGGAATCAGGCAAATGGTTAAGAGAAGCTGCCTCTTTAGGGTATCATATTGGAGGTAAGATGAGATTTTCCCTTTCTGACAATTTCTCATTTACCGGAAGTGCTGCATGGCATAAATTTCCTCAGTCAACAATAGATGTAACAGACCCGGTATCAGGTGACACATTAGCTATCTTAAAAACAACACAAAACATTATTCCTATTACGGTTGGTATGAATTATTATATTATCAATTCAACAATTGGAGTTTATGGAACGGGAGAACTTGCATATAATTACATTCATAATTCCGTGGATGTTGATTACGAAGGTGTTCCTATTTCGATAGAAGAATTACCCACCGACAACCGTGTCGGTTTTGGTTTAGGTGCCGGAGTTGACCTCGATTTAAAATTGCTTATGTTGAATCTTGAAGCAAAATATAATATTTCAAATTTCATTGGAAAAGTCAGCAATGAAGAAACTAAATCCTACTTTACATTATCTTTGGGAGTATATTTTTAAGTCAACTGCTTCCTCTTCCCCTTAAGTCCTTTCTCAACAAAAATTGGTTCGAGTGTGTATGGGTCTAATTCTGTGTAATACATCAATGTCGAATATGTCGAAGGTGTTGGAGTGAAAACCTGCATCTGCTCCGGATTTAATTGAAGTTCCTTTTGTACAAAATGTTTTAGTTCTTCCATGTCATATTGCTCACACCCCGGGTGTGAGGCAATGAGGTAATAAGTCAGATATTGCTTCTTCCCTGCATTCTTGCTAAGTTCATTAAACTTCTTTCTGAACTCCAGTAACTTATCATTCGAAGGTTTACCCATCAATACTAAAACTTTATCTTGCATATGTTCCGGTGCGATTTTCAACTGACCTGAAACATGGTCTTTAACAAGATTAAATAAATACCTCTCCCCTGCCTTACGGTCTTCAATTATCAAATCATATCTTAAACCGGAGCCGATAAAAACTTTTCTGACACCGGGAATATTTTGTATTTCATTAAGAATATCAATCTGGCTTGTATGATTAATATTCATTGCAGTGCACCTTTCGGGAAGCATACAACGTTTATCTTTGCAACTGCCTTTTGTGGATTGTAACTTGCATTTGTTATCAAACATATTGGCTGTCGGTCCCCCTAAATCGCTGATTATTCCTTTGAAATCCCTGTGCTTGGTCATTGCTTTAGCTTATTTTATTACAGATTTTCTGCTTCTGCTCCTTATAGTTCTACCCTGATGAACAGCTATTGCACAGAAGTTACATTCTCCGTAACAACCGCGATGTGAGTTAATAGAAAATTGAATTGTTTCCAATGCTTTGACCTTTCCGTGCTTTTTGTAGAATGGATGGACGTCTCTTTCAAACTCAAGTCCGTAAATATCATCAAGCTCTTTTTGGGATAAATAATAATTAGGAGGATTTTGGATTAAATACCTTGTATCATGTTTTTGGCAAAGCCCAATAGCATTCAGTGGGTCATTATTCTGATAAAACTTATGGAACATATCAATAAACTTTAACTTATCATTTTTAACCTCATCGAATGAGGGCAATTCAAGATAATTGTCAACTGCATTTTTCGACACATAGCACAAACTTCTTATTGAATTGAGTTCTCTGCCATGTTTCAAATTATCGGCAACTTCAAGAATTGTTTTTTCAGCCATACCATAAATCAGATAATCAGCTTTTGAATCAAATAAAATACTTTTTCGAATTGAATCAGTCCAGTAATCATAATGAGCAATTCTCCTTAAACTTGCTTCAATTCCACCAATTATTATCGGTTTGGTATTTTTGAAATTCTGCCTGATGAGATTTGTATATTTTATTACAGCCCTGTCAGGTCTTCTGTTGTTTATATCTCCCGGTGTAAGGTCATCGCTTCTTTTTTTCTTTTGCAAAGCTGTGTAATTTGCAACCATCGAATCAACACATCCGGCTGACACTCCCCAAAATAAAGAAGGCTCACCAAGACGGGTTATGTCATCTGAATTGGAAATATCAGGTTGAGAAAT
Organism: uncultured Hyphomicrobiales bacterium; assembly: GCA_964511865.1. Classification (GTDB taxonomy): domain Bacteria; phylum Bacteroidota; class Ignavibacteria; order Kapaibacteriales; family UBA2268; genus ChocPot-Mid. The sequence goes on along the minus strand of CAZEHW010000040.1, from coordinate 4,775 downwards.
AATTCCGACTTTATAACCTTTAGACATCAGCAGTTTCCCCAATAAAGCAGAACCGTCATAATAACAATCAATATAAACATCGCCGGAAATCAGGATTACATCAAGTTTCTCCCATCCTAATTGCTTTATTTCTTTATATGTTGTCGGTATAAACACTAAAAATATTTTTGTTATTAAAAAAAATTACATAAGTTAAAAGTTTCAAAATTATAAATGTTTAGAAAAGAATAATATTTTAATAAATTTAATTTAAGGAAATATGATGAGAGTATTTACATTATTTATTTGCATAATATACTTTACTTTAACCACTCCCTTGTTATCATTGGATAAAAAAGAAGCTAAAAATGCAAAAGAATCAAAAGACACATTAACTTCCGCTACTTTCAGCGGATTAAAATTCAGGTTAGTCGGACCGGGTTTAACATCGGGGAGAATTTCAGATATAGCTGTACAACCTGATAACAGCAGTATTTATTATGTTACTGTTGCCTGCGGTAGTGTTTGGAAGACAACAAATTCAGGAGTTACATTTGACCCAATTTTCGATGGACAGAAATCATTTTCAATTGGCTGTGTTACAATTGACCCTAACAATTACAATGTTGTTTGGATTGGTACAGGCGAGAACAACAGCCAAAGAAGTGTCTCTTATGGTGATGGAATTTATAAATCTTCCGATGCGGGAAAATCATGGAAGAACATGGGATTGAAGGAGTCCAAACATATTGGTAAGATTATTGTTGACCCAAGAAACTCAGATGTAGTATACGCAGCTGCTTTTGGACCTTTATGGGGTCCCGGAGGCGATAGAGGTTTATACAAGACTGAAGATGGTGGAAAAACTTGGAATAAAGTTCTTGAGATTAGCGAAAATACAGGAGTATCGGATATCATTATTGACCCCCGAAATCCTGATGTTATCTTCGCCGCCGCTTACCAGAGAAGAAGGCATGTATTCACATTAATTCATGGCGGTCCTGAATCTGCTCTACATCGTTCAACTGATGCCGGCAAAACATGGGAGAAAGTTGGAAACGGATTCCCCGGCGGAGAACTTGGCAGGATTGGATTGGCTATTTCACCTGTTAATCCTGATTACATCTGGGCTTTGGTTGAAAGTGATGAATCCGGTGGCTGTTACAAATCAACAAACAGAGGTGCTTCGTGGTTCAAGGCAAGCAGTTATAATCCCGGTAGTTCCCAATACTATCAGGAATTGGTTTGTGACCCTGTTGATGAAAATAAAATTTATTCTTTAGAAACTGTAACTCAGGTATCAGTTGATGGGGGTAAGACATTTAAATCTTTAGGAAACAAAAGCAGGCATGTTGATGACCATGCTTTGTGGATAGACCCTAATAATACTAATCACCTTAGAATAGGTGGTGACGGCGGATTATACGAAACTTTTGACGAGGTAAACTGGCATCATTTCGGGAATCTACCCGTAACACAATTTTACAGGATATCAGCTGACAATACCGAACCATTTTACTATGTTTACGGTGGTACTCAGGATAATAATACATGGGGAGGTCCATCGAGAACAACAAATATTGGTGGTATCTTAAATGACGACTGGTTTCAGTTGGTAGGTGGAGACGGCTATCAGGCACGTTCAGACCCACAAAATCCTGACATCATATATTGCCAATGGCAGTATGGAAATTTGTTGAGATACGACCGAAAAAGCGGACAGCTTACATACATTCAACCACAGCCCGAAAAAGGTGAAGAACATCGCTGGAACTGGGATTCTCCTTTAATTATCAGCCCACACAAAAATACAAGATTGTATTTTGCTTGCAATCGCTTGTACAAAAGCGATGATATGGGAAATTCGTGGAATGCTGTCAGCCCTGATTTGTCCAGGCAAATTGACAGAAATCAACTTGAGATAATGGGAAAGGTTTGGAATCCGGAAGCCATTGCAAAAAATGCTTCAACTTCATTATACGGCAATATCGTAGCTCTTGCTGAATCGCCGGTAACAGAAGGACTGCTTTGTGTCGGAACTGATGACGGTTTAATCCAAATCAGTGAAGATGGAGGAAATACATGGAAAAAGACCGAGAAAATCGGGACTGTCCCCGAGACAACTTATGTCAGTGACATCTTCCCGTCCCAACATGATGCAAATGTAATTTATGCTACATTCAACAATCATAAAAGAAATGATTTCAAACCTTATGTCGTAAAGAGCAATGATAAAGGAAAAACATGGACATCTATTAATGGGAATCTGCCTGAAGACGAACCGGTCTGGACGATTTATGAAGATAACATAAATCCGAATTTGTTGTTTGTCGGAACTGAATTTGCATTGTATTTCTCAATGGATGGCGGAAAAAAATGGCTGAAGCTAAATTCAGGTATGCCTCCAATTGCAGTAAGGGATTTGGAAATTCAAAAACGTGAGAATGACCTTGTTGCCGGTACTTTCGGTAGAGGCATTTATATTCTTGACAACTATTCTCCGTTAAGAGAAACAACAAAGGAAATTTTAGATAAGGATTTCCATTTATTCTCAATCAAAGACGCTTTGCATTTCCATCAGGATGATTCGAGGAATAAAGACCAACGGGGTTCTGATTTTTACAGAGCAAAAAATCCTGAGTACGGTGCAATATTTACCTATTACCTGAAAGAAACTTTTAAATCCAAAAAAGATATTCGCAAAGAAAATGAGGAGAAAATTGAAAAAGATAAGAAACCTTACCAATATCCATCTCAAGAGGAGCTTAGAGAAGAAGACCTTGAAGAAGGAGCTTATCTTATTTTTGAAATTTCGGATGAAGCAGGAAATATTCTTCGTAGATTAATTGAATCTCCCAAGAAAGGAATTAACAGGATATCATGGGATTTATGTTCTGCAAGCAAGGCACCGGTGAGTAAAAATACGAAAACAGAAAAACACAGCGATTTCCCTGTACTTCCCGGAAAATATAATGTAGCTGTTTACAAAAGTATTAATGGAAAAATTGATAAGCTGAGCGAATCGGTTCAGTTTAATGTTAATAGATTGAAAAATTCTGTGCTACCGGCAAAAGATGAAAAAGCATTAGCAGAATTTCATAATAAGATTAACAGAATGCAGCAGGCAATTTTGGGTACCGACAACAGCATCAATGAATTCAACGAAAGAATTGAACTTATAAAAGTAGCATTGCAAAATACTCCTGAGATTGCTAACGAGAATTTCCAAAAAATCAGAGAATTTGAGTTAAAGCTGGAAGAGATAAAAGTCAAACTTAACGGAAACCCTTCATTATCGAAAAGAAATGAAAACCAGCCACCTTCGATAAAAGACAGAATGTGGCATATGATTTATTCGGTAGCATGGTCTTCTTCGGAACCCACTCAAACAGCAAAACAGGCATATTCGATAATTGGTGATGAGTTTGTTCCCGAGCTCGATAAATTGAGAAAACTCGACGTTGATTTGAAATCTCTCGAGCAAAAATTACAGGACGTAAAAGCACCATGGACACCCGGGAGAATTCCCGATTGGAAGCCGGAGTAAATCAATTAAGAATTTTTAGTTTACGAATTACGAATGAAGGTTATACAAGCCGGTTCTATGAGCCGGCTTATTTATTTATATTAATTTTTATTTCTGCAGAATCAGGAATTTCAACAATATTTAAAAACTGTTTTGAATTTGATGATGTTGACGAATAATTCATGTCCCAGTCATAATTATAATAATTATTACCGAAATTAATTTTTTGCAGGTAACCTTGAACATAAAACGAAGTAATTTTAACTGAAATGTTCCCATTTGAATCAACAATATAAGGAAGGTTTGTCAATTTCACGGATTTTGAGTTGCTTTCACTTCTCTGGTCATGATCCGACCATGAACCCGGACCATAACTGGAAGAACTTGCAATAGATGCTTTAAGACTAGTAATCAATTTCTTTGTAAAATCAAATTCAATGCTTAAATTTCTTTTAGTAGAAGATGTACTCGGACCTTCGTTTTTATAAATATTGTACTTAAAATTTATTGTATTTGAAGTTGTTACTATCGTATCGTTTTCAGTTGAAAATTGCAGATTCAAGGAACTAATTTCAATTACAGTGTCTTTATCATCGTGATTATATTGGGGCCAGTAATCAGATTTCTCAAAGCTTGTTTTGTAGACCTTGCATTTAATATTTTTCACATTTATTGATACATTTTTAACATTTAAATCAAGTTGGATGATTTTGTTTTCCGGACTAACTGCATTTTTTTCACAAGCATAGTTAATTAATGCAATCAAAATCAATAATATGATAACTCTCATTATTTTTATTTCATTCTAATTTAATATTTAATTTTTGTTATTAAACGTTAATATTAATTTAAAATTTTATTATCCCCTTATACGCATCCAAAATCACCCGTCCATTTTTTTTTAATTTTATTAAATAACATGAATTTATTTTGTTACTTAAAGCCTTCATTTGTAATTTAGTACATAATTAAATTCAGGAATAATTATATAATAATATGGACAACAAAGATTTTAGAAAATATGCACATCAGTTGGCAGACAGAATTGCCGATTACTATGACGATATTGAAAAATATCCGGTAAAATCTCAGGTCAAGCCAAGAGAAATATTTGAACAATTGCCGGATTTTGCTCCCGAAGAGACAGAGGATTTTCAAATGATATTGGAAGACTTTGAAAAAATAATCATGCCCGGTATAACGCATTGGCAACATCCTCGCTTCCATGCATATTTCCCTGCAAACACAAGTTTCCCTTCTATTCTCGGTG
>CAZEHW010000039.1:12738-18833 GCA_964511865.1 uncultured Hyphomicrobiales bacterium | reverse complement strand
AAAAAAACTGCTAAGCCAATATTTGAAACAAACCGGAAGCGGGAAAACTAATGGTGCCGGAGTTATTAAAGCACCTATGCCCGGGTTGGTTATTAAGATCATGGTGGAAGAAGGTCAGCAAGTCACAATGGGTGATAAAATAGTAATTATAGAAGCCATGAAAATGGAAAATGCTTTGCAGTCTCCGATTGACGGCATTGTAAAATTTATAAAAGTCAGGGAAGGGCAGGCGGTCGAAAAGGATGCGGTGCTTTTGGAGATAGTAGAAAGTTTATAAAGTTTGTAAAGAAGTTTATATTTTTCAGTCATTAGTAATTTTTATGAAATGCGAAATTTTTGAAATATTTATAATGTCAATGGACACTGAAAAACTATTATTGGAAGATAATTAGGAAATTTTAAAAAAAGTATATGAAAAAATTCATCTTAATCAGTTTAATGTTTTATTTAATATCCGGATGCGAAGATAATACAACATCGAATCCCGGTTTATATAAAACTGAAGCTTTAATCATAGGGTATGATATGCGTGAATGTATGTGTTGTGGTGGTTGGTTTATTGACATTGATGACTCAACTTATAGATTTTGGGAATTACCGAAGGATTGTGAAATAAATTTTGAGAAAGACACTCTACCACTTGCTGTTAAACTCGATTGGAAGAAATCTGAGACTCCTTGTTTAGGTGATGAAATTGTTGTGTTAAGATTGAAGAAATTGTTAGTTAATTAAGTTTAATATGTTTTCTATTTTGTAATTTTTAAAAAGAATCAGGTTCGACATGGATAATCAACAAAAGGATGCGATTGATAAAAAAATTGATGTGATGAATAAGCTGAAAGACAAAGCTCTTTTAGGCGGCGGCAAAAAAAGAATTGATGCTCAACATGCAAAAGGTAAACTTACGGCAAGAGAAAGAATCGAGTTAATGCTCGACAGCGGGAGTTTTCGTGAAATTGATATGCTGGCACATCACCATTCTACTCAGTTCGGTTTGGACAAGGAAGTTTATTTCGGCGATGGCGTTATTACCGGCTTCGGAAATTTGAACGGAGAAAAAGTTTTTGTTTTTTCACAGGATTTTACTGTGCTTGGCGGAAGTTTAGCGGCAGAGCATGGCAGGAAAATTGTGAAGATAATGGAAATGGCTAAGAAGAACGGCTGTCCTGTTATCGGATTGAATGATTCCGGTGGTGCAAGAGTTCAGGAAGGAGTGATTTCGCTTGGTGCTTATGCAGATATATTTTTGCAAAATACATTGTGTTCGGGTGTGATTCCGCAGATTTCGGTGATTATGGGACCTTGTGCAGGCGGTGCTGTTTACTCTCCTGCTATTACGGATTTTATTATCATGGTTAAGAAAACATCTTATATGTTCGTAACCGGTCCGAAAGTTGTAAAGACTGTAACGCATGAAGAACTGACATCGGAAGAATTAGGTGGTGCCGTTACTCATGCAAGCAAAAGCGGTGTTGCTCACTTCACTGCCGAAAATGATATGGAAGCAATAGAACTTGTTAAAAGGTTAATGAGTTATATACCTCCAAACAATACTGACGACCCGCCGTTTTATCAGAACGATGACCCTACAGACAGAATTGATGAGGAATTGAATTATATTATTCCTGCGAATCCGAATCAACCTTATGATATGAAGGAAGTCATTACAAAAATTGCTGACAAGGGAGAATTCCTCGAAGTCCACAAAGATTTTGCACAAAATATTATTGTAGGTTTCATTCGATTGGGCGGGCGTTCAATAGGAGTAATAGCCAATCAACCGATGGTTCTTGCCGGATGTTTGGATATAGATTCATCAAAGAAGGGAGCAAGGTTCATAAGATTTTGCGATGCATTTAATATTCCGATTTTAACATTTGAAGATGTTCCCGGTTTTTTACCGGGTTCGCATCAGGAATGGGGAGGCATTATAGCGAATGGTGCGAAATTGCTTTATGCTTACTGCGAAGCAACAGTTCCGAAAATAACTGTAATTACACGCAAAGCTTATGGTGGTGCTTATGACGTTATGAACAGTAAGCACGTTAGGGGTGATTTGAATTTTGCATGGCCTACAGCAGAACTTGCAGTTATGGGTGCAAAGGGAGCAGTCGAGATTATTTTCAAAAGAGAAATAGATTCTGCCGATAACCCACTCTCAAGACAGAATGAATTAATTGATGAATTCAACGAGAAGTTTGCGAATCCATACATAGCCGCATCTTATGGATACATTGACGATGTCATCGAGCCGAAATACACAAGGATGCGATTAATCGAGGGATTCAATTTATTAGAGAATAAAGTGGATAAAAATCCACCGAAGAAGCATGGGAATATACCGTTGTAAATTCATTTAACTTAAGTTTAGATAAACTTTTATTTGAGATATTAGATATATTTCTCAGGAATTTCGATATTCAGTACTTTTATAAAATTTTCTTTTACAAAACTTATACTTAACTTTGTATTTTATTTTTTGATAACAAAGTATGATATATGAGCGATATAATAATTCAGGAATATGATGATAAATATAAATCCGAGTGGGATGATTTTGTAGAAAACTCAAACAATGGAACGATATTCCACAAACAAGTTTTTCTTGATTATCATACTCCCGGAAAATTTAATTTTCATCATATAATGTTCAGGAGGAATGGAGAACTAATTGCTGTACTACCCGGAGGATTATCTGATAATAACAAGGTTTTCTGGTCTCCCGTGGGTGCAAGTTATGGTTCTATTGTAACAAAGGATGTCCCTTACAGCTTGTCATTGGAGTTGATTGATAAATTAATAGAGTATGCAAAAGAAAAAGGATTGAGTGATTTATATTTAATTCCTCCTCCGATTATTTATAATAAAGTTTACAATCAGCATATTGAATATTCTATGTTATACCGAAGGTTCGATTTTGAATATCATTATATTTCCCATGCTATTGATTTGAATATAGGAAAGGACTTTCTTGAATACTTTGATAAGACTGCAAGAAAATCCATACATAAAATTTTACGGGAAAAAAAGCTTACAATTCGTGAAAGTGATGATTATACTTCTTTTAACCGGATTTTAATTGAAAATAAGGCAAGGCATAATATTAAGCCAACTCATACATTAGAAGATATGTTGAAACTGAGAGAACTAATGCCTGAAAGTCTCAAACTCTTCATGGTTTATTATAATGACAAGCCTATTGCAGGTTCTCTGCTGTTTCTTGCGAATAATAAGGTAAGTCTTTGTTTTTATAATATGCTATTGTATGAATATGAACATTTAAGACCAATTTATTTGGTCATGCACGAAGTTACAAAGTGGTCAATTGAAAATGGATATGAATGGGTTGATATTGGAGTTTCACAGGATACATCTGCAGAAGACCCTATGACTCCTTCATTGAATTTAATATATTTTAAGGAAAGATTTCGGGCGAGGGGGTTGCTCAGAACTACTTTTCATTACAATCTGACCATAAAAAACAGTAAATAAGCTTGAATTTTAATAAATATTGCTCAATTATTTAAAAAATATTTGACAAATTGAATTTTTTTTTGTAAATATCGTATATAGAGAATTGTAATTTGTTTTCTTAATGTTTGGGAGTAGGAAATGAAAAATTTATTAGTAATATTTTTAACTCTGGGATTAACATTTTTCAGCAGTAATTTGTTTGCTCAGGATGAGGAAGTTCAGAATGAAGAACTAGACCCGTTAAGGTTTTATAAACCAAAATACGAGGAAACCTTCTCAGCACCAATAGAGGTTGTTGCAAAAGCTGTACAAAAATCTTTAGAAGATGTTAGCTGTGCAATTGTTCAGATGAAAGAGAAAACCGACAATGAGGATGGTTGGTTGAGATGGATTATTAAATCGGACTTTTGTGTTTTTGTTGAAGGTGATTCAACATTTATTAAATTAACCGAAAAAAGCTATAAGATGCCATTTATAAGGGGTGGTGCATGGCGTAACGGCAGAATGCAATACAAGTTCGTTATCACAGAACAACCTGATGACAAGGTATATATTCTCCTCAGCAGTTCTTTAAGCGGCTTAGAACATTATGTTACCAACAGAGTACACTTCTGGGAATCAAATGGACAGTTTGAACATGACATATTTGAAAGTATAAAGAAAAATATTGAAATCATTTCAGAAGAATTCAAGAAACAAAACGAATAGCTATATATGCCAAAATTATTTTTAGGTTTTCTTGCATCGCATGGTGGGAGTAATATGCAATCAATCATTGATGCTTGTAAAAGCGGTAAACTTGATGCAAAACCATCTTGTGTAATTTCTAATAATTCCGGTTCAAAAGCTTTAGAACGTGCTCAAAAAGAAGGCGTTCCTTATTATCATATTTCATCAGCAAAATATCCTGACCCAAAAGAACTTGACAGAGTAATAATCGAAAAATTTTTGAAACATGATGTTGATACTGTGATTTTAGCCGGATATATGAAAAAGCTTGGAAAGTCAGTAATCAACAAATTCAGAGGAAGAATACTTAACATACACCCTGCCTTGTTACCAAAATATGGAGGTAAGGGAATGTTCGGGAATTATGTTCATGAAGCAGTTATCAAAGCCGGAGAAAAATTTACAGGACCGACTATTCATTTAGTTGATGAATACTACGACAGAGGAAGAATCCTCGGACAAAAAAAGGTTCCTGTACTTTCCGGAGATACTGTGGAGATTCTTGCTGAGCGAGTCCTCGAACAAGAGCATATCCTTTTTCCTGAAGTATTGCAAAAAATTGCAATTGGGGAGATTGTTATTTAACAGAAGACAGAAGACCGAAGTCAGAAGACTGAAGGGAAGTTAATAATGTAAAATGTAGAATGTAGAATGAATTTGAAGATAAAGTTATTAGCAATTATTTCATTAAGGTGATTTTTTGAATCCAATTTTGTAACCAATATTTATGAGGCAAATGAAATTATTGTATGAATATTAATCAATCATTAAATTGAAAAAGCCGCCCCTTTTAGGGAAGCGGCTTTTTATTTTAAATGTTTCTGCTTATTTTATTATCTTCATCTGCTTTATTAAAGTTGCACCATTGTATTTAAGCATATAAAGATAAGTTCCTGAAGCAAGATTGTTGTTTTCAAAACCTACTTCGTGTTTACCTGCCGACTGAATCCCATTACATAGAATCATAATTTCTTTACCGAAAATATCAAAAACTTTTAATATCACAATACCTTTTACGGGCAAGGAATAATTTATCGTAGTCTTACTATCAAATGGATTAGGATAGTTCTGCTCTAAGGATAATTCATAGCTTGTAAATCCGGAGTTGCTTGGTTGAGGTGATGAGTACTCCGGACAAGGACCCAAAGTGGCTCCTCTTCTGAGTTGAGCCTCTATAGCAGGTACTGGAAGGTATTGTGTTTTTCCATTCGGCATACAAATAGCTATTCTGTTCTTTGAATCTCTCAACTCCACAACATTAATAAATTGACTAACTGTTGCAGTACATCCATATTCATTTGTTACTTCAACATAATAAGTCGTTGGCACTTCGGGTGATATTTCAACTGAAGAAGTACTACCGGTAAATCCTTCAGGATATGAATACCAGTTATATGAAAGTCCACCTGATGCAGATAAAGTTACTTCCTGTGGTCCGTATCCAAGATAAATGGTATTTGTTTCACCTCCGGGATCAACTGTATAAACAGGATTGACTGTAATTTCAGGAGATGGAATTGACCCAATTACATTTACGATCGCATTACTACTAGAACTGTTCCCATTAATATCAGTAACAGTAAATAATACTTCATTCTCACCAATATTATCACAATTGAATATACTAGGATACACACTCATTGATTTTATACCGCAATTATCATAACTGCCGTTGTCAATCATTTCAGGTGTTATATTTGCTACTCCGTTTGATAAAGTAACTGATGTCATCTCATTTGTAACAATAGTTGGGGCTTCGGTATCACTATAATGTATTTCAATTGAACTTGAAGCAGTACACCCATTTACATCAATTATTGTAAATGTATGTGAACCTACTCCGAGCTCAAACGTACCACAACCCAAATAAGGCGCAGTCCCACCGTTAGCAG
>CAZEHW010000039.1:0-12728 GCA_964511865.1 uncultured Hyphomicrobiales bacterium | reverse complement strand
ATCTGCACATTGGATTGGAGTGTCAATAATTTGTACACTCAACGGTTCGGGCTCTGATATATTGATTGTTGCCGTAGCTGTGTTATTATAAGCATCAGTTACCGTAAAAGTATATTCACCGGCATTTCGCTGGAAAGTGCCAGTTCCGGTATAGGGTGCTTGTCCACCCGTTGCCGTTACCGTTACATTTGTTGATTCACCATTGCAAAGAATCGGTAAAGCAGAAGCTGTTACTTTTAATGAATCGATAAAAGGAATTGTTGATACCTCAAGGTTGTCAAGATATACTTTACAATACGAACCATTAGTTGTTAATCTCCAATAATGTTCATCGGTTATTTGAATGTACCTAACACTTGAAGGAACAGTGAATTCCTGAACATAGTTTTTCCAAATATTTAAATCTTCCGGGTCTCGGTCATAATAATTATAATCCCAGCGGCTAAAACAAGTCCAGCTTCCATCACCAAATATCCATTCCGATCTTTGAAATTTTCTTTCACTCGTATAAGTCATATAACCAAGATATACACCTCCACCAGTTGTCATGTAATCCACATGCATATAATATTTTTTGTTGGGAATTACTTCAATAAATTCGCTGAAAGCATCCCCACAATCTCCTATCGATTTAAAACTCTTGCTATGTGTTGGCGATGACGATTGTTCTGATGTAATAATCATATTACCCGGATGAACCCACTGTGTCATACCATTCTCAAAATCATCAAAGAATAAAACTTGAGGCAATATTGGTGATTTATTAAGTTGGAAATAAATATTTTGTTGTTGATTATTGTTTATTGTTGTAAAATCTGTCTCATGTACTATGTTATTATATGTTAATCTAAATTTATAACATGTCCCTGATAATATTTCTTCGGATACCATACCACCTGATGTAGTACCTATTGTTTTCCAATTAGATGAATAATAATAATAGTATTCTACAGTTCCTCCATCTAATAAATGTCCGTTCTCATTTTTAAATATTATGTTCACAAGAACTGTTTTAAATATAAGCTCTGTATTTGTCTGAACCTCAATATTTTTTAATTGTGATCCATTTGAATAGGGAACTCTAACACTATAATTTCCAGGAAACAATTCACAAAGAAGCTGTCCTTGTTCTGTGCTCCCTAATTCAACCAATTTGTCGGCTGCTTGAGGACATCCATATTTAAATGACACAATTTCAATATTTCCTCCATCAAGTGATTGATCTAAGTGATTGTTGAGTTTTATATTCAAAGAGACGGTATTAAATTCAACAATGTTGTTTTGTGATAAATCTTGATATATTTGTTTAATTGAGCCATTTACTTCAACCTGAAATCTTATTTGACCAGCTAAAAGTTCAATAGGGTCAGTCTCACCATTTAGAGTTGGACCAATTATTGCCCATTGATTTGAACTATTATAAAATGATGCCATTCCAATATCAAGTGGATTACCCAAATGGTCTTTTAATCTAACTTTTGCAAGTGTTGTTTTAAATTTAACATCAGGATCAATACTAATATCTTGATCAAGATATGTGACAGAATTTAAGTATTTCATCACAAATGTGAGCTTGCCAGCTAATACTTCTTTAGGTTCTGTTTGTCCATTAATCGTAGTTCCGAGTGGAATACTACTAAGAATTGATGCAATCCCGCCATCAAGTGGATTACCAATATAATCCTCTAGTTTTACTGCTACCAGGGTTGTTTTGAAGATAACCTCCGGAGTTTGCATAATATTAATTTTTTTAGCCGAAGATGAGTTGTTATAAACCATTTTGAATTGGTATGTGCCCGGGAGCAACTCGACACTCTGTGATGTCCCATTTTCAGTTAAACCCAAAGATGTCCAGCTAATTCCTCCAAAAAAAACCTTACCGGTATCCAGCGGATTACCATTATAATCAAAGAGTTTTACAACACATAATATTGTCTTAAAGTTAACTAATGTATTATCTGTGATATTCAGATATTTGATTTCTCGGCTATTATTATAATCTATTCTAAAATGCCGATAACCACCAGATATATCTTTTATACAAATTCCATTTTCATCAGTTATCCCAAATGTCTGCCAGCCATCACTAAAATTATAATACTCAACTGCAATATCCGGAATACCCTGATTCTGGCTATTAACAAAATTAACAGTTACTGTTATACCAAATAGATTAGAATTGTTAAAAATAAATGAGCTTAATAATACTGCTGTGATTATTATTATTTTGTATAGAAACTTTTTCATAATGACCTCCTAAAAAATTATAGAACAAATTAATTTATGTTTATATATTTTATTTTTTTTCTGATGTCAAAAAATGCTGTTTCTCTTATCTGTAATTGCCCTTTGTCTGTTCCAAACCGTGCTTCTTCAATAAAAATCAGAGAAATGAATCAATTATATTTTAACTTGTAAATACAAATATATTCAAAAAAATCAAATGATTATAATATTTTTCAATTTTCCAAATTTTTTTTCACTTTGTATATAATGTGTTGTAAGTTTGATACGTAACAAACAAAAAGCCGCCCCCTCCCGGAGACGGCTTTACTAAAAATACTACAAAACTATAGAACTAAAGCACTATAATTTTATCAAAGCCATTGCTTCATTGTTTGTTTCTACTACGTGGTCGGCAGAATTCTTGAGCAATGCTTTTTCGTCGTCGTTCAACTTCAGCTCAATAAGTTTCTCGACTCCATTTTTGCCCAAAACGGCAGGAACTCCGAGAACCATATCTTTATAACCGTATTCTCCTTCGAGCATGACTGAGCATGGAAGAATCCTCTTTTGGTCTTTAACAATAGATTCAACCATCTGTACAGCAGCTGCTGCAGGTGCATAGTATGCACTTCCTGTTTTCAAATACTTAACGATTTCGCCGCCGCCGCCGGCAGTTCTTTTTACGATTTCGTCAATTTTGTCTGCAGGAAGAATGTCCATCAATGGAATTCCAGCGACTGTAGTAAATCTCGGAAGCGGTACCATTGTATCGCCATGACCGCCAAGAATCAATGCCTGAATGTCTTGCATCGAATAGCCTGTTGCCATCGAAATAAATGAACGATAGCGTGCTGTGTCCAAAATACCTGCCATACCAAAAACTTTATGTCTTGGAAGACCTGTAATTTTCAAAGACACATAAGTCATAACGTCGAGTGGATTGGAAACAATTATATAGTAAGCATTCGGTGAATACTTGAAAGCGCTTTTAATGCATGAAGAAACGATATTTGCATTAGCAACAAGCAAATCATCGCGGCTCATACCCGGTTTACGTGCAAGTCCGGCTGTTTGAATTACTATATCAGAATCTTTTGTCAATTCATAGTTGCTTGTACCAAAAATTGTCGAATCGGATTCCCTGATTGGCATTGATTCATACATGTCCAATGCTTTTCCTTCGGGAATACCTTCAAGAATATCTACTAAATAAATCTCTTTAGCAAGTTCGTCATTAGCCAAAAGCTGGGCACATGTAGCTCCAACATTTCCGGCTCCAATAACTGTAATTTTCATATTTATTTCCTTTATTAAATGTTTTTAAAATCGTGGTAAGATAACCACGGGGTAAACCCCGTGGTTGATTTATTTTCTTTCTTCCGTTGTCCATTATCCGTTTTCGGTTATCGGTTCACGGTTCTCTAAATTTCCAATTATTAATTAGTAATTGGTAATTAGTAATTAAGCACCGACTAATGCTTTATATTTAGCTGTCGGTAATGATTTTGGACGTGTTATAGGATAACCCATAGCGCGAGCTACGACACCCTGAGCACATATACCTAAAGCTCTTGAAATACTGAATAATACAGTATAGTAACTGAATTCAGTCATACCATAATGATAGAGTAATCCACCTGAACCTGCATCAACATTTGGCCAAGGATCTTTGATTTTTTGAACCTGAGCCAAAACTTTAGGAACAACGTCAAAAACTCTTGCTACAGTTTGGAATACAGGGTCATCAGCACAATATTGTTTTCCGAAAGCTAAGAAAGCATCAAATCTTGGGTCTGTAATTCTAAGAACAGCATGTCCGTAACCCGGAACAACTTTACCTGATGCTAATGTTTCTTCAGCAAATTTGTACAATTGTTCTTCTGTCGGAGCGCCATTGAATTTCTTCATTGTTTCAAGAACCCATCCCAAACATTCCTGATTTGCCAAGCCGTGCAATGGACCTGCTAAGCCGTTCAAACCTGCGGATAATGAATAATATAAATCAGATAATGCAGAACTTACTGTAGATGCAGTGTAAGCACTAACGTTGCCACCTTCATGGTCGCAATGCAATGTTAAGTACAATCTCATCAATTTGGAGAATTCACCGTTTGGATCCGGTAAACCAAGCATGTGAACATAGTTTCCTGCCCAATCCAAACTCTTGTCAGCTTCAATCCTTGGACCTTTGTTGAATCTTTTACGATAAACATAAGCACCGATAGCAGGTAATTTAGCAACGATGTCCATCATATCTTCGTATGTGGGGTCCCAGTATTCGGGTTTCGGCATACCTTCGGCATAACGTTTTGCATATTTGGATTCTTTCTGCATAACAAGAACAGCAGTATTGAACATAGCCATCGGGTGAGAATCTGCAGGCATTGCATCGAGTACAGCCCAAACATAAGCAGGAACATCTGCCCTTGCTTTCAAATCTTGCTGAAGTTCTTTCAGTTCGGCATCATTTGGAAGTTCGCCGGTTAAAAGTAACCAAAGAATTTCTTCGGGTAGTTTATGGGTAATATGTTTTAATTCGATACCTCTGATAATTAAACCTTTATCCGGTGGAACTTCTGATGTATCACAAACCAAACCTTTAACACCTCTCAAGCCGCCATAAGCTTGAGCCAATGTTACTTTAGATACTTCTTTATCGCCGTGTGCTTTCAAAAATGCAGCGATGTCAGCTTTTTCTTCTGCGAATTTTTTCGCTAATTTCTCTTTTAGAATTGACATAAATCTCTCCTTTTAATTTGTTGAAAAGAACATTTACTTATTACCAAAGTTAATTTTTAAATGATAATATTCATAATTAAAAAATTTTATTTAAACTAATACAAACAAACAGTTTGTGTTATTGAATAATTCAAAACAAAATAATTTCAAAAGAACTAATCTTAATTCTTTTATAATTTAGAACTTAGGAGAATTATTAATAATTTTGAAATTACACACTCCGCATAATTGAAATTATGAAAAAAAGAAATTAAAAGCAACTGTTTTTAAATGAATTTTCCAAATTTATCAGTGCCTATGTAATCATTGTGTAGTTTTTCTATGAGGTAAGCTTTAAGCCGACAATTGCAAAAATAATAAGAAGTACCAGAAAAATTCTAATTAAAGTCAATGGCTCATCAAATAAAATTATACCCATGATAACAGTACTTGCCGCACCGATTCCTGTCCAGATAGCGTAAGCAGTGCCGATGGGTATGGTTTTAACAGCTAAAGACAGCAGGTAAACGCTAACAGCCATAGCCCCGAATGTCCACACGCTTGGAAGCAGTTTGGTAAATCCTTCGGTATATTTCAATCCGATTGCCCAAACCATCTCGAAGATTCCAGCAATTATCAGATAGAGCCATGATATTGTTGTTGTGTTGATTAGTAACCTATTATTATATTTACAATAAATCTTTGAATCTTTCAATACTCATACCAGAACCTTTAACAATAGCAGACATGGTAAATGCATTAATGGGATTAGCTCTGGGAATTGTTAGAATATGCTCTCCATCAGTCATTATTATGTGTTTGCTTTGACGGGAAATCCAAAAACCTGCTTTTTCAAATGCGGCTACTGCCTTCAAATGGTTAATACCAGAGATTTTTGGCATCTTTCAGACCTCGATGAGTATTTGCTTTTCGTTTTGAGTGATTTCTTCTCTCACATTTAAATAGTCATCAATTGCTTCCTTGATATTAGCAATTGCTTCTTCTTCGGTTTCACCTTGAGAAGCACAACCGGGAAGGTCCTCACACCAAACGGCATATCCTTCTTCACTTTTTATCATTTTTATTTTATAATTCACATTTACCTCCAGTTTATCAATTAAACGGCAAAATGAAAGAAATATTTGATGTTTCTAATATAGGTACCTTAAGATAAAATTATTTTATAATCGTAAATTTCTGTGTTTCTGAAATCTGCCCATTTACAGCATTTATAAAATACATTCCTGATGGCAATTTTTCAATATTTATTTTAAAATTCTTTATACCTGCCGGTATTTCATCCGTGAATACAACCTGCCCATGAATATTAAATATTTTAATATTTGTAGGATAGGGAAATTCTTGAATGATATTTATGCTTAGAAATTCATGTGATGGATTAGGGGAGATTGAAAAAATATTACTCACTCGAAAATTTTCGGTAACATAAGTAATTAATTCATCAATTTTTGCCCTATAAACACCATCGCTGTATGTCCCAAGATAAAGAAATTCTTCATCAGACACAATACAACGAGTTAATAAATTAATTAACCCATCATTAATTGCTGTCCAAGTTTTACCAGAATCTGATGATAGAAAAATACCGTTTTTCCAAGTACTTGCAAAAATATGATTTTTGTATATATTAATAGAAAATATTATATTGCTGTCCAAACCTATCTTCTTCCAACTTTCACATAAATCTGTTGATAAATATATACCATCATGAGTCCCGGCATAGAAATTACTCCCCTGAATTCCTAAAGAATAAATCCTCGCCTTTTCTAATTCATTTTTTGTTTCAAACCACGTATTTCCATTATCAATCGATATTAATACATTTTGAGCTGTTCCGACAAAAATATTATTCTGCTCAAAAACGATACTATGAACTTCTTTATTAACAGTTCCTGCATACCAATTTTCTCCATTATCTTCGGTTATATAGATCCCCTTATTTGTACCTGCTATTATCTTATCATTATCTCTTTCTATACAGTTAATTCTATTTGGAGAAATATTCGTTTTTTTCCAGCTTTCACCATTGTCATTTGAGAAAAAAAGTCCATTCTCCCATGTTCCTACTATGATATTATTATCAATTACTTCAACTACAGTAGTAAAAGCAACTTTATAAGTTGTCGTATCGAAATAAGACCATAAATTTTTCCATTCCATCTCATTTTTTTTGGAAACAAAAACACCCTGATCACTTCCCAACCAACAATTTTCACGATTGAATTTAATTGCCCAGACCTGAGAATAATTTAATCCGTTGTTTTTTCCAACCCAATTGTTACCAGAATCCGATGAAAGAAACATACCGAAAATAGTACCTGCCCAAATTTTGTCTTCACTAATTGCGACTGACCTTACCTGGCTATCATACCAATTTCCTTTTCTTTCCCAATTGATTCCATTATTTGTTGACAAATAGGTACCATCTTCTGTTGAAGCCCAAATAGAACCTCCTTCAGCATGAATAGAAAAAACGACATGGTCGTCCAAACCAATATTTTCCCATAGAGCACCATTATTTGTTGTTAAAAATATTCCACCACCACCAGACCCGGCATATACCTTATCCCCATCAATAGCAAATGAATGATAAGTTGATTCAGTTAATCCAGAAAAAACCTGATTCCAATTTTCACAATTATCTGTTGAACAATAAATGCCCCCCAAATATAATCCTGCAAAAATAGTATCACCCTTGTTTGCTAAACAATTTATTTGTGATTTCTCTAAACCATAAATTTTCTTAGTCCAACTTACTCCTTTATCTGTAGATAAAATAACTCCGGCGAATTCACCTCCGGCAATAATATTATTCCCGTTAATAATAATAGATTGTATTATCCCATTTGGACTTCCCGCGAATTCCCAAGTTTCTCCATAATCTGAAGATTTATATACTCCTTTCCAAGTTCCAATATAGATATGATTTCCGTCTACAGCAATAGTATTCACATTAGTAGCGTCAAGACCTGTGTTTTTGGGAATCCATGATTTACCATCGTCAGTTGAAAGAAAAACTCCTCCACTCCATGTTCCAATCCATATATCATTCCCATTTATAGTGATTGTATTAACTCTATGTCCCCACAATCCATTATTACACGGTTCCCATTGTGCCATAGCAGGATGGTATGTTATTATGATTAAACAAAGAATGCCATAAACTGATAAGAACTTTTTCATAATCCCACCTTGATTAATTCTTTCTATATTTTTATTCCTTCCTTCCATCATCTCCCAAACCTTCTTCATTCTCCTTTCAGATGTAACATCTGACAGAAAGAGTCCATGATGTTAATTCTTTCCGCATGCTTTCATTACTGTTTTGACAAGAATTTTTGCATCCTTCAGGTTTTGGTCTTCAGCTATTATTCGTACTATTGGTTCCGTGTTCGATGCTCTTGCCTGTACCCAGCTTTCCGGGAAAATTATTTTTATACCATCACCTTTAATTGGTTTACCATTAGGAAATAAATCAATGATTTCATTATAAAAAACACTTAAATCACCATCAAAAACACATCTTTTCTTAACCATGCTGTAAGTCGGTAATTTATTATTTGCTTCGGAAAGTGAAAGTTTATTTATAGCAAGATAATGAATTATCAATGCAGTGCCAACCAATGAATCACGCCCGTAATGGCATGCCGGTAAAATAACTCCACCGCTACCTTCACCTCCGATTATAGCTTTGTTTTTTTTCATTAGTTTCACGACATTGATTTCACCTACTGCCGAGCGTTCCAAAACTGCTCCGTACTTTTGACAAATGTCATCGACTGCCCTCGTCGTAGACTGGTTAACAACAACAACCGGAGCTTTTGTTACGATTTTGAACTTGGCGATATTGGAAAGAATTGTTTCGACTGCAATCGCTTTTGTTCTTTCTTCACCAATCGGTTCACCCTTTTCATTGATGAGAACCAATCTGTCTGCGTCGGGGTCAACGGCAATACCCAAATCTGCTCCGGATTTTTTTACTTCTTCTCCCAAAGAAACCAAATTAGCATTGACAGGTTCCGGAGAATGCGGGAATCTACCGCTTTCGTCGCAGAAGAGTTCAACGACCTCACAACCCAATTCTTTTAAGAGCAAAGGAATTGCCTTTGAACCGGAAGCATTAACCGCATCTACGACTACCTTGAATTTTCTCTCTTTGATTTTCTTTAGTGTGTCTGCTTTGAAAAGTGGAATATTCAAAACCGATTGGATGTGGTTTTGAATTGCATTGTCATCAAAAATTATCTCATTAAAGATTATTTGATTGGAAAAATTAAAAACACCGAATTTTTCAGCTTTCCAAAGCTGTGTGTTCTCGATTAAATCAAAAAATACTCCATCGCGGTTAATAAATTTCAAACCATTCCATTCTTCGGAATTGTGTGAAGCGGTTATTGAAATACCACCTGCAGCTTTTGTTTGTTCGACGGTCAACTGAACTGTAGGAGTCGGCACAATTCCGAGATATCTGACTTGTCTTCCACAGGCGAGTAGAGTTCCATTAACAATTTTTCTGACCCAATTACCCGATGGTCTGCTGTCATAACCAACAACAACATCACCTTTCGGCAATAAAGATTCAAATGCAGCAACATAATTTGAAATTACATTTGGTTGTAAACCATCACCAAGTGTTGCTCTCAAACCTGATATTGAACGGATGAACGGCATATATCCTCCGATGTTTTAATTCAACATTATTGAAATAAATCATTAAATATTATTTAAAAATAGAGAAAATTCCATATATTTATCATTATTTGTTAATAGATGAATAAAAAATAATCATTATTTAATTTTGTCTATACGTATTATGTTTATTAATTGATAATGTATTTTAGTATGAGAAAGTTATTAAATAACCAATATTTGAATTTATTATTCAGGATTATTTTGGGCTCAATATTTTTAATTGCTGCAATTTCTAAGATAGCTGATTTAAGTGGTTTTGCAAAAGAAATTGCTAATTATAAAATTGTCCCGGATATGGCTGTGAACCTTATGTCTATTGTTATACCATGGATTGAATTGGTTTGTGCAATGTTCATAATTACCGGGATAAGGATTAAATCCTCTGTTGCTATCATCGGCTCAATGATACTTGTTTTTAATATAGCAATAGCTATAGCGATGATAAAAGGACTGAATATAAATTGCGGATGTCATACTCAGGTTATGGCTGAACAAATAGGTTGGCAAAAAATTATTGAGAACACTGGACTCTTCCTTTTGGCATTATTTCTGTTTTATTCAAAAAACACAAAGCTTACGATTGAAAATTATATAATTAAAAAATCTGCGTTTGCAAAAATGGCGGCTTTTAGGAATTTAAATTAGTTTTATTTGATGTATAAATTCTCTGATAATAAAATCAGGATTGACTTTTTCAGATGGATATTGAATTCTGTTAATGATTTTATTGCACCACGCCATTGTGAAATCTGTAAGACTTATATTGATACAGATGTCAACAAATTTAAATATATCTGCCATAAATGTTATGATTCTATTCCATTAGCACCTGAACCGGATATTATTTTTAATCGCCTTATTAATAATTTTGACAGGGATGATTTAGCTATAAGCGGAGCTACTTCTTTGTTTTCGATGAAAGAAGACCATGATTATATGAATCTAATATATTCCCTTAAGTATAAAGGATTTTCACGAGTCGGGATTGAACTTGGTAAGGAATTAGGAAGAATGCTTCAATATTATAATAAAACAAACTTCGATGCAATCGTTCCGGTTCCGATTCATCACGCAAGACGGAGAGAAAGAGGTTATAACCAATCTGAATTTATTGCTATAGGTATAAGCAGTTTTACAGGAATACCTGTTAATACAAAAATAATAAAAAGAAGAAAGTACACTCAGACTCAAACAGTTCTATCGAAGGACGAAAGAAGAACAAATGTTGAAAAAGCAATAACATCTTATAAAAAAGATACAAGATTAGATGGTGGAAACTTTCTGCTTGTGGATGACGTATTAACAACAGGTTCGACTCTAAATGCCTGTGCAAGTACTTTGCTTTTGTTAGGAGCCAGAAATGTTGAAGTAGCTACTTTAGTTTATGCTTAAAGGAGAAATATGAAAATATTAATTATTCTTTTTTTCTTAACATCAATACAAGGTTTTTCTCAGGAAAAATATATATATCCTTTTTCTGACGGCATCCCTGCAAATGTTTTTAAAGAACGAAGGGAAAGAGTTAAAACATATTATTCAGATAATTCAATTCTGTTATTTCTTTCATCAGATTATTTTTCAAATTCAGGAGATTTTTATTCAAGAAGTTCTGTAGCTCCGAATTTGTATTATTTGAGTGGAATGCCTTCCCAAAGAGCTGTTTTAATAATTATCCCATCAGGTTTTCGGGTTGAAGGAGAATTGGTTGATGAAATCCTGTTTCTTAATGAGCAGAGTCAAAACGACATAAAATGGACCGGGTTTAAAATGAATATTGCAGATGCCGGGAAAATTCTTCAAATCCAGAAAGTGATGGATATCTCAGCTTTAGATAGTTTTTTGAAGGAAATAGTTAAGGAGAAGGATACACTTTTTTTTGATAAATTATCGAGAAGCAGACACTTTTCAAATGATGAAAATCATACGGAATGCGAAATTGAAATAATAAATAAAATTAAAACAAATTATCCTGATTTATATATCAAATCAAGTATTCCATTTCTATCAGAAATGAGGAGAGTGAAGGATAAGGATGAAATCAGATTAATACAGAAAGCAATTGATATTTCAATTGAAGGACATAAAGCTCTTATCAAATCTGCAAAAGCAGGAATGACTGAATATCAACTTCAGGCAGAAATGGAATATCAGTTTCAAAGAAATGGGGCAGAAAGACCTGCTTATGGTTCTATAATTGGATGCGGAAGAAATTCATGCTTTCTGCATTATCAAAGTAATCGCGACACTGTGAAAGATGGAGATTTAATTTTGTTTGATTGCGGGGCTCAATTTCATGGTTATTGTGCTGACATAACAAGAACTATTCCGGCTGACGGAAAATTTTCCATTGAACAGAAAATTATCTATAGCATTGTTTTAGAAGCTATGGATTCTGCTTTTTCAGTATGCAAGCCGGGAAATAAATTCAAGGATATTCATGTAAAAGCCAAGGAAGTAATTGCTGAAAGATTAATGGAGCAATCCATAATCTCTGATGAAGAAGATGTTGATGTATATTTTCCACATGGAACTTCGCATTTTCTGGGATTGAATGTGCATGAGTCGGGACCGGGGGAATATTTAGAGGAAGGGAATGTGTTGACTGTCGAACCGGGTATTTATATTCCGGCAGGGAGTAATTGTGATGAGCGTTGGTGGAATATTGGGATAAGGATTGAAGATGATGTTTTTATTACTAAAAATGGATACATTAATTTATCTGAGAAACTACTCAAAAGACCGGAAGAGATTGAAAAGATGATGGGCGTTAGGCGTTAGACTGTATTTAATTACACAGAATTTCTCAGAGTTAGATTCAGGATTAAAATAATCTTTGATTATATCATTTTTTCTTGGTATTTTTTAATTAATGAAAACAAAATTATTAATATTGTTTACAATTATAGTAGGGGCACATTGCAATGCGCCCCTACAAGCCAATGATATTGACACCGTTTGGATGCGCTGGACACATAATGTTAAGCATATTGATATATCTTCCGATTCAAAGTACATCGTTACTAATGATGATGGAAATGCTATTATACATGATTTATTGACGGGTGATGAAC
>CAZEHW010000038.1:0-19156 GCA_964511865.1 uncultured Hyphomicrobiales bacterium | reverse complement strand
TGTCCGTCAAGAACGGAACTTATCCTTAATAACTTGTCATTTTGAATTTGTTGGGATTGATACGAGAGTTGTTTTGCCATATCATTAAATGATTCAACTAATTCCCCAAGTTCGTCATCTGAAGTTACATTCAATCTCAAATCGTAATCGCCCCTGCTGATTTTTATAGCGGAGTCCTTAAGCATGATTATTGGTGCGGTTATTTTAATGCTGCCAATATAAACAAATCCGAAAATAAAAATGGAAACAATTAGGCATAAAATTACGATGCTATTCCTGAGGTCATAGATAGGTTTTAATGACTCTTGCAAATCAATTTCGGCTATTATAACCCAATTTAACCCGGCAAGATGCAAGGGAGCATAAGAACTAAGAACTTCAATATTCCTATAGTCTTTGATTATTTCAGTACCTGTGTTGTTTTTAAAAGCTGTCCTTGTTGCTTTTGTGTTTACTTTGACTTTTTTTATTGAGTTTTCTCTGAATCGTGAAGTGGTCCTCATTAGTAAATCTTCTCCGACAATATATGATTCTCCTGTTTTCCCGAGTCCGTTATGCTCAGAAATATTGTACATGATTTGATTAATGCCGGAAGTATTTAACTCAAAAATAATACTTCCGGTGTTTTTTTTCAATTCGGAATTAAATATTGGAGTACATATATAAAAAGCAAACTCGCCATCATTTGATATTATATAATCCTGAAAGATAACTGACTCAATAGTTTTGGTTTTTTGAATAAATTCATTCAAAGAACTGTTACTTTCATATGTTCTATCAGTTTTTAAGGTATTGCCAATAATAATTTCGGATGAATCTATTACTAAATAATTGCCATCAGAATTAACTAAAAATATTTTATTATAATATTCATTTGATAAGAGAAAAAGTTGTAAATAATTCAATAAATTTTCATTGCTATTTTTTAAATCAATTATTTCATCGTATAAATTACATACATTCTTTGTCTGAGCCATCAATACAATGTCCTTTTTCCGGTCCTTAAAAAATCTTTCAAGATTTTTTGACTTTTCAACACGAAGAGATGTCAGTTGGTCAAAGGTTCTGTCCAAAATAGATTTCTTTGCGATATAATAAGAATAAGAGCCAACAAGAATTGTTGATACAATATACAAAACAAGGAAATACAAGAAATGTTTCTGAGTAATTGAAATTCTTTTTCTCATTTATTTATTTTTAACTATTTAAATCTATATTTTTAATAACATTATTTTTTTACAATATAGTAAATTTTTATTTATTATTTTAATTGATATATTGAATTTTTAATTTTTTAATAAAAGTTTATCATAAAGTTATAATTCAATTATTTTTGTATCTTGCAAATTACATTTAGGTATAATTGAGTGTATATGTCTGAAAAAGAACAATTAGTACAAAGGATAAATGAACTTACGGGCTGGAATATTAATCTTGCCCGCATGAAAATTGTAACCGATACATCCGATTGGATGAATATCACTCGCGGTGATGTCATGCGAATCGGATTGTGCGATTGCGAGTTTGTTATTCGCGGTAATATGCGTGAACCACGATTTGGTATCGACGACCAGCCGAAATACTGGGTTTTCCATGCAGTTGATTTAAAAACCGGTGAAGAGAAAATCATTAAAACAGTATTCCATGAAGAATTTATAGCACATATAGGGCTGTTCAAAATTCGTTGTTACCGAGACCCTATTAAAGAAGCCGATGTTATCAATCTGGTAAGAGGAGACGAAAGATTTATGCAGGGGCAGGCATATCTCGACACTGCAGGAAATAACGTAAGAGTGATTGATTTTATCCGTGGTAAGTCTATGTTCCATTATATTCCTAATATCGAGAAACCACACGAGCAGTATTTTTATGAGGATTTACCTGTAATATTAAGAAAACTTCTTGTCAGTATTGAAGGGATTATGTACCTTCATTCGAATGGTTTTTGCCATGGAGATATTAGAAACGACCATATAATAATTGATGCAAAGGATGGGAAATTCAGATGGATAGATTTTGATTTGAAACAGGATGTTACCGACTTTGATTTATGGAGTATTGGGAATATTCTTTCATATGCAGCGGCTAAAGGATTGATAACATTTACTCAGGCAACCAAATATCACCGTTTTAGCGATGACATCGTAAACACTCTTTCTAATGATGATGGTTCTGCCTTTTATAATTACAGAATAATGAATTTAAAGAAACTTTTTCCATACATTCCGGAGAATTTATCAAAGATTTTACAACATTTTACGATAAAACCTATTGCATATTACAATTCTTTTCAAGAATTTTATGAAGATTATTGTGAGATGTTGGAAAAAGATTTCCCTGTTTCAGGATTAACTAAGGAAGAAAGATGAATGATATAAATTATTACAAGAAGCCATCATGGGCTCCCAAGATGCTTTCTGCACAAAGAATTACGGCAATCGACCTTGCCCGTTTCGTAGCTATGATAATGATGGTTCAGGGACATGTTATTGATGCTTTACTGTCGCCCGCATATTATAATATCAATGAATTTCCCTGGGATGTATGGAATTTTTTACGCGGGTTTACAGCACAGGTGTTTTTAATTGTTTCCGGTATCGTTAGTGTTTTTGCCAACAAACGTCTTGATAATGGGAAACTAAAACCGGGAACATTCAAAAGGAGAGTTAACCTTGCCTTAATTCTTATCGCTCTTGGATATTTATTTGCATTTCCTGCGAATAAAATTTGGGATTTATTTTTCATTGATAATAGCTATTTGGTGTCATTATTCCGTGCCAATATTTTACAGCTTATTGGTGTCAGCTTGTTTTTTGTAGTCCTTTTATATCGCCTCACCAGAAATGATAAGACTTTGAGCTGGATAGCATTGACAATCGCTTTAATAATCTCAGGGCTTTCTCCTTTTGTTCATCAGGTAAACTGGTTTAACTATCTTCCGGAATTTATTGCTTCCTATTTATCTTTTGAGCATGGTTCTTTCTTCCCGATATTTCCCTATACCGCTTTTATGTTTTATGGGGTTTTTCTGGGAACTATACTTAAGAAAATAGATGCTGAAAAAAGAACAAAATTCATTATTATATGGGTTACTCTGGCAGGTATTATATTGATTGCTGCGGGAAGCGGCTTTAGAGAGTTGTTGTGGGAATTTGCAATATATATTCCTACAAAAGTAAATCCTGCGGCGATTATTTTTCAAATCGGATGTGTTCTTGCAGGTGTGGGCTTTTGGGCTTTCATTTATTCCAAAACAAAAAAGCTTTCATTTTATTACGCAATGTTTGGCAAAAGAGCATTAATGGTTTATGTGTTTCATTTAATTGTACTTTACGGTACTTCGTGGTTCCCAAGCATCGGGAATATCTACTACCGTCAATTATCTATCGGATGGACATTATTTTTTGCGGTTTTGATTGAATTAATTACTTTCAGTCTTGTTTATCTTTACGAATTTTTAATTAATAAATATCCAAAGTTCGAAAAATATCACAAGCAGGTTGTTGTTGGAGTATTGTTATATTTTCTGTTGATAGGTAATATTTGGCAGTGGTAAGATAAAATTAGCAGAAAAAAAGCATCCAATCAAGAATTTAAAGAAATATTTTTGTGAAACCAGAATATTTCGTAATTTTGTAAGCTAAATTATTGCCATCATAGCTCAGTTGGTAGAGCAGCTGATTTGTAATCAGCCGGTCGGCGGTTCAAGTCCGTCTGATGGCTCAGTTAAAAAATCCCGATTACATCGGGATTTTTTAATTTATAACGCGATTAATTGAAATGATTATCCCCGAATTAATCAAATTAATCACTGTTCGGACAATTTTTTTCATTTTCTATTTACAATTACCCATTCCCCATTATTGACTTCCGTCATTTATGGTTTTGCCCAAAAAGGAAATTCATTTGGGTTTATACCAAACAAGAAATCTCCAAGAAAGTAAAACATAAGTGAAACTACCACTACACCAATAAGGTTCAAAATTAATCCTGTTCGAACCATTTGTTTGATGCTTACTTTACCTGAACTGAAAACTATTGCATTGGGAGGTGTCGCTACAGGCATCATGAATGCAAATGATGCTGAAAGTGTTGCAGGTATCATAAGAAACAAAGGATTGAGATTTATCGCAACGGATATTGCCGCAAGAATCGGCAATATTGTTTGTGTTGTTGCTGTATTTGATGTAAGTTCGGTTAAAAATGTTAAGCTAAAGCAAACAATTACTACCATTAATATCGGAGGTATTCCCGAAAGTGCACTCAATTGCTTTCCTAATAATTCAGAAAGTCCGGAACTTTGAAATCCGCTCGCAAGTGCAAATCCTCCACCGAATAGTATGACGATTTCCCAAGGTATTTTCCCGAAAGCCCCGGCATTTAACAATCTTTTATGCTCTCCATTTTTTGAAGGTAAAATGAATAGCAGAAGTGACATGAAAATGCCAACTGTCGAATCATCAATGTACTTTGAATTACCCAGCAAATTTGACCAGCCGGGAATAAAGAATG
This sequence comes from uncultured Hyphomicrobiales bacterium, assembly GCA_964511865.1. Lineage (GTDB taxonomy): Bacteria > Bacteroidota > Ignavibacteria > Kapaibacteriales > UBA2268 > ChocPot-Mid. Next base: position 14,644 of record CAZEHW010000038.1, on the reverse strand, counting down.
AACCTAAGCTAAGGTCAATTCGAAATATCCAGAGCAATGCTGTAATTGTAAATATTGCAAGTACCCATTTTTCTTCAAAACCCGGTTTGCCCAATAATTTATACTCATCCTTAATTAATTTTTTGTCGAATGAAGCTTTATTCTTTAGCCTATAAAGTATTTTTGTTAGTAAAATCCAAGTTATGAACAACATTACTATTGCAATCGGCAGTCCAAGTATCATCCATTTTCCAAAACTAATTTCAGGAGCGTCAGGAAAGCTAATATGAAAAATCCTGACAAATGCAAGATTTGGAGGAGTGCCGACTAAAGTGGCTATACCGCCTAAAGATGCTCCGTAAGCAATGCCGAGCATAAGCGAAACTGAGAAGTTTTCGGAATCTTTACCATCATAAAATTCCTGCATTTTACTGATAACTGATATACCGATTGGAAGCATCATAAGCGCTGTTGCCGTGTTTGATATGAACATTGAAAGAAAAGCTGTTGCAAGCATGAAGCCAAGAATGGTGCCTGAAGACCCTGAACCTAAGAATAATATTATTATTAAAGCAATTCGTTTATGAAGATTCCAAGTTTCCATTGCAATTGCAATCAGAAATCCACCAAGGAATAAGAAAATAGTGCTGTTGAAATATTCGGATGAAACATCTCCTGTACTTGAAATACCGAGTAACGGGAGTAAAACCACAGGAAGAAGAGAAGTAGTGCCTAAAGGAATTGCTTCGCTAATCCACCATGTTGCCATCAATAAAGCAACTGCCGCCATAAAGTAAGCAGATTGATGTTCGCTTCCCGAACCAATAAACAGGAAAATGATAAATAAAATTATCCCCAGAGCAAATCCGGTAATCTGTGATTTTGAATAATTGTCTTTTGTTATCATGTTAATATTATTCACTTTAAATTTTTATTATTACAATTTACAAATTTTTATCATAATTACTAAGTATCTCATATCTTTTAAAGTAATCACCGATTATTTTTTTCCAAAATTTTTGAAACAAAACTATAGAATCTATCGTAATGGGTTTAAGGACAAAAAATAATTACAGTATTTTAAATTTGGATAGTACTAGCCCGCAAATGTTGAACTCATAATATGAATTTGTTTAAACTATTATTATGAGGTATTATTATGAAATCATCTGTAAATATCAAATCGGCATTAATTGTATTAATCTGTGCTGTTTCATTTTCATTGTTTGGATGCAATGAAAGTTCTGTAGAAAGCTCTGTGTATCCAAGTAGTCAGGATGGATGTGACTTTTTACTTCTTGCGAAAAGCCAGACAATTACAAGATTTCCCGAGACCGGAGGTAAATTTGAAATATCAATTTTACCGGGTTCAAAAATAACAGCACCCATTCAACTTAGTCTTGAATGTGAATCCTGCTTGGGTGCTAAGCTGAATAAAACTGTTCTGACGGAAAATGACCTTCAGGCAGAAATATCAGTATGCCCTTCAAAAAAATTAATTCAAGGCAGATTTCCTATTGTAGTAAAATCTCTTTATAATGGGACTGAAAGACGATTGAATCTTACTTTGGAAATTCAAGGATGGAAAGAAACTAATATGGAACCTGCATAAACTTTTAGCAGTTAGTGACATTAGTAGTCTTTTGGGACTTTTTTCTCGAGGTCTTTGACCTGACTGATATATTCACTTTTTGGGAATAAGATATAAAAATAACCGATTGTAGTCGAAGCTTGTTCCCATTTTTTCATAGCAACTAAGACTTCGATTTTACCGAAATATGAAGGTTCAAAATATTTTGTGTCATCATATTCATTAATAACGAGGTCATAATAAATCAAGGCAGAAGCAAGACTTTTTAGTTTACGGAAGTATAGTTCAGCAGTTCTGTATTCTCTTTCTGCCAATCTGTTACGTAATTCCTGAATATAAGTATCCATTGTTAAAGATAAAGAATCGGAAGAATATGCCGCCTGAAATTCAGACATAGCTTTAATTGCTTTTATCGTATAATCCGGGTCAAGGTCATATTGGGGAGACAGATTAAAGTAGGAAAGACAAGCTTTGAATAAGCTTTCCTTATAAAAATTACTATTTGGATGAAGTCTTCTAAGCATGTTGTAATTCCATGCCGATAAAATATATTCTTCTCTTTTGTAATGACATTCTGCTATATAATATTGTGCATCGTCAGCATACTGGCTGGCAGGATATTGAAGTCTGATAAGGTCAAAAGTAGTTTTTGCTTCAAGATATTCTTTATCATTAAACAGTTCCATGGCTTTTTCAAATATACTCTCTGCTGATTTAAGCTCTGTTTTATCTGCGGAACTACAACCAATAAAAATCACACTAATAGCAACCAATAAAATTGTGTTACGGAAATTGATTTTCCTTATCATTCTAACTTCTTCTAAAATATTTTATATAAAAAACAAACAACAAATTTACGAAACTTAATCGAACATACGAGGAATTTATTGCATAAGACATTTTCAATTAACGATATTATGTTCAAGTTCCATTATAATTCTTCATTAAAAAAATAAAAATAAAGTACCATTATTTCGCAATTTCGAAAGGTTCAGTTAGTGTTGAATTCATGGTTTTCAACCTTAAGTAATACCTTCCCTGAGCCAGTTTTGGCAGTTTAATCGTCTCGGACTGAAAGCCGGCTGTAACAAACATATCTTTAATAGGTGTAAGAACTTTCTGACCTAAGGAGTTGAAGATATCTATTGTAATATAAGAACCTTCCAGCAATGCAAAATCAACATGGAGCAACTCATCACTTACCGGATTGGGATATAATATAACAATATCATTTTCTTTAGGCAGAGGGTTGTAAGCTCCGTCCGAAATATCATAATATTTTGCTGTCTGTCTTGAAGTACGGCAATTCTCTCTCAATTTTTCGAGATTGTTCCCTGAAAAAATACTGAAAGCTACACGGGTTGTATCTCCTGCTTTCAGTTTGATGGGTCCGGCACCTATAACCATAGAAATATCAGTAACAGAGGACTCTTTACGGTAGATTCCGCTTGAAAGCATCATCCATTTTTCATATCTTGAAAAGCCGTCCCAGACTCCGGGATTTGTTGGTGATGTGCCGGGATTATCAATGGCAAAGAAATTTTGTTTGTGACCGGAAAGCATTGCTACGCCTACATATGGCAATGTATCAACTGCAAAATTTTTTGCATATCCGAAGCCGGTATTTTCATCAAATTTTGTGAAGTTGTTACTGCCCGAAGGTCCTATATCCCAATCGAAATATAGTCCTGCAAAAAGGGAATCATAATCTTTTTTAAGTGAATCGGCAAATTCGCCGGAAGTATTAATAATATCATAGACTACGAGGATTATGTCTTCGTTCAAATAATCATCAAATTGATAAACAGTTTGCTTAATTTTTAGGGCTACTTCGTCTTCAGATTCGAAAGAGGAAAACTCGGCAAATCCTTCTTCTGCCGATAAGTTACCGGGTTTTTTTACATTAAAGCCCGAAAAGGAGTAAAATGAATTATCCTGTTCCATTTGATAGTAAGCCCGCGCCACATTGGATACTTTCCCGGGCGGTAGCGCCACCATTAATGCTCCTTCGTAGAGCAAATCTGAACCATTTTTGTACCTGAAACCATCTCCTTGCAGGTTTGAGGGATAGTCGTTGTATCCAATATTTCCGGTGGAATTGAAAGTAACCGCTATGTTGTTTGATGCCATTGTGCGGTAACTCGGATTGACGATAATCGTAATAAATTCGCTGTTGATGTATTCATTGCCATCGAAAAACATTAGTTCTAAAAGCATTTCATAATCGCCTGGTGCATCAGAGGGAAGTGTAAAACTGATTTTTCCGGGAATTGCCTTGGTTTCCATAGTATTTAATGGTCCAATTTCAATTTCATCAACTTCGAATATTGGTTTAAAGCTTGACACCACATTGGCTTCCAATCTTGCGTTTGCTAAAGGTGATAATACATTAGTTATGGTTAAGTTAACTTCAATTCTTTCGCTTATATCAAAAATATTGTCATCGTTTTCATCTGTTACTTTGTAGCTTTCCATGATTACTGATTTATATTCTCCGGGCTGTAGTGCCTTAAGTGCGTTTACTCTGCCTCTTCCGATTTTTCCCATGAAGAAGGGATTTATTGTGTCAATGTTGTCCGAAGTGGCTTTTATGTGTTCCTTTATCTGCAAGGGTGAGTATTCGGGGAACTTTTGACGTACCAAAGCGACAACTCCCGCTACCACAGGTGACGCCATCGAGGTGCCATCCATGTAATCATATTCGTTGTTGGGAATACATGAGTATATGTCTTCTCCGGGTGCGGCTATGTCAACTGAATGATGGTAATTTGAGAAATTGCTTCTTTCGTCATCGAAATTGACAGAGGCAACTGAAATAACATCCGGATGTGATGCCGGGAAGAAAGCGGCTTCAGCACCGTCATTGCCGGCGGCGGCTACAATTACAGAACCTAAGGAAGATGCTGTTGATAATATTTCGAGTTCGCCATCGGAACGGCTTTCGCTTCCCCATGAGCAATTTATTACATCTGCACCCATTGATGCGGCATAAAGTATTCCTTCGTAGCTGTTTGATACGGATGTTGAAAATGGATTGTCTGCGGCAACTTTGACAGCGAGTAGCTTTGAGCCGCCGGCTATTCCGCAGATGCCGATTGTGTTGCTTGTGGATGAGGCGGCTATTCCTGAAACGTGGCTTCCGTGGGAATGTCCGGGATGCGGGTCGTTGTCGCCGTTTGGATTTTCACCGCTTACGAAGTCCCAGCCGCGCCAATCGTCTATGAAGCCGTTTGCGTCGTCGTCTGTTCCGTTGGTTCGCTTGTCGTTGCCTTTGCTGTCGGGACCGCTTTCGCCCGGGTTTGTCCATATTTTGTCTGTTAAGTCTTCGTGGTTGTAATCTATTCCTGTGTCAACTATTCCGATGAGAATACTGCTGTCGGGAGTGAAGATGTCCAGTGCGTAAAATAGCTGTATTTGGTTGAGATAGTATTGACGATAGATGAGCGAGTCGTTTGGCACTCCTACGATTTTCTTTATGGGCAGGGGTTCGGCGTATTCCACGAAATCGTATTGTGATATTTTTTTTGCTATGACTGCCGGGTCGTATTCGGGATTGAAGCTGAGGTACGACAGGCAGAGCAGATTTTTTACCTGCGGATATATATAATTTATGTTATACCTGCTGAAGTATTCCTTGTATAAATTTTGGTCTTCGGCTTGGTTGAATAGTTTGTTTTGTATTGAGAAATTTGTTTTTTCTTTTGATTGTATTGCATTGTTAAGATTGATTAATGAGGCGTCGCTGAGTAATGGGGCGAAGCTGTGCGATGCGAGCAGTGGAGTGATTTGGTCGAGAGTCAGATGGCGCTTTGCTGAGAGGAATCTGAGGAAAACGGGGCTGACGGATTTGAATTTGACGATAATTTTTCCGGGCTCGAATTGGCTTTGCTTTGCCGAGAGCGGGACGAGCAATGCAATGGTCAGAATGAGACAAAGTATATATTTTAATTTCATATTTTGAATAATTTTTTAATAATTTTAATAAAAATGGACAAGCCATATATACTAATAACAAAGAAGACGGCAAAAAGTTACAAATAATTTTTTTGTGGGGGGAAACATGTGAAAATAATAAATGTTTTTAAAGACTTTTATATAATTCCAAATATCTCCTAGCTTGATTTAAAAGACAGTACTTTGAAACAGCAATTTCCCGAATTTTGTTACTATCAAATAAATATTTCTCTTGTAAAAAATCATTTAATGCAGTTGACAATGCTTCGGAAGTTGTATCAGTACAAAGGATTCCGTTAACTCCCTGTTCAATCATTTCAGGAACGCCACCAACAGAAAAAGCTATAACCGGAGTACCACAAAACTGAGATTCAATAATTGTATTTGGAAGATTATCCATTCTAGTAGGTAAAACATAAGCATCACAAGCAGAATAAAGTTCACTCATAGTATCTTCATTACTGATAAAACCAAGTTTTACTATATTTTCAATATTAATTGTTTTATCACAAGAACCTGCAATACATAAAAGAACATCATTATTATTTAATTTTTTAAAAGCTTCGATCATAATATTGAAACCTTTTCTCTGATTATTTATATTATCAGCTATGAAGAGGAGAATTTTATTATTAATTGGTAAATTTAACTTTTTACGACTTTCAGTTTTATCAGAAGGTTTGAATATTGATTCATTATGACCATTGGAGATATGTTCATTTTTATGTTCTGAAAATAATTTGCTTTTACATGACAAATCTCTTAGCCATGTAGAAGGAGATACTGTACAAAAATTATCTATATTGGAAAAAGCAGTTCTTTTAATAATAAAATAATTTTTCGCAAGATTATTGAAAACAGCATCTTCAATTTGCGGGCATTTTGAGCAATTATTTTTAAAATTATCACAATCTTCAGAATAATGACAACCGCCTGTAAAAGGATTCATATCATGCAATGTCCAAACATATTTTTTAGTTTTATCTTTGAAAAAAGTCTTATAATTTATAAAATATGCAACCCAATGTAAATTTATTATATCAGCACATTTAAATAGAGGATGTGTTTCAGGTCGAAGAAGTGATTTGGGTGAAGTAAATATTTCATGTCCTTTTTTCCTTCCAAAAAGAGAAATTCTATTAATACCTTCATAAAATCCAAATCTAAAATATCTAAATTTATTAAAATAATAATTTGTTTTTTTGTTTTCAAAAAGTTGATAGACCTCTGGTATATTTCTTTTTTTTAGAAACACTAAAACTTTAGAATCTACTCCTAACTCTAAAAGTCCAAGATGAAGACGGATACAAGCATTTGCCGCACCTCCTGTGTCTGATGTAGATATGTGTAGTATTTTCATAACCTTACTTGATTTTATTTAATAGTGTCATATATATTTTCTAACTTTTCAGTCATCTTAGTCATTTTTAAACTCATTATTCCTTTAATTTTATCTCTATTATTGTATATAAAATTAAGTTTGTTCTCCAAAATTCCTTCAGAGATTTCATCCCAATTCAAGGAACAATCCTCTAATTCAATATCTTTGATAAAATTCTCAACTTTATTTCCTTTCCCACTATAATCAATTGAAATGAATGGTATATTAAGCCCTAAAGAAAATAGATGTCCATGATATCTCATGGGTATAGTAAATTCTGATAAAGCAATATGCATTAGCAGTTCATTTAATCCCATATACTTATGCTCAAATTTTTCTACATTCTCTGTCGTTTTCATTGAGTTAATAATCTTTCGATTGATAATTCTGTCATCACCTCCAATCCATACATTATTCATTGACAAAAAAGCGATTTTATCTTTGATTTTTGAAAAGAAACCAGCAGTTTCAGAAATGAATCTATTATTTAATTTATCAATTTCAATTTTCTTTAAATGATTTTTATATAGTAAAATGTTTTCTCTAAATAGTGTTGAAATATGATAAGTTTTTTCGTATTCTTTTGAGAAATTTTTTGCCTTCCATTGCTTGATAAAATTTAATGCAGGATCACATGCATAATCAGCATTAATAAATCCTTTGGTTATAAATTTTGCATACTTGAGAGATTCTTCATCTCTAAAAAAGGTATATTGAGAATGCATCAATAATTTTTTTCCGATTTTTCTAGAACTAAATAAATTTGGGAAAATACCACAACCGAAAATCATCGTTCCATTACCTTTTTTCACGGCTTTTCTAAAAGCTTTTTCAATAAAAACTAATTCATGCATTTTAAAAATTGGTCCACCACCCATTATAATAAAATCTGACTTTTTAAATTCTGGTCTTTTTTGGAAATTTATATAAGGTATTGTCCCGCCAAATTTGGATACATCACAAATTTGAGTTTCTTCTAATTCTTGTATTGTTTTATGAATTATATAATCCTGTTCACCATCTAAAAAACTAGTAATATAAAATTTTTCAAGATGTTCTGACTTTTTCTGAAGAAAATTTATTAACTCACCTAAGATAGCTTTATCTCCATGAGTTTCTGTTCCCCACCATCCAGTAATAACGACATTCTTTGCATCTTTGATATGAATTTTATCTTTGAATTTTACTGCAGGTTTTAAATTCTCAGTAAAAATAGCAAAAAAAGTTATTATTAAATTTTTATATTTTCTTAATTTATAAGATAAATATTTAATGAGATTTTTAGGATTAGGAGAAGCATTTAAATCATGCATACAATTGCCACAATCGTTCTTATTAATTCTGTTCCTAATTTCCATTGAATCTTTATAAATTTTACTTGCAGGTTTTTTTAGGCAATTATCCAATATTGGGCTAGAGACTGAACAAAAACTTAAATCACCTCTTGAATCAAGAGTTATTCCATAATGCCTCCATGCGCAGCCGGCCAGTCTTTTATCTCCGTAAGCTAGTTGCCTGAAAATGCTATAATAAACAATCAGATTATATTGAGGTAAAGTTTTGTTATTAGACATTCCTTGGAAATATTGAGCCAGATGAAATTTATCATCTTTTGTGAAAGATTGAGATTCAAAAAAACCATCATTATATAATCTCCTAATATTAACGCCCAATCGTACTTTGTAGTTTTTTATTCCAAACTCATTTGCAATAAAAGATACATCGTCTCCTGCATAAACATTAGTCTTAGTTAATGTTCCAGCAATTTGAACATTTATTTTATCATCTAAAAGCTTATTAATTAATTTAACAGAATATTCAAAATTGTTTTTTACTCGTCTGTTTTTATTATGAGTTTCACTATTTCCATCAATTGATACCATAACATCAAAATTTATATTACTTGAGGAAAAATATTTATTTAATTTTATAATAATCTTATAGATGTTTTCCCAATCTATGCCATTTGTGATAATATTTACATGTTTTATTTTTGGTAAATTTTCAACTATTACTTGTGCTAATTTGAGAATATCTTCCCGTAAAGTGGGTTCCCCTCCATTCAATCCAATTGATTTAACATGCTTGAATAATTCATTTGATAATATACCTGAGTATTCCTCGGCCTTTAACATTCCTACATTTTTCTGTCTCCATACATTACACATCGTACATTTTGAGTTGCACTTATCAATTATGGGCATTTGGATTACTTTAATGGTCTTAGCTTTTAGAAATTCATACTTACAAGATTCAAAAATCATATAAACATAAGTAAGCATATCTTTATAAATTGTATTTATTTTCTTCATAATATTAATTTTTGCTTTATAGATAATAGTATTTTTTCCAACCCTAAAAATCTAATTGTCTTAACGATTATTCTTTTAACCATTTTAATATCATTTAGCTCAGATAGCTGTTTGTCAAAATCCCTGTCTATGATAATAAGATTATTTGATTTTAATGGGAATATCATTTCATGGAAATCTGTTGCCATCCCTTTTGGTATTTTCATAGTTGTATGCGTTGCATCTTTACCCCATCCGATATTTTTAACTAAATTTCTTGAAGGAATAATAGCTAATCCTGAACGTAGAAACCTTGTAAAAGTCCATATATAATCCCAAGTATCAATTTTCCCAGAATATGTATCATCAAAAATAATTTTTCTTGATTTCCACTGCTTTTTATCATCAATGTATGTTTTAATTATATTTTGGTTCTCTATTTTACTCCATCCATTCATAGAAACATCAAAATATTTCCAAGCTCTTTTCCATGTTGCCCAACCATGAATACTTCCATAAATTGAATATATATAGGAATAACTTTCCGGTGCCCATTCGTTACAAGCATTATATCCGCTAATCATCATAATTTTTTCTTCGTCCTTGAACTTCTCAAGTAATTCTTCGGTGAAACGAAAAAAACTAATGTGAGGCAGACAATCGTCTTCTAAAACAATACCATTTTCAACATTATTAAAAAACCAGGTAATTCCTGATGCCACAGCTTTTTTACATCCTAAATTCTCTTCTCGAAATAAGGTATATAATTCGCAATCCCAATCAATTTGATTAATAATATTTCTCGCTTTCTTACATTTTTCAATATCATCAGGATTATTTAATCTAGGTCCATCTGCTGCTATAAAAAGCTTGGGAGGTTTGGCTTCTCTTATTATTTCAAAAACCTTTTTTGTGAGTTCTGGCCTGTTAAAAATTAGGAATAAAACAGGTGTATTAAGTTTATAATTATTCATTTTGCTATCCAATTCTTATATCTAATAACTACTTTTTTGATATTTGCGAGATTGTTTGCCTGCAAACTCACCAAAGTCTTTCTCAAGTGTTCCGGTCTGTTATATACGAATACTATTATGGGTGCTAAGTTCATTAATTATTATTTCCTATTATTTTTGAAGCCAAAATTCCTACATCATAAGACAATGTATGAAATAACCTATGCATATTCTCTCCGAACTTACTTAAATTAAGTAATCTTATTCCATATTTCAATAAATGAAAAATAAAAAGAATTATATAATAAAAAAAGTGATGATTATGATTGAATGTCTTTTCATCTACTTTGCCGGCATTGTAGCCAGAAGTAAAAATCCAGGAGAATTTAAACTTCTTGTCATCAGTTAAATGCTGAACTTTAATGTCGGGTACATACCAGATAGGGATGTGGTTTTTATTAAAAGTATAAATCAAAAAAGTGTCTTCACCAAAAGCAAAATTATTACCTTTTGGTCCTTTGGAAGTGTCGAATCCCCCAATATCCAAAAATGTTTTTTTCCCGAAAATCATATTTGTTCCAGTGAGCCATCCTTTTGGAAAAATGATTTCTTTTTCCTCATTTCCCAGACTCCATGAGCCAAAATTTTTGGGTAACCATGCAGGTATTTTTTTTTGGGAATATCCAATATAAGGACCACCAAATGCGTTAACTTCAGGATGTTTTTCAATGAATTTTATAATATTTTCCGTCCAATTCGGGTAAGCTTTTCCATCATCGTCAATGAAAGCTAAATATTCACCTATGGCTTCTTTTGCACCACGATTTCTTGCATGGCTCGAACCTTGATTTAATTCAATAAATGACCTGAAATTTGAGTTTTCAGCAATGAAATTTTTAATTACTTCTTCAGTATCATCTGTTGAGTTGTTGTTGACTATAATAACTTCATACGTGGATTTGTCAAGCGTTTGTTTGGAAAGAGAATCAAGACAAAGCCCGAGTATATCGCTTCGGTTGTAGGTGCATACAACAACAGATATGATTAATTTATCAGCCATTTTTCACCATGATTTTCTTGAAGTAATCAGAGAGTATTTTTAAAGTATGCATTTTCATGCTGATGAAACTTAAGGAATTCCGGGCAAAAAGAGAGTCCCAAAGGGATTTGAACCATATGGGTATGTTTCTGTTTGCAATACAGATTTCTACCCATTTTTCTGTCAATACTTTTTTGAATGCTTTGTCATTAAAATAATTCGTTTTTTTGTTACTGGTCAAAAGTTTATCAAACCAAATTCGTACCATACCAAAGTCTAAATTGCTTTTACTGTATAAATTTGAGGCAATTTTCAAATGGAATTCGATTTCATCTTCGTTTGCATCGGGCAGGATTTTTAGAAGTAAGGACTTTCTTACTTTATTTGCAGATTCAATTTTTATTTTATCAAATTTAGATGTAACTTGCTCCGAATGAATACGATATAGATATTGGGCAGAATCAAGATTTGCGAGTTTGAATCTTTCGGAAAGCCGAAACCAAAGCTCGTAATCTTCCGCATGTGGATAATCCTTTGAATAATACAAATAATCTCCAAGTTCTTCCTTTCGGAAAACAACAGTTGGATGGTTCATTGGCGAATTGAAAAGCATATTGCATATAATTTCTTCCTGGGTTTCTGCAGTTTTCCAAACTGAAGCAATTCCCGAACCGATGGTTTTCAAGTGAGTACCGCAAACAGTAATGTCAGGATTTCTTTCCATGAAATCAACCTGCTTTTCAAGTCTTTTTGGCAAGCTGATGTCATCGCAATCCATTCTTGCGATATATTTTCCTTTTGCAAGTTTGATGCCTTTGTTTAGAGTGTCAATCAATTTAATGTTTGTTTCGTTTTCAATGTATCGAATCCTTTTGTCATTATAAGATAAAATTATTTCCTTTGTATTATCTGTTGACCCATCATTTATTATCAGAAATTCAAAATCGGTGAAAGTCTGGTTTAAAATACTTTCGATTGCTTCACGAAGGTATTTTTCACCGTTATATACTGGCATGAGTACTGTAACTAATGGATTTTCCATGTTCATGACATCACCCAACTATCCGGAAATAAATCTTTTGTTTCTCTGGAGCTGTCATTAAACCACTTCTTTGGTGCTATCACTATCTTCTTCGGATTTGCATTCAACCAGGCACCCCACCAACTGAAACTACTGTTAGCTATTATATTGTGTTTGCAAAATGACATCAAACGCAAATCTTCATAAGCTTTTTCACCGGTATTAATATCAACAAATGTCAACTGATTTTGTGAACTGATATTTTCTTTGCACCATGGGATGTCATCCGAGAAAATAAAATAATGCGGATTCTCCACTTTGCTTTCAATGTGATGCATCGCTTTGTTGTAATACTCAGTATCACAAACACCATGAACTCTGTTTGTTATTGGGTTTGCAACATAATCGCCACGTCTTACATGAACGGAAACCGAATTAACAGAGGATATAATTTCATTCATATCTTTGTTTTTTCCGGTGACTTCATTTTTGGGTAAAAATTCTTTTAAAATAATTTCCCTTATATCAGAAAAATATTTCTCAGACTGCCAATAGCCCTTCAGGTAAATATTTTCTCCCGGCTCTATATTGAACGGTTCATAAGCAAATCCCGATTCCTTAATTATTCTCAGCTTCGGGAAGAAAAAAAAGTTAAGGTATTTGAGATATTTGGACTCCGCTCTTTTCGCTATTTTGCAAATATTAGAGTTCGCAATATCAGCTTTGATATTAAATACGTTCAATCCATAATTACGGTATGTTTTTGATTCGTATTTCTCGCTCAGAACTGAAATATCCAATAACAACGAACAACATGCTTTTTCAGCAATACATCTTGCTGTAGCATACTGGAACATTTGGTTTCCAAGCCCGCCGTTGAGTTGTGTGATTATCATACTATTTTCCTTGCGAAAACATGATAGCCGAAACAAAGCAGTTCATTTGATTTAGTATCATTTTTACTAAATCTTGACAACATACTCAAAATAATTTGATTTGAGATTTTTTCAAAAATGTTTAATTTAGAGTAAGAATATTTACTGACCATTTCAGGAACCCGTCTTATTTCTTGGGCAATGTATTCAAAGTAATTTCCATTTGTTTCGATTTCCAAAATTTCAAATCCCAAATCCTCTAAATGCTTTTGATAAAAATACCTGTTGAAACCTGTTGAAAAATGATAGGGAGCGAAATGGGTAAGACTGCAAAATGGTGCAGTGATAATCAGAAAGCCACCGGGATGGAGTAAACGAGCCAATTCTTTAAGTGCTGATGCAGGGTCGGGAACATGCTCTAATACTTCAAGGCACATAACAGCATCGAAACTGCCATCGGGTTCGGGAATGGAAGTAATGTCCGAAACAATATCAAGTTTAGAATTGTCCCATGATTGAGTTTGAAGCCCGGCGTTGTCTCCTTGTCCGTCATATTGTCCAAAGTCCTGAGAAACATATTTCAAATGTCCACAGAATTTGTTGTATTGCAACTCACCAGCACCTGCATCGAGAATACGCTTGCCGGCAGGAATAGTATTTAAAGTTTTTTCCAGCCATTTTTCTCTATTTGAGAGGTTGGAAGTTCCGACAGAGTTATTAAGTAATGACATAAATCAACCTGATAATTTTACAAAATGAAAGCATCCACACCCATATATTTGCTTGTCAGCTAACTCCTTAGTAGCATTTGTTATCATTCCTTCTTCACAAATACCATCAGGTATCAGAGAAAATTCCTTTAATTCAAATTCTACAAAATAATCTATAATTTGGCCATAAGAATAAATCCTATGAGCATTGAACATTATTTTTGGCTTTCCAATCGGTACAACAAATAAAACCGAACCACCGGGAGCAACAACTCTTTTTAGTTGGGCAATTGCTTTTAAATCGCCATCATAATCTATTTTATCTCCGTACCTTCCTAATCCGACATGCTCGACAACATGCATACAAGATAGCGAAATAATACTGTTACTTTCAAATGGGAGCTTGAGCAAATCTGCCTGTAAAGGTGTTAGCCCAGTTAGGTTAATGTCAGCCGGGCGATATTCATAATATTTTATTGGAATATAAGCTGAAGCTATTGCAACAAAATAAATATATGAGGCAATATCAATATGCTTTTTGGGATTAATTTCTTTTAGTTTTCTGACTGCCCATGCAGTATGATAAACATAGTGTCTATCGAAACCTGTGTGGCTTGTTCTATCATAAAGACAAGGATGTCTGTTTGACCAATGGAATGAAAACCTTTGTTTCTTATTTTTATTATCTTTCTTGAAATTACGATAATCATTAATAAAAAGTAAATAGTTCTTTACGAAACTTAAAATTCTCCATATTATATTTATTATAAATTTAATCATTAACAGACTCCCAGAAATCTCTTGCTACAAAAATTGTATTAATATAAGTATCAGCAATTACCAAGTAATC
>CAZEHW010000037.1:0-19202 GCA_964511865.1 uncultured Hyphomicrobiales bacterium | reverse complement strand
CAGCGAAATCATTTCAATCAGCTTCAATCAACGGTTCAGACAGTTTCTATTTTCTGTTTTCTATATTCTATTTTCTGTTTTCTGTTTTCTAAAGCCGTGTAATTGTCTTTCGTTTCACGTTCTCACATTTTCACGTTTTTGCTGTTTCACGATTTAAAATAAAAACCATTTCAAAACAAAATAAATTACATTTCACACCAATCCCATAATTTCGTCCAACTCGTTCTTTGCAAAAATTTTTTTATAAATTCCCCTCTCGAGAGGGGTGTCACGAAGTGACGGGGTGTGTTTTTTCTATTTTCTATCTTTCTATTTTCTAAAGCCGTGCCTACTCGGTGACCTCTGTGGTTAAATTTTTTACTGATAACTGACAACGGAAAACAGATAACGATAGAAAAAAAACACGGCAATTAAGACATAATCTGTTAAACACTGAAACAACAGCTACTTACAGTGTTATTGCATAAAACTAATGCCCGACATTTACGACATATAAAAAAAATAAAAAGTATAAAAAAGATAAAAAACGATAAAAAAGATAAAAAACGATAAAAAAGATAAAAAAATTAAAAAAATTAAAAAAATTAAAAATTGCGGTGAATTTGGTGAAACTAACTTTTTTCAACCCAATAATTCCTTAATTTATAACGAATTACAAAATCTCTGAATTTCACCTCTGAATTCACCTTTCTTTCGTTCTTTGGTATTTTTCTCCGCTATCTTTTTATCCTATCCCTAACCTCTTTTTAAAATCTTCAAGCGTTTTCGATAATCCGGTTTTTCTGTCAACTTTCGGCTCCCAACCAAGAATTGATTTGGCACGTGTTATATCCGGTTTGCGGACTTTCGGGTCGTCCAAAGGAAGTTCCTTATGGATAATTTCACTTTTTGAATTAGTGATTTCGATAATTGTCTTTGCCAAATCGAGCATCGAAAGTTCATCGGGATTTCCTATGTTTACCGGGTCATGTTCGTTTGACATCAGCAATCTGTAAATTCCTTCAACCAAATCATCAACATAGCATATTGACCTTGTTTGTGAACCTTCTCCGAATACCGTTACAGGTTCATTGTTAAGTGCCTGAGACATGAATGCAGGAATTGCCCGCCCGTCGTCAATTCTCATTCTCGGTCCGTATGTATTGAATATCCTAACAATCCTTGTATCAACATTATGGTAGCGGTGATAAGCCATTGTCATTGCTTCTGCAAAACGCTTTGCTTCATCATAAACTCCCCGGTATCCGACAGGATTAACATTACCCCAATATGATTCGGGCTGAGGATGAACCAGAGGGTCTCCGTAAGTTTCGCTTGTACTTGCTAAAAGCATTCGGGCATTTTTTGCTTTTGCCAATCCTAATGTTTTATGTGTACCAAGCGAACCGACTTTTAAAGTTTGTATTGGTAATTTCAAATAATCTATCGGTGATGCCGGAGAAGCGAAATGGAGTAAGTAATCTAATTCACCTTCTACGTAAATATAATTAGTGATGTCATGTTCGATAAACTGGAATTTTTTATTGCCCATCAGGTGAGCTATGTTGTCGGGAGAGCCGGTTATAAAGTTGTCAATACAAATTACATCATCGCCTTCAGCAATAAATCTGTCGCAAAGATGTGAACCTAAAAATCCAGCACCGCCTGTTATTAATACTCTTGCCATATATTATTTTCTCGTAAATGTAAATAAATAAAATTTAAATTACGGTTTTTTAGTTGAAAAAAATAATAATTGAATACGTATATTAAGTAAGAATTTTATAAATTTGGATTATAGATTAACACAAATTTTTGGAGGTGCTATGTTTGGATTAATTAAATACATCAGCCTTGCAGTTACAATCGTTTTAATAGCGAATTTGCAGGCGATTGCAGGTTTCATTGAAAATAAAGGTCAATGGGACGGTCATGTGAAATATCTATATCAAACAACTAACCTAAATGTTTGGGTAACTGATGAATCATTAGTTTTTGACAACTACAAAATTCAATTATTAAAATCACATGGCGGTAAGCATATTTCAGGTCATGTTATCTCAATGAAGATGGAGAATGTTAATAAATCTGTACATTTTATTCCTAAAAGCAAACATCAGGAATATTACAATTACTTTTTAGGAAATAACCAAAATAAATGGGCTTCTGGTGTACCGGTTTTTGAAGAATGTAAAATTAAAAATGTTTGGAATGGTGTTGATTTGAGGTTGCATTCAGACCAGAACAATTTTAGATATGATTTTATAGTTTCTCCGGGTGCTAATAAACAAAACATTCAGTTCAGCTTTGAAGGATGTGATGATATTAAAATTAATATAGCAGGGGAGCTCGTATTTAACACATCAATTGGTGAATTGAACCATGGCAAGATATATGCGTGGCAATTAATTGGGGCTGAAAAAAAAGAAGTTGCCTGCAGTTTTGAAAGGATTGATGGGAATAAATTCACTATTAAAACATCTGAATATGATAAATCTAAAGAATTGATTATTGACCCACTTGTTTATTCAACATTTATTGGTGGTTCAGGATATGAAGAAGCGAAGGATATTAAAACCGACAACATGGGTAACGTATATATTTGCGGTAATACTAATTCCAATAATTTCCCGACTATTCCCGGGGGATATGACCTGTCCTACAATGGCAACTATGATGCGTTTGTAAGTAAATTGAATTCTGGCGGGAGCGGATTAATTTTTTCCACATTCATAGGTGCTGATCAAGATGACAAGGCAACAAGCCTTGATATAGATGCATCAGGAAATATTTTCGTAACAGGGCTTACATCTTCTTCATCATTTCCTGTTACCATGGGAGCTTACGACATGATTGCAAATGGCGAATTTGATGCCTTTGTGCTTAAGCTCGGCTCATCGGGAGGCAATCTCCTTTATTCAACATTTATTGGAGGTACTATTTATGATGAAGCAAAATCAATAGTGATTGACAATATGGGATATGCTTTCGTAACAGGTAAAACATATTCTGCCGATTTTCCTGTTACTTCGGGTTCATACGATGAGATTTTTGGAGGTGGTCAGGATATATTTGTTTGTAAAATTTCTGCAGACGGAACAACTCTTGACTTTTCAACTTATATAGGCGGTGCAGGTATTGATATTGCTAACAGTATTGACTTGGATGTTAGTAAGAATGTATATATAACAGGTGAAACTGAATCGGAGGATTTTCCAACAACGGGAGGAGCTTTCGATATGAGCTTTAACGGCGACAGAGATGTAATTGTGAGCAAGTTAAATCCAACATTAAATGCATTGATGTATTCAACATTCATTGGAGGCAGTGCTAATGATGCCGGTTACAGAGTGAAGGTTGATAATTCGTCGAATGCATTTATATGCGGAGAAACAATTTCAGGGAACTATCCTACGATTTTCGGATCTTATGATTTGACTTTTAATGGAGGAATAGATGGTATCGTAAGCAAACTGAATCCGACAGGTTCTTCGTTGATATTTTCTTCTTTTATCGGTGGAACAGGAGATGAAAGATTAAGTGGACTGGAATTGGATAATTCCAATAATATCTATTTAGCAGGATATTCCAAAAGTATTGATTTCCCTGTAACTAGCAGTGCTGTCGGTAAAACGAATTCGGGTGCCGATGATGCAGTAATTGTGAAGATGCTGTCTGCCGGCAGTAGTTTGGGTTATTCCTCTTATCTCGGTGGAGCACAAACTGACCTGGCATTTTCAATAGCTGTTAGCAGTGATTTAAATGCTTTTATTTGCGGTTCCACAGCATCAGCTGATTTTCCTGTAACGGAAGGAAGTTATGACAACTCTTTTAATGGCAATATTGATGGATTTGTTTCTAAAATCAGTGGATTGGATGTGCCAACTATAACGACGGGGGCTGTTGTCGGGCAATATTGTGCCGGGAGTAAGTTTAATGTGAGTTATACGGTTAGTGCAAATTTCTCATCGGGGAATGTTTTTACTGCCGAACTTTCGAGTGCTAACGGCGATTTTTCAAATCCTGATTCTATCGGAACAATTAATTCTGTTACATCCGGCTCCATTTTAATAAGTTTACCGAAAGATTTGGTTACCGGATATGGATATAGAATCAGAGTTGTCGCTTCAAATCCGGAGAGCATTGGTTCAGATAATGGAGAGGATATAACAATTTATGAACTACCTCAAATTGATATTGACGGTAATTTTGAACCTTGTTCGGAGCAAACGAACTTTTATACAACACAAAATGAAGTTGGAATTGCTTTTCTTTGGTCTGTAACAGGGGGTGAAATTCAGGGGAACAATAATTCAAGTTCTGTCTTTGTCCTTTGGGGTAAGGATTCATTAGGAACAATACAATTGATAAAAAGAAGCTTATCAACAAACTGCACTGATACATTGACTATTGATGTTTCTGTTAAGTCCTCACCTGCAACAGAAATCGGATATGGAGAATATGAAGTATGTGTTGGTCAAGTCGTCGAATATCGCTCGGCTACAGGTCAAATTGCTACAGACAATTGGTTAGTACAAGGTGGAACGATTTTGTATTCAGATGCTGCAAAAGCAAGGGTTAGATGGGATTTTGCCGGCGACGGCTGGATAGAAATGCAAAAGACAAATGAGTTTGGATGCATTGGAAAGGACAAGAGGGATGTTTTGGTTAATCCTGTTCCAATAGCACAGATTTATGGAAATAGTACTGCTTATTCTGGGAAACGAACTTTGTACAAATCTTTAGTGGAACCGGGTACCGGAAATTGGTGGCAGGTCAGGGGAGGAACAAAGCAGGATTCAACTGCGGACAGTGTTTTTATCACTTGGGGAAAAGAGGGTACCGGATGGCTTCGTCTTGTGAAATACAATAAAGAAACAGACTGCAGTGATACTGCAGAGATAAATATCACTATTTTAGCGGGATTACCTGCCGGAGAAATTGAAGGAAAAAATCAAGTTTGCTCGGGAAGCACTGAATCATACTCAACTGAAGTGGTTGATAATACATATATCAAATGGTATGTTCAAGGAGGCAGTGTCATTGGGGCAGACAATGGTTTTGACGTTAACATCAATTGGAAATCTGAAGGAACTGCTGAGGTAAAATATGTTTTAACTGAGTTTGGTTCCGGGAACAAGGATTCTGTATCTCTTGAGATAACGATTAATCCAACTCCTGAAATTACATTTCCTCCTTTACCTGATATGTGCGAAAATGATGAGCCTTTATCACTGAATATCGCTGAACCGGTCGGAGGAGGATATTCAGGCGAAGGTGTCGATATGGACTACTTTTATCCAAACAGAGCAGGTGTTGGTTCACACGAAATAACATATTCTTTCACTAATCAGTACGGTTGTGAAAGCACAAAAACTATAACAATATTAGTTAACCCCAAACCGGAAAAGCCGATTATTAATACTACATCACAAGGATTTATTTCAAATTATGACTTTGGAAATCAATGGTTTTTAAATGGTGAAGCAATTGAAGGAGCAACAGATAAAGAATTAATTACTGATGCAGGAGGTCTTTATTCAGTTCAGGTAACTGACTCTAACGGATGCGTTTCCGATATGTCCGAGCAAATTGAGGTAGCTGTTGAGGATTATATAACAATTAAAGGGATTAGAATTTATCCGAATCCTGCAAATGAATTTTTATACTTGGAAAACAAGACGAATCAAATAATAAACAGATTAGAAATAGTTGACTTAATGGGAAATACTAAACTTGAGAAAAACTTTGCCTTGATGAATAATGATGTTGTTAGTTTACAAAGATTAGAAATTAATAAAATTCCTAATGGTTTTTATATAATAAAACTATATATTGAAAATTCAATAATTGCAGAAAAGCTGATTATTAGGTGATTAGGTATTTAGGGGTTTAGGTATTTAGACTTTTAGGGGTTTAGACTATTAGGCTTTTAGGTGAATAGGAAATTAGGTATTCAGGAAGAAGAATGAAATTTATATTATTTATGATAAATTAGAGAGTGATGAAATGTTTTCGTTAGAGTATTCAGAAATGCAGGATGCAATTAAAGATACTGCAAAGAAATTTGCACATGAAGAAATACTTCCTACAGTTATTGAACGTGATATTAAAGCAGAATTTCCACGAGAGATAATTACCAAACTTGGTGAACTCGGTTTCTTAGGAATGATGGTTCCCGAAGAATGGGGTGGAAGCGGGCTGGATGCAGTGAGCTATGCTTTGGCAATAGAAGAAATAGCAAAAATTGACGCAAGTATTGCTATTGTACTTTCAGTCCAGAACTCTCTTGTTAACTGGATTTTAGAGCATTATGGGAATGCTGAACAGAAAGACAAATATCTCAGAGATTTAGCAGGAGGTAAAATCGGTGTTTATTGCCTGAGTGAACCTGAAGCCGGTTCAGATGCTTCACACCAATATACTTCGGCAGAATATAAGGACGGTTACTGGGTACTGAACGGAATAAAGAATTGGATTTCTACCGGTAGGAATGCAGATTATTATATTGTCTTTGCCCAAACTAATCAGGAACTTAAGCACAAAGGAATTGGATGCTTTATAATCGAAAGAGGAACTCCCGGCTTTGAACCCGGGGAAAAGGAAGATAAAATGGGTATGCGTTCGAGTGATACATGTTCTATCGGAATTACAAATTGCAAAGTTCCCGAAGCAAATGTTATCGGGAAGGTCGGTGAAGGATTTAAAATAGCAATGGAAAGTTTGAATGGCGGCAGGATAGGTATAGCCGCCCAGGCAGTTGGAGTTGCTCAGGGTGCTTTTGATTTATCCGTTAAATATGCAAGTGAAAGACAAGCTTTTGGAAAACCAATTTTCAAGCTTCAGATGATTCAATCCAAGCTGGCTCAAATGTCAACCAAAATCAATGCGGCACGGTTATTAGTTCATAAAGCGGCATGGTTGAAAGATATGAATTTAAACTATGTACAGGCATCAGCTGAAGCCAAGCTTTTTGCGGCAACAGTTGCTAACGAAGTAACCCGCGAAGCGGTTCAGGTTCATGGCGGTTATGGATATGTAAGGGAATATCATGTGGAAAGAATGATGCGTGATGCAAAGGTTTTAGAGATTTACGAAGGTACATCCGAAATCCAGCAGATAGTGATAGCAAGGGAGATAGAGAAGGGTTTTGAATAAAATATTAAAATTGAGCTTTAGTTTGAAAAAGAAATATTAGGATGGGAACATGAAACCTATTGAAAAAATACTATTATTGACAACTTTCATTTTTCTCAGTTATTGTTATGTTTTTGCTGATGAAATGAATAGCGACCGTTCATTATCTCCAT
The DNA here is from genome assembly GCA_964511865.1 of uncultured Hyphomicrobiales bacterium. Lineage (GTDB taxonomy): Bacteria > Bacteroidota > Ignavibacteria > Kapaibacteriales > UBA2268 > ChocPot-Mid. Next base: position 11,913 of record CAZEHW010000037.1, on the reverse strand, counting down.
ATTTTATTATCAAATCTACTTCAGGTACAACCGAATCACTACCGTTGCTCAAAACAAGTGCAGAAGTAAAAATCTCAGGAGTAATAGCCGATGTAACTGTAACACAGATTTACCATAATACAGGAACTATGCCAATTGAAGCTGTATATGTGTTTCCTGCTTCGATAAATGCTGCTGTTTATGGTATGACAATGAAAATAGCTGAAAGGCTTCTTGTTGCTGAGATAAAAGAAAAAGAAAAAGCCAAAGAAATTTATGAGAAAGCAAAACGAGAAGGTAAAAGTGCATCTTTACTTGAGCAAAAACGTCCAAATGTTTTTCGGATGAATGTTGCAAATATCATGCCTGGTGATACTATAATTGTAACTCTTCAATACACCGAACTCATAGAAGCTGATGGTGGAATTTATGAATTTTCATATCCTACTGTGGTAGGTCCGAGATATGTAAATGATATAACACCTGACGCTGAAGTGTTTTCTAATATTCCGTATGGAAAAGAAGGTGAAATGCCGTATTATGAGTTTGATTTGTCAGTTGATTTGAATGCTGGAATGCCTCTTGATTTTATTGAATGCAATACCCACAAAATGAAATTTAAGAAAGAATCTGAAACAAGGGCAAAATTAGTTCTGGATGATACTGAAAAACATGGTGGTAACAGAGATTTTATATTAAAATACAGGCTATCTGGAGGAACAATCCAAACGGGATTACTATTAAATAAAGGAGAAACAGAAAATTTTTTCCTGTTAATGTTACAACCACCTAAAAAGGTAGAAGATGAAATGATGCCTCCAAGAGAGTTTATTTTCATATTAGATATTTCAGGTTCAATGAACGGTTTCCCGTTAGATGTATCTAAATCACTCATTTTCAATCTATTGGATAATTTAAAAGAAGTAGATAAATTCAATATAATTCTTTTTGCAGGTGGTTCAAGAATAGTCTTTAATAAAACAATGCCTGTAAATAAAGAGAACATTAGACAAGCAAAGATGATAATTGCCTCAGAGCAAGGTGGTGGAGGTACCGAATTACTTCCTGCACTAAAGAGTGCTCTTGATATTCCTAAAGATAGCGAATATTCAAGGATTATTGCTATATTAACTGATGGTTATGTTGGTGTTGAAAAAGAAACATATTCGTTAATAAGTGAAAATCTTAATAATTCAAATATATTCGCTTTCGGAATTGGTAGTTCTGTTAATCGGTATTTAATAGAAATGATTGCAAGAGCAGGTAATGGAAAATCTTTTGTTGTTACTAAACCCTCTGAAGCAAATGACAAAGCTAAAGAGTTTACAAAATATATTTCTACTCCGGTTATGAGTAATATTGAAGTAGATTATCAAGATTTTAATGTCTATGATGTAGAACCATCTTCAATTCCTGATGTTTTTTCTGAGCGTCCAATTCTTGTTTTTGGAAAATGGCAATATCCGGCTGAAGGTACGATTACTGTTTCAGGATTTTATAATAAAAAAAAATATAAAGTCGATATTCCTCTTAGCGAGTTTGCTACCATTGAATTTGCTACCATTGAATCAAATAAAGCTTTGACTTATCTATGGGCAAGAAAAAGGTTGTCAGTTTTATCAGATTTTAATACTTTAAGTAATGAAGAAAGCAATAAGGGATTAATCACTGATTTGGGTTTGAAATATAATCTATTGACAAATTATACATCGTTCGTTGCTGTGGATTATGAAATAAGGAACGATGGACAAATTTATCAAAGTATTCAACAACCTGTACCTTTGCCTGAGGGTGTTAGTGAATTTGCATTGTCCAGAAATGTAGCCGGTGGTAGTTTTTATGGAGGAATGGGAGGTGCATGTCCGCTTGGTCCTTCAGAAATTGGGACAAAAATATTTGCAGGTTTAAGATTGAATTATCATGATTACAAAATATCCGCTCTACCATTAATAAAAAATATATATGTTCCAAATGAAACAATTAGTGATTTTAACTTGTTGGGATTTGATATAGGAATTACTTATGAACATCATCTAGGAAAAAGAATAGAAGAATCTATCAGTTCCTTAATTTTTAGTTTGAATTATTCGTCAGCATCGGGACAATTTGAAAAAAGCTTTGATAATTATATATTAAAAACTTTAACAGACACATTACCTGTACCTGCAAAATACACCGGAGATATAAACTTTTCATATTTAAACTTTGAATGTTTGTTCAAGCAAAATTTATCAAATTATATTCCTTTAGGAATAGCTTTGGGTTTATCAGGTGGAGTTTTATTAGATTCATATTCCAATGAGAAATTTTCTTTAATAACACAGGATACTTCAATTTATTTTCCCAAAGACCAAAAGACACTTTTTGCGGGAAAAACTTTGCTTCTTAACGATGGTGATAAAGACAACTTCAATATTTTCAATCTGGAATTTCTATTGAATGTTCAATACGAAATAATTATTGGTGAAGGATATTATATAACTCCTTGGATTGGCTACAGATGGAATTTATTTTCAATAATAAATAAAGCAAATACGAAATATTCTGATTTTAATATTGGAGTTGCAATTCGATTTGCTATTTAGATAAATATCTATACTACAGATAGTTATTGCGAGGGAGATCGAGAAGTCCTTATAAAGGGATAAGGTAAAATCATAACCCAAGACCACAAAACGAAGACTTGATCCTTAAAATTATTATATATTAAAAGCGTACCTGATTCCAAGTGAAAACATTAAGGGATTTTTGCTTTCAATTGGGAAAAATCTTTCCAATTCTTCTTTAGGAATGTATGAATCAGATGTCAGCCCGTATAATATATCTCCATCTATTCCGAAGTTTTTATCATCAAACCACATCCACGAAAGACCTGCACCTACAGATATTCCATAACCGAAAGCCGTAAAAGTGCCAATTATTCGTCCCGTCTCGTTTTTCATGATTTGCGTGAGAATTGAGTTCGGACCATACATAACAGTTAATCTCGGTCTTAAATCTTTATTAGCCGGCAAGATGTAATATTTTATACCTGTTGACCAACGAATCTTATATTCTGATTTATCACCCAAACTTGTGGGGGGATATTCTTCTGGTCCAATACCCACTCCTAAAAAAATATTTGCATCATTTATTGGATTGAAACTTATATTTGCACCCATAACTCCATAAGGTCCTCCCCATCCTAAGCCAAGATCAAAGAGCTTATAATTGGTTTCTAAACCGGACATTTTTGCTGATGAAAGCAAAACTATTATGGTAATTATTAGTTTCTTCATATTTCACCTTAATGTATCAGAAAAAGAAAAAAAGAATCATTGTTTTTTAAAATTAAGCATATCTTATTAAAAATACAAGGACTTTTTATATAAAACGTCACTCAAGAAGAAAAAGTCCGCAGGAATAAAATAAACTTTTTTCTTGTCAGTTCTGTATAATTATATTATATTGTTGAACTATGCTAAGTGAATTACTGTTTTTTTTACTTTTTTATTTTTATTTAGCATGGTTTTTGTTAACAAGGGGTGGGATAGGAATTGTTAATTATTTGGGGAAAAACGTTGAGAATTACGAGGTTGATTTATATATTATCTGCTGCTTTGTTTGTTTGTTTTAGTTATTCCAAAGCTGACGAAGTATTAACAAACGAACAGACAGTAAATCAGGAACAGACTCAATCAGTAGAAAGTTCAAAATTAGAAAGTTTGAAAGATACTGTTTTATTAAAGGATATTCCTGCTAAAAATGATACGCTGCGGCAACCGGAGAAAGGTCCGAAGCAGGATATACGCATTCCTGCGGAACTAAGACCAAAGACAGACCCTCGTCCTCAGCCGGAACCCCGTCCTCAGCCGGAATCCCGGCCTCAATCAGAAGTACGTCCTCCAATTGATAATCATCCGCCGGCTGACAAGAAGCAGAATACTACTCCGGTTCGGGTTCAATCGCCTAATACTTTTCAAAAAGACAAGTATTTGAATCCTCCGTCAAAGTATCAAAAGACTACACAGGATAAAATGGAGAAGGGAGAAGGGAGTGAAGTTAATAATTTACAGGTATTTCCTGATGAATATTCTGAACTTGATGATATCCCTTCAAACATTACAAAGGACAATGATGTTATTTTAAAAACACTTGAGCATGCACGTCAAAAATACATTCAGGCAATTATTTTGGTTGACAAGGGGGACACAGTGGTTGCATCAGATTATTTTGAAAAAGCAATTGAAATATTAAACAGGATAACCAGCTACCCGGGAATCGAAAAGAATGAAAATTTTAAGGATTTAGCAAAATCCATAATGGATGATTACGAAAATTTTATCGGTTCAATTGAAAATCTGGATGATGATTCACCATTCTTTGCAATAAGGGATAAACTATTTAAAGAAATTGAATTCAATACTGATATAAAAACTCCGAATATAAAAACAATTGAAATGCCTATGGATACGGCAGTTACTTTAGTTGGTGCAAAACCATTAGTACCTGAGCCAAAAGTTGTGGTTATTCCATTAGTTGACAATGAAGAGGTTTTGAAGAATGTAGCTTTTTTAACGGAAGAGGGTAAAAAAGGTGGTAAACGCTTCTTCAAGAAATGGTTAGAAAGAACTACAAAATGGTTTCCGCTGATGAGACGTATAGCGGCAGAAGAAGAAATGCCGGAAGAACTTATTTATCTATCATTGATTGAAAGCGGTTTGAGACCGGATGCAGTATCTCATTCTAATGCTGTGGGTTTGTGGCAATTTTTAAGAACAACAGGTCAGGACTATGATTTGAATGTAACACCCTCCTCATGGCTTGATGAACGAAGAGACCCTGAAAAGTCAACAAGAGCCGCTATGAGATTTTTAAAAGACCTTTATAACCAGTTAGGTGACTGGCATTTAGCCCTTGCGGCATACAATTGTGGGGGTGGTAGGGTAAGAAGGACACTTAAAAGTTTTGGGACTGATACATCAACTTATTGGGATATCCGGGATAAACTACCGAAGGAAACTCAGCAGTATGTTCCTCTTTATATTGCGACCACAAAAATTGCTTTAAATCCAATAGCTTATGGATTCAATACAGACAGTTTGAATTTTGAAGAAGAATATGCTTATGATACTTATGTATTGAATGAACCTGTTAGTTTAAGTGTAATAGCCAAATGTGTTGATACTACAAGAGAAGTAATCCAGGCACTGAATCCTGAACTGCTCAGAACTATTACACCACCGGATATGGATAATTATACAATTAAAATTCCAAAAAATAAGAAGCAGTTGTTAGTTGCTAATTACTCGACATTATCGCCCCAGGACAAACAGCCATGGATAGAACATAAAGTTTCTTCAGGGGAGTCAATTGCAAAGATTGCAAGGGAATATGAAGTATCAAGAAATGAGATTGCAAGCGCTAATGGATTACCCAGCTACAGAAGTAAAGTTAGGGTTGGTTCGATTTTAAAAATTCCGGTTGATAAAGATTATTATGCCGAAAAGAAGAAAACGGAAGAAGAAAAAGTTGAAATGATTGCTGTAACTACCAAAATAGTTGAAGACCAAAAAGCTATGACTCATTCTGTCAAACCGGGTGAATCTCTTTACAGCATTGCAAACAGATACGGCATCAGAATGACGGATTTAAGAAATTTGAATAATATTCCGTTTGATGATGATGATATTTCAGTTGGACAGAAATTAATTGTCTCGTCTTCCGACAACAAACCATCATTAGCGAGCACCGAAAAATCCGAAAAAGCTAATTCAAAATTTATCAGACACAAAGTTAAAGCCGGTGAAACTTTGCATGCAATAGCCGAGAATTATAATGTATCTATTGATGCAATAAAAGAAACAAATAATCTTAAAGATGAAAAAATACTTCAGGGACAGATGATTGCTATTGAAATGCCGGAAGGTTCCACAGCTAATATCAGTTCAAAAACATCAGCCGGAAAAACTGTTACTCATGAGGTTAAACCCGACGAGACTTTGGGTACAATAGCCGGTCTTTACGGAGTTACAGAAGCAAATATTGCTAAATGGAATCCGGATAAGGTTGACGGTACAACAATTTTTGCCGGTTCATTATTAAAAATTGAAGAGCCAAACCAATCAAAGGGTGCAACTCAGGCAACACCTAAAACAGTCAATAAAGCACCTAAATATTATACTGTTAAAAGAGGAGATACTCTTTCGTCTTTATCAAGGAAGTTTGGAGTTAGTATTGAAGAACTCCAGAAACGCAATAAAGGTCTTGAACCGGATAAACTAAGAGTTGGGCAAAGAGTACGGATTCAGTAGTGTTGGGTTAGGCGATTAGGCGATTAGACTTTTAGGGGATTAGGCTTATAGGCTATTAGGGAGAGTGGGACTCTGTGTAATTATATTTCTGACTTCAATCTATAATTTATTCCTACAGGACAGACGATTTTCAATTGTTAATTGATTAGCATCTTAGGATATCAAACTTCTGCAAGCTCTGCATGACCTATAGTAATTAATGCCTTAAATTGAGCTAATTTCTTATATTTGTAATAAAATTATTATTAATTCAATTATATATTTAGTGAATACTTCCGATATAAATAAAATTGCTGTAATAATGGCAGGTGGAACCGGTGAGAAACTTTGGCCCAGAAGTGTCGAAGCTTTGCCAAAGCAATTTTGCCATTTTGTTGGTACCGGTACAATGATACAAAATACCTACAGGAGATTATTACCGCTATTTGGTGAAGAGGATATATACATCGTTACCAATAAATCACTTGCAAATCTTGTTATTGAACAACTCCCGACTATACCCGAAGATAATCTAATTGTTGAGCCATTTGGTAAGAATACTGCTCCTTGTATGGCTTTAGCGGCAACAGTCCTTGCCGATAAATTAACTGACGATACTATTATTGTTGCTTTACCTTCTGACCATTTTATTGGTAATGTCGGAGAATATATTGAGCGTCTTGAAACTGCTATAAGGTTTGCATATGATAAAAATGGAATTGTAACAATCGGGATAAAACCAACCAGACCGGAAACCGGGTATGGTTATATCCAGATAAAAGACAGTAAAAAAGACCTTGGTGAAATGTATGACAACGGAGTTAGATATTCTTCTGCATTTGCAGAGAAACCGGATTTAGCCACAGCAAGAAGATTTATTGAGTCCGAAGATTTTCTTTGGAACAGTGGAATATTTGTTTGGAGGATGGATACTTTTTGGGACTCTTTTCACAAGTATTTACCGGACCATACAAGATTATTTTCACTAATTGCAAAAAATATTGGCAAAAGCTATTATGATAGAATTCTCGAAGAAACGTACAAGCAGTTACAGGCAGTATCTGTTGACTATGCCATTTTGGAAAAAGCAAATAATGTCTTTGTAGTCAAGTCAAATTTTGCCTGGAGTGACCTTGGCAATTGGGACGAGCTTTTTAAACTGAAAATGAAAGATGCGAGGAATAATTTCATCGAAGGCAGTGTTGTCCCTGTGAATATCAATAATTGTTTTGTAAGTTCGAAAGATAAAATTATTGGTATTGTCGGAGTCGAAAATTTGATTGTTATAGAGGAAGATAATGCAATCATAATTTGCAGGAAAGACAAATCCGACGATGTTAAGGAAATCGTTGATTTTATGAAACGAAAGCATATCACACCTTACTTGTAGGGAGTTAGGTATTTAGGGAGTCAGGCGATTAGGTATTTAGGCAGTTAGATATTTAGGCATATCGGTTATTAAAACTACTGAAATTTGGCAAGATATTCAATTATTCAAAATTATTTTATCATTATTACAAGAACATCCACACCCTCATATCCTGGTCGGCAGGGTGCTTTATTGTTTTTTTCTTCTTACGGGAAAAATGGATTTTTGTTTATCTCAAAACAACAAAACTCTCAATAATGCCCTTTGCTTATTTCATCCAAATTTTTTTTAAAAACAGATTCCATTATTATAAACGTTCTTTCATTGAAATTTTCAATAACCTGAAGTTTTTCTTTAAATTCTAAACATAATTTTTTGTTTTCCCAATAGTACAGTAAGGCTTCCCAAAATAACTTTATATCTCTGTCACTTTTGAGTGTTAATATATCTGAAGTTAATTGCATATTTAAAAATAATTTTTCATCAATAAAAAAGTCTCTATAAATATCAAAAGCTTCAAAGTACTCAGATGTATTTAATTTAATTTTAATCTTATAATAGTTTATGATAAAATCAACTGAATTGTTGATAAATTGCTCATTATTAATACAATTTAAACTCATATATTAATCAATATAATCAGATACATGATAATATAAATTGTTGCTTTTATACGAACTATCATTAATATCTCTACTATATTCAAAAGTATTGAAAAAATCTTCTGGTAATCGAGGAAAATTATCATAATAGTTCTTTTGCTTTTCACAATCGTTGGTTGATTGTTTACATTCATCATAATATTTACTCAAATTATTATCTTCAATCATATCTTTAGAACAGGAGTTAAAGAAATTGAAACATAATACTGTAAGAAATATTAAATTATTTTTCATTGTACACCTTCAAATATTTTTCCGACAAAAATTCATAAATCAACTTATATAGTTTTCTAAAATATACAATAATTAATTATAATGCAAATAGTTAAAACAGGATGTGGAAAATATTCATTAGCAGAAAATATAATTCTTTGAAAGAACACCCTTTACCCTATCACGTGAGGGGGGTGTGGTTCTTGGTAAAATAAGTTAAGTTAAGTATTAAATATATTATATTACTTTATATTATATATATAATTTATTATTTATCATTATTACAAGAACAACCACACCCTCATATCTTCGTTGGCAGGGTGCTTTGTTGTTTTTTTTCTTCTTACGGGAAAAATGGTGAATAGATGTCTTAAGTTTTTACATAAATGATATAAATATTGCTGATTATTGGATTAGGCATTCCGGTTATTATAAACTCTAAAATTTGGCACGATATTTAATCTGTTTTTAGAATAATTTAGTATATCTTGCGTCAATTATTCTGAATTAAAATTTTTTAATGACATAATGTTACATTAAATAAGAATACAATATGGAAGGCGATTTTTCAAATAGAGTAAACGAAGTTATCCGGTTGAGCAGAGAAGAAGCTCTTAGACTTGGACATGATTATATAGGTACTGAACATATATTACTGGGTATAATTCGTGAAGGTGAAGGTATAGCAATCAAAGCACTAAGAAATCTTGGTGTTGATTTGTATAAATTAAAGAAGAGCATTGAGGATACAGTAACGACAAGTGCTAATCCTTTAACAATGGGGAATATACCTTTAACAAAGCAGGCAGAAAAAGTATTAAAAATTACATATCTTGAAGCAAAGCTATATAAATCTGCATTAATAGGAACAGAACATCTGCTTCTATCCTTGTTGAGAGATGAGGAGAATATTGCGGCTCAGATTTTATCACAGTTCTCGGTGAGATATGAGAATATAAGGAGAGAGCTTGACAATATAATAACAGGCAAACCAAGTTCAATGCCACGTAAAGGTTATCCGCCATTCAGCTCTAAAGGCGGACAAAAGGAAGTACCAAAGACACCGGTGCTGGATAATTTTGGCAGAGATTTAACACGTATGGCTCTGGAAAATAAACTTGACCCTGTGGTTGGGAGAATGAATGAAATCGAAAGAGTCATTCAGGTTCTTTCACGCAGAAAGAAGAATAATCCGGTTCTTATTGGCGAGCCGGGAGTCGGGAAGACAGCGATCGTGGAAGGTCTTGCTTTGAGAATTATTAACCGCGTTGTACCAAGAGTATTGTTCGATAAAAGGATAGTTACTCTTGATTTGGCTTCATTGGTTGCAGGTACAAAATACCGCGGACAGTTTGAAGAGAGAATGAAAGCTGTCATGAACGAACTTGAAAAAGCAACCGATGTTATTTTGTTTATTGACGAATTGCATACAATTGTAGGTGCCGGCGGAGCTTCGGGTTCACTTGATGCTTCTAACATTTTCAAACCTGCATTGTCCCGAGGAGAAATTCAGTGCATAGGAGCAACAACACTCGATGAATACAGGCAATATGTTGAAAAAGACGGTGCTTTGGACAGGAGATTCCAGAAAGTTATTGTTGAACCGCCAACAACTGAGGAAACTAAAACAATACTTGAATGCCTTAAAGATAGTTATGAGACACATCACAATGTAAGATACTCAGAAGATGCAATTAATACATGTGTAAGATTATCCGAAAGATACATAACCGACAGAAATTTCCCGGATAAAGCTATTGACGTTATGGACGAAGCTGGAGCAAGGAAACGTTTGGCAAATATAGATGTTCCAAAAGAGATTATCGAACTGGAAGAGCAGATTGAAGCTTTGAAGGAAGAAAAGAATAAGGTAGTTAAAAAGCAAAATTTTGAGGAAGCCGCACGTTTGCGAGACCTTGAAAAGAAACTGCTTACGGATTTGAGCAATTTGAAAAAAGATTGGGAATTGAAATCTGCAAAAACATTCGTTCCTGTAGATGAAGATGATATTTCCGATGTTGTAGCAATGATGACGGGAATCCCTGTAAATAAAATTGCTGAAAGCGAAACAGCAAAACTTATCAATCTTCCTGAAGAACTTGAAAAACATGTAGTAGGGCAAAATGAAGCTATTGAGCATCTTGCAAAGGCAATCCGCAGAGCAAGGGCAGGGTTGAAGGATCCAAACAGACCAATTGGCTCATTTATGTTCTTAGGACCGACAGGTGTTGGTAAAACAGAACTTGCTAAGGCATTGGCACGCGTTATGTTTAATACAGAAGACGCATTGATACGCATTGACATGAGCGAATATATGGAAAAATTCTCCGTTTCGCGGTTTGTCGGAGCGCCTCCGGGATATGTCGGATATGAAGAAGGCGGACAGTTGACAGAAAAAGTCAGGCGTAAACCTTACAGCATAATATTGCTTGATGAAATCGAAAAAGCTCATCCTGATGTATTCAATATCCTATTGCAGGTATTTGATGACGGTGTGTTGACTGATGGTATAGGCAGAAAAGTTGATTTTAAAAATACTATTATTATAATGACTTCAAATGTTGGTACACGCGATATCAAATTTGGAGGGAAAATAGGTTTTTCAGAACAAAATCCGAAGAACGAATATCAGCAGGTAAAAGATACAATCGAGGATTCTATAAAAAGGTTATTTAATCCCGAATTTATTAACCGAATTGACGATTTCATTATTTTTGGAAAATTATCAAAAGAAAATATTTATCAGATAATTGATATTCATGCGGCTGAACTTTCTAAGAGATTGAAAATTAATGACATGGCTTTGGAATTATCACCTGAAGCAAAAGATTTTCTTGTCGAAAAAGGTTTTGACGAAAAATATGGAGCAAGACCACTTCGCAGAGCTATGCAAAAATACCTCGAAGATGACCTGGCAGATGAGATTTTAAGAGGAAATCTAAAAACAGGAATAAAAGTTATTGCTAATCTTGATAAAGAAAAACAAAAATTAATATTCCAATTTATTGAAGAAGAAATCAAGAAAAAGGAAGACAAGAAAGTTATTTCAAATGAGATTATCAATGAAAACCTGATTGATTTGCCTGATGAAAAAAATCTTATTGACGGTACACCCGAAGTTGCTCATGCAGATGACATACAAGGGAGCAGTTCGTATAAGAGCGATTTGAATTGATTCAAAACCAAAAAATAATAATTCATAACTGATACAGATACTTACAAAAAGAGAAGTTAGATAAACACCTAACTTCTCTTTTAATTTCTATTTTCTATGTCCTACAACCGTCATTCCTGCGAAAGCAGGAATCCAAAATTCAATTACTACTTTCTAAATTCGATACATTATAGCAACAATTGAACTTAAGTAATGCAAATATTTCAATTTCGTCTTTTTAGTTTATTACATTTATCGTATATT
>CAZEHW010000036.1:0-19495 GCA_964511865.1 uncultured Hyphomicrobiales bacterium | reverse complement strand
CCATGTATTATTACATTTTGCATATTTCACATTCTTTTGTGTTTCTATAAATTTTTATATGATTATTTATTATTTCATCATGTTGAGATAATTTTGCATTTGTAAAATATAAATGCTCATTTTTTTTATTCAATATTTTTGTTCTGCAGATTATTGGACAGAAATTGAAATTCCTGTACGTGACGGTGAATCGCTAAAAGTAGATTTTTACTCAACTGATTCCTCAATTGCAAAACCATGTATTCTTATTCAGACACCATATAACAAGCTTTTATACAGAAGTTTGACTTACCTGCCACTGGATTCATTGTATGCTTCTGCCTTGTTCGATTTAAGGAATTACAACTATGTAATAATGGACTGGCGTGGTTTTTATGCAAACAAATCTGCCGCCAAAGCTCAATATGACAGAGGTCTGGATGGTTATGATGTTGTTGAACGGATAGCGAGTCAAAGCTGGTCTAATGGGAAAATCGGAACTTCCGGTTCTTCTGCTTTGGGTATGATACAATTCCAAACAGCAAAGCATCATCCTCCGCATCTTGTTTGTTGTGCACCTTTTGTAAAAGATTATAAAACTAAATATACAGATTATTACTATGGTGGAGTTTTAAGGAGGGAACATACCGAACAATTGGAAAAGCTAGGTTTCATTACAGTCGAAACAATCACAAATTATCCGATTTATAATAATTTTTGGAAGTTAATAGAAAATCAAAATGATTATCCTGAGGAATTTGAAGTACCAATGTTTTTATGCAGTGGTTGGTTTGACCATTATCCTTCGGATTGCAAAAGAGCTTTTCAGGATATTAAGATAAGAAGCCATGAATCAGTCAGAACTAAACACAAATTACTGATGGGACCATGGACTCATTCGGGCTTAGGATTATTAAAACAAGGAGAACTTGAATTTCCCGATGCAGTTGATATTCCGGCACAAATGTCAAAAGATTTTTTCGATTATTACTTAAGGGATATTCAAAACGGATGGGATTCAAAACCTGTAATAAGTTATTTTCAAATGGGAGAAAGTGAATGGAAAACAACAGATGATTGGTATTCACTAACCTCAAATTATGATACACTTTATTTGTGGAAAGGAAATTCATTGAGGGAAGAGCCACCGCCACCAATAATGTCTCCTATGGCTACTTTACCGGATACCATAATAAATATTCCGAAAGACCCATCTCCGACCATAGGTGGTTCAAGGTTTAATCCCTTTGAACCAGACACACCGGTTGGTCCTTATGATATCAGCAATACGGTTGAAACAAGAAATGATATTTTAATTTACTCGACAGATATTTTGGAAAAGCCAATTCAAATAACAGGAAAAATAAGAGTTGAATTATTTATTAATTCCGATAGAAAAGATACCGATTTCTCTGCAAGATTATGCGATGTCTATCCCGATGGAAAGTCTTATATATTAACTCAGGGAATTAAAAGGGCAAGATTCAGGGATGGACTTGAAGCTGAAAAGTTTATGGAGCCGGATTCAATATACAAAATCACTATCGAGCTAGAAGATTTAGCTATAACTTTCTTGGAAGGGCATAGGATGAGGATTGATATAACTTCATCCAATTATCCAATGTTCGATATAAATCCGAACACAGGCGGGGAAATGTACAAATCCGATGATACTTTAATAGCGACTAATCTTGTATATTGCAATGAGGAATATTCCTCAAAAGTAATCTTCCCGACTTCAAAGGAAACTGATGTTAAAGAAAATACACTTCAAAATGAAATTACGGTGTTTCCCAATCCTGCGCAGGATTATTTATATGTTTCTCTTGACAATCCGATTTCTCAACATTGTTCGGTTAAAATATTTAATGTTATTGGGGAGGAGTGTATTGTTCTCGATTGTATCAATTTATCAAGTGATTTCGTCTTGAAAATACCTATTCATCAATTAAGTAAAGGAATATATTTTCTATCAGTTGTTACAACTGACAGAACGGGTAATGGAAGATTTGTTGGGAAATTTTCGGTAATTAAGTAAATAAAAAATGCCATACTTCGACAAAGCCAGTATGACATTTTTAGTGAAAAACCAATAGTGAAAAGTGAATAATTAACTCACAACTCTCAACCCTGAACTCACATCTTAAAACTTAAAATTCTTCACTCAACACCTAACACTTAGAACTTAACACTACGAAAGTGTTATTCTTCAGTTTGCGATTTCTTATAAGCATCCATAAGTTCCTGCTGAACATTTGGAGGAACGCTTTGGTATTCTGCAAACTCCGCAGCATACGTCGCCTTTGCCTGTGTCATTGAACGCAATGCCGGAGAATACTTGTCGAGTTCTGCTAATGGCATTTTTGCGATTACCTTTTGGTAATGTCCTTCGGCATCAATTCCCTGAATAACACCTCTGCGAGTTGGAAGGTCGCTCATAACATCGCCTACGAAATCCTCGGGAACCTTGATTACAACATTGTAAATCGGCTCAAGAATTTTGGGTGCAGCTTCTATAAAATTATTTTTGAATACCATCATTCCTGCAGTTTTGAATGCGGCTTCATTTGAATCAACTGGGTGCATTTTACCGTCGTAAATAAATACCCTAATATCCCGGACATAAGAACCGGTTAAAGGTCCAATCTGCATTTTATCCATGACACCTTTTAAAATTGCAGGCAAAAATCTTTGCTCGATAGCACCACCTACAATACAATTGACAAATTCCAGCTTGCCACCCCAATCCAATTCATGCATATCACGACCGCGAATAGTCAATTCCTTGGGGTCGGGAACTCCTTCGTACCAAGGTTCAATCATCATGTGAACTTCAGCAAACTGACCGGCGCCACCGGATTGTTTTTTATGGCGATAACTTCCCTTAACCTGCTTTTGAATTGTTTCTCTGTATGGAACTCTTGGTTCTATATATTCAGCAAGTACTTTGTAGCGATGTTCCAGTCTCCACTTTGCCGCAGAAAGTTGCAACTCACCTTGTCCGAACAATATCATCTGCCGCAATTCCTGAGAATGTTGTAGCTTTAAGGATTGGTCTTCGAGGCAAATGGCATTTAATCCCATACCTACTTTTTCTTCTTCACCCTTGGTTTTTGGAACAACAGCAACACGGACAATAGGTTTTGGGAATTCTATCGGTTTGAAAGAAACATTGAAACCCTTATCATGTAAGGTATGATTGATTTGTGTTGATTTTAATTTAACAGTTGCACCCAAATCACCAGCGGCTAAAGATTCAATTTCTTCACGTTTCTTTCCATTAACGATAAAAATTTGATTAAACCTTTCCATTTGGTTTTTTTGTTCATTCAATAAATCAAGCCCGGTTTTTAAATTGCCGCTAACTACTTTAAAGAATGTCATGTCGCCAAGATGAGCTTCAGAAAACATCTTATAAATGAACATAGCATTTTGCTTTGTTGGGTCAATAGGAACTTCTGCACCTTCATCGTTTTCCCATGCTTTTCCTTCAGCCGGGGAAGGTAGATATTCATTGAAGAAATCAAGTAATAATTTAACTCCGGAATTTAACTTGCCGGATGAACAGAGTATTGGAAATATCTGGCGTTTAGCTATGGCTTTTTTCAATCCGGTTTTCAAATCTTCAGGACTTAAATCGCCTGCATCGAAATATTTGTTCATTAGGTCTTCCTCTGTTTCGGCAATTGATTCGATAAGTTCATTTCTGTATGAATCAGCTTTATCTTTTAGATTGTCGGGGATATCCTTTTTTTCAAATTTTCCGTCTGCGGAAAAAACATACATTGACATTGATAAGACATCAACCAAAGAATTAAATCCAATTCCCATGTTTACAGGAAATTGGGCAATTGTACATGAATTGCTATAACTTGATTTGAGTTCTTCTACCAATTCATCGAATTTTGCATGTTCCAGGTCTAATTTATTGAGGACAAATGCAACTGATTTATCATGATTGGAAGCATGTTCAAAGGAGTTTTCAGCACCTACTTCAATTCCATTCTGGGCATTTATAACTATTACTGCAGTTTCAACAACCTTTTGTGCGGCACAAACTTCCCCGAAATAATCACTGTATCCGGGAGTATCTATGATATTAATTTTATGTTCGTTATAAGTTGTGAACATAGGAGTGGCAAAAACCGAGTGGTTTCTTTCCTGTTCAATTTCGTGATAATCTGAAACTGTATTATTTTCTTCTACGGTTCCTTGTCTGTTCAATGCTCCGGAAGTAAATAACAATGACTCACAAAGAGTTGTTTTACCAGAACCTGCTTGTCCAACTAATGCAATATTCCGAATTTTTTTGGTCTCAAAAACTTTCATAATTTCTCCACTAAATACTATTTTTTTAATTTATAAATAATTAATTTCTTGCAAAACAAAGATATGCAATATATTTAAAATGTTTGAGATAAGGAAAATATTTTTTCAGAATTTTGAGGAAATGCTTTTATATTTTGCTTCCTTTTATAATTTCATGAATCTTTCTTAACTTTGTATATTCTTAATTGTTAATGATTATTTATGAGTATAGTTGCTAAACTGCAAAATATTTTTGGTGTTTCTAAAGCTGAGTTAACAATCAGCTCAATTATTCTTCTTGGATTAATTATCGGGCTTACTATTAAGACTTTCGATACTGAAAAAAGTGATACTAAAGCAATAAATCAACAGATATATTCTGCTTTGGATAGCTTGGCAGAAGCACAAAAAACCACATATACAGGAACTGATAATAAAAACAATACAAACCCTGAACTTGAAAAAGGTGATACGGTTATTAAAAAACCCGGCTTTCAAAAAAAACCGAAAATTTCCTCCGGAACAATTAATATTAATACTGCTTCCAAACTTGAATTAATGAAACTGCCGGGAGTAGGGGAGAGTACCGCCCTTAAAATTATCGAATACCGCTCAAAACAAGAATTTACAAATCCTTCTGACATTATGAATATCAAAGGTATAGGACATAAAAAGTTTGAAAAAATGAGACCTTTTATTGAGGTTAAATGATTTTTTTGCAAATTGCATTCCTTGATTTTTTAATAATTGAATATAATTTATTTTTTAATGAGATTTATATTTTGAGGTAGATATGAAATATACTATTTTTAATGCGATTCACAAAGAATTGGGAGCCAAAATGGTTCCTTTTGCAGGTTATGAAATGCCTGTCCAATATCCAAACGGGATTATTCACGAACATAAGATAGTTCGTTCTGCTGTTGGTGTTTTCGATGTTTCACACATGGGCGAATTTGAAGTAAGAGGGAAAGATGCTCTGGCTTTTGTTCAAAAAATTACGATTAATGATGCATCTAAATTGTCAGAAGGAAAAGTTCAGTATTCTGCGATGTGTTATCCCGAAGGTGGAATAGTTGACGATTTACTAGTTTATTATATGGAACCGGAATTTTTCATGTTGGTTGTCAATGGTGCTAATATTGACAAGGATTGGGACTGGTGCATAAAAAACAGCGAAGGGTTTGATGTTCAATTGAAAAATGAAACAGATGCTGTTAATTTACTTGCTGTACAAGGACCGGAAAGTTTAAAAATTTTGCAAAAACTGACTAATGTTAATTTATCTGATATTGAATTTTACAATTACCGCTTAGGTAAATTAGCTGGGATTGATATGATTATCTCGAGAACCGGTTATACCGGTGAATTGGGTTTTGAGCTTTATTTCCGCGGTGATTTTGAAACTTCAAAAATGATTTGGGATAAAGTTTTTCAAGCGGGTAAGGAATTTGGAATTGAAGCCGTAGGATTGGGCTGCCGCGATACATTAAGATTGGAAAAAGGTTATTGTCTTTACGGAAATGATATTGACCAAACAACCAATCCACTCGAAGCAGGTTTGGGTTGGATAACAAAACTTGCAAAAGGCACATTCAATGCAAGCGATGTTATTGCTAAAGTTAAAGAAGAAGGAATTAAGAGGAAACTCGTTGGTTTTGAAGTAAAAGCAGATAAGTTTATTGCGAGGCATGGTTATAAAATTTTTGCTGAGGGAAAGGAAATCGGGGTTGTTACAAGCGGCAACTTGTCTCCATCACTTAATAAACCAATAGGTATGGGTTATGTTGCAAAAGAATACATGAATCCCGGTTCACAAATTGAAATTGAAGCAAGGGGAAAAACATTTCCTGCTGAAGTTGTGAAGTTTCCATTTTTGTAAAAAATTAATTTTAATTTAGGAAGGTATATCTATGATAATTAAGTTAGATCTTCCTTAATTTTTTACTAAATTTTAATAAAATCAAGTAGTTTTATATTTTTTTATTTTGCAAAATACAAATTAATTTAATAGTTTTGTTAACCTATAATTTATTTACTATTAATATTTTTTAATTTTACATAGGGATTGTTATGAAAAAATTTATGATTTACTTATGTGTATTTGTCTTTGCTGGGCTAATGACTGTAAATTTGGTTGCCCAGGATAAAGGATTGGCTATCGGAGTAGGTGCAGGTTTAACTTATGGTATAAACGAAGCACGAAACGAGGACAGGACATTTGGTCCTGAATTTAACTTCCTAGCACTTTGGAGGAATGGTTTAGGTAATGGTTTGACACCTGAATTTACTTTTGCTTATTTCACAAATGGTACATCTGATAATGTTATGGACCCGACAACAGGTTATATTGGACCTGTAAGCGGCAATATCGAAGGATTCTCTAAATACGCAACTACATATATGAATTTTGACCTTAGACTGCGTTATTATCCATTTTCAACTGACCATTGGGGATTATATGGCTTTGCCGGTGTTGGCGGGTTAATGTATAATGTTGACGAAGTACCTTTCAATAATTATCAGGAAGAAGACTGGCAAAACGGTAATTATGCAAGTCCTGCTTATGAGTATAATGGTTTTACTTTAAATATTCCGTTAGGTGTCGGCTTGACTCATTATTTTAATCAGAAATTTGGACTTGATTTTAGCTATAGTTACAATACTTCATTAACAGATGACTTAAATCCTGTTCATGATGATATTTTAGATGGTAATCATATTATCAGATTATCCGTGCTATATAATATTGTTGACTTTGCAAAGGATTCAGACGGTGACGGTTTACCGGACGAAGAAGAAGCTAAAATCGGAACAGACCCGAACAATCCAGATACAGACGGTGATGGTTTACTCGATGGGGAAGAAGTCAAGAAATACAAGACAAATCCTAAAGACCCAGATACTGACGGTGGTGGAATTAAAGATGGTATCGAAGTGAAGAATGGTGCTGACCCATTAGATGCAGATGATGATATTTTAAGCATTAAACCAGGAGAAAAATTAATCCTTCGCGGGATTGAGTTTGAAACAGGAAAAGCCACAATAACCAATAAGTCCGAAAGGATTTTGGGGATGGCTCTCAGAGCTCTGAAAGCGGCTGAAGATATGGAAATAGAGGTTTTAGGTCATACTGATAATGTAGGTGATCCTGCAAATAATCTGAAACTATCTCAGGACAGAGCTGATGCTGTTAAAGAATGGTTCGTAAATAAAGGAATTAAAGAATCAAGATTGTCAACAAAAGGTATGGGAGAAACAGATCCGATTTTACCAAATACAACTGATGCTAATAAACAGAAGAACAGAAGAGTTGAGTTTATCAGAACAAAATAAATGATTCTTATTGATTTTAAAAAAAGACCGGACGAATTTGTTCGGTCTTTTTTTTTACTTATAAAACCTATTTGTTTTTATCAGACTATACAAGAATTGGTCAACTGACAGCAAATCTTTTTTCAAATTATTTAACGTTTTTACTCTATCAGTTTTATTCGGATGATTATCAAATAATTGATTTTCAAGCATCGTATTGAGATTGTGCTGTAAAATACCATTTTGATTAACATAAAACATTGTTTCACCTCTCCGCCCAAGAACAAATCTATGTTTATAATTTTGCAATAAACTTTTTCCTGTTCCTGAGTATTCTGTTTGAATATTCAAAATATCAAATATGGTAGCAGGTACATCTGCCTGTGAAGACAGAATATCTGATTCATCCGGCTGAATTATTCCGGGAGCATAAATGACCAAAGGTATCATGAATTTTTCAGGAATAGACTTTCCTGTATATCTGTTGCAATGGTCAGATGTAAATACAAATATTGTATTTTTGAACCAAGGTCTGTTCTTTGCTTTTTTAAAGAATTCCCCGAAAGCCCAATCGGAATAATATAAGGTATTTAAGAAGCCATTAATATTATTTCGCTGATGAGGATATTTTTCAAATTTTTTATCCGGTAAAACATATTCTTCGTGAGTTGTTCCGGTGAACAGATAAGTAAAAAAAGGTTTGTTTTGTTCACTGATTTTCTTTTCCAAAAACATTAATGCTTCATAGTCCCACCCAAAATGTGGTATCTCGTTTGTTTTATAAATATTAGTTTTTGGAAAATCTTCCTGAGCATAATATTCTTTGAATCCCAAACCTTTTGCTATTGCATCTACTCTGTAAGAACCACTGCTTGATGTTTGAGCAAAAATGGTTCTATAACCTAATGCATCAAAGATTTTTCCAATTCTGAATATATTGTATAATTCCAATCCCGTTCCCAAATAGGGGATACCCAATGGCTGAGGAATACCAAGTAATGTTGCAGTTAATCCATAAATACTACGGTCTCCATTTGCGTAATAGTTTGTAAATTTTGATCCATTTTGAGCAATTGTATCGAAGTTTGGTGTTACACCATATCCTTTGTGAGAGTAGCAATCAATGTATTGAGGTGTCCAGCTTTCCAAAAGAAAGAAAACAACATTCAATTTTTGCAGTCCTGTATTTTTTATTGCAAAATTTTTAAATTTCCTCATCAATGCATATTCTTTATCGGGGACAACATCATTTTGTTCGATTATCAGAGATAAAGCATGAGAATTTGCCTCATTTTTTGGATAAAAATTGTGTTTGATTTTTCCTGCACTACGGCTAACATGATATACACTAAATACTCCGTTTAAGGTCAAGTTCCCATATTCGCTTGAACCCTGACCAAAAGCATTAATTACGTTGATTGGTTTATCTCCAAAAGAACCTCTAATGCCAATTACGATAAATAGGATAATAGCTACCTGCAGAATAATTTCTTTTAATAATTTTGGTTTATTTTTTTCGAAATAGCGATTAATTTTCCGTAGCATATTACGTATATAGAAAGTAAAGGACAACATAAATGCAATTAGAACATACCAATACTGGTTAATTGCAAAAGACCAGATAAAATCGGCATCGTCCAAAGCAAGAAGTAAATCATCTCCGAGATGGCGGTCGACAACATCGAAGTAAAATACATCTCCAACAAGTATTAAAAGCATAGCTATAATTACAATTGTAACAACTATACCCCAGATTTTAAGCCATAGCTTACTCATCACAGGCAGATTTATCAAAAAAAGAGGTAATCCTGCAAAAGTGAGAATTATTGATAAATCAAATCTAATCCCATCAATAAACGAAGTTAGAATCTGAGTAAATGTTAGCTCAGCAAAATAATCACTATACAAAAAGTATAGAACTATCCTGAAGAATGAGAATATTGCCAAGAAAAGCAATAATTGTTTTAAAGCAAATTTATTTCTGAATTCCAATTTTTAACCTCAACTAAAATATTAAAGTGCAAAAATAAAGAGAATAATTGAGAAAATAATTTGTTATGTTTAAAATGTTTTTGAAGTTTGTATTATATTAATTTTAAAATAATAATAATAATAATTTGAATACAGAAAAAATACTTGCTTCATGGTGGAAAAGAATTCTGATATATTTGGGATTGGTAGCTTTTTTCTATTTTCCTATTGATTATATATGCAGAATCTATCAATCATATTCTGATTTCTTCTACTATTATTATGATAACTCGGTTATTACATTTATTTCATTGATTCTTGCTTCAGTTATTATCGAAGAATATCGTTCCGGGAAGTATTTATTTTCATTCGGTTTACAATTCACAAAAGAAACACATAAGGATATTTTTCTATCATTTTTATTCGTTTTTATACCTTTTATCATCACAAGTGGATTTCTTTACTTATTTAAATTAAATATATTTACAGATTTTGAGATTACAGAAGGATTTATATATTTTACAATTATTCTCTTCTTCTATTCAACCAATGAAGAATTGTTTTTCAGAGGTATCGTATTCCAGTCTTTGAAAGATAAATTCGGAATTACAATAACTATAATTTTTACAAGTTTAATATTTGCAACAGTTCATATTAGTAATTACAGTTTTAGTTTCATAGCTTTTACAAATACATTTATTGCCGGAACAGTATTAGGAGTAATGTATATTCAGACGAAATCACTTTATTTACCAATATTTTATCATTTTTTCTGGAATTTTCTACAACAATTTTTATTAGGTTCGAGCATAAGCGGAAATTCATTTGGATATTCTATTTTTAGACTTGACTCCGGGAGTCTTCCTGTTTGGTTATTTGGTGGAAACTATGGTATTGAGGGAGGGTTAATAGGTACAATATTGCTACTGATAGCTCTGCCACTTACCTTGAATTATGCTAAGCCATCACCTTATATAAGTTCTAAGCTATTAAAAAGGGAGATTTCAGAAAGTATTTTTTAATTTTTTGAGACGTTTTAGCTTTTTATGTGTTATTATATATGAGCGATTGACAAAAATTAAAAAACACGCACACTTTTTGGTTCAATTGACCACAGGGTCATAACCGGCAAGGTTATGACCTTTATTATTTTAAAAAATTATGATCTAATTTTTAGCTATTCACTTTTTACTTATTTTCAAAGCAATATTATAGGATAATACTCCATAGGGTATCCAATAGTCTATTTCAGCGAGTAAAGATAGAGGTTTTAACAAGAACCTTGAAATTCTTTGAGGCAATAATATATTCAAGATTGACTCGATATTCATTACAAGAACTTCGATCAAAAGTCCTGAACGAAAGATTTTCTCAATAGAATAATTATTCTTAAAACGGCTGAGAGCCAACATTTCTTTGTAATCTTTCAATGAATAATGAAAATGCTTTTGCTCATGTTCGGGATTGAACTCTTTGGGAATTTTTCTTTCCTTAATAAGCCGGATAAATTTATATAAAGTTTTATAAAGTAATGGTAAATATTTTTTCAAATTGTAACCGTAATTATATGGGTCCAAAAATGCGAAAAGTCCTTTATGTGGTGTAGAAATAATAATATATGCTCCGGGTTTTAAAATTCTGTACATTTCACTTAGAGTTTGAATTTTATCATTTGTATGTTCCAGTACATCGTTAAGTACTATGGCATCAAAGAAAGAATCTTCGTAGCCGGTATCTTCAAGAACGCCAACTTTAAAATTAATATTTTTATACTTTTCATTAGCAACAGCTATGTGGATTTTATTCATATCAATTGCGTAAGTATTTGTACTTTTTTGAGATAGATATCTTGTACCATATCCGTAAGAGCAACCTCCATCAAAAAGATTTTCATTGTTTTCTTCTAACCAATTATAGGATAATTTAATACGATTCCTTAGATTTTGGTCAGGAAAATCTTTTAAATTAATATCTTTAACATCAATTTCACACATCACATTATTATTATTATCTTGTTATAAAAAAAAAAAATTATAATTTGTAATATAAACCGATTGCAAGTTATTTGATTTAATTTGTAATTAAAAGAAAAATTTAAATAAATAATGACTAAAGAATAATGCATATTCTGATAATAATAGTATTTGTTGCATTTTTTACTGATGCATATCAATTGTTTGAAGTTGCGAAATACGGAGTTAATCTTGTAGATTTTGCATTTCTTGCAGTTATTATTTTATTTTTAAAAAGGATGTTTTGGGATGGAGAAGAATTAAAATTTCATTTACATCCGGGTCTTTTCTTTATGCTTGCTCTTATTTTTGCTGCAATGCTTTCAGGAATAGCACCTCTGATAAAAGGTGATACAGTTCAGATGATACAGTTTTTTAAAACTTCGATTCATTTTATTTTTCTTATAATGTTTACATTGATTTGTGCAACTTACAGATTTGAAACGAAAACATGGACAGCTGCAGCTCAAACCTGGCTTATTATATCTTTGATAATAAATATTTTTGGAGTTTATCAAATAATCGCAAGAGCATATGATTTGCCTTTAGCATGGTTGCAATTCACGAATGTAAGCTTAGCCGGCAGGTTTTCTGATGATATTGAATCTGTAAAACAATTAAGTTTACATTATGGAGATTTTTACCGGGCAACGTCAATATTTTCTGAACCATCGGCTTTAGCTTCATTCAATGTAGTAATACAGGCATTGATAATTGTTCCATTTATTCAAAAGACGAAACACTTTTTTCAATCAAAGATTCTAACTTCCATAATTTTTGGTGTTTCACTTATTAGTTTGTTCCTGTGTTTTTCAATGACTGGTTTTGTAGGCATGGCTCTGATTATTGGCGGGATATTAGTATTTCACTGGTCAAAAAGGTTGAAGCCATTTTTTTATATATTAATAGCTTCTGTTATACTAATTTTAGCAACGGACAATCTTATTCAGTCAATAGCCGGAACAAGTGTGGTTGAATTATTTTCTAAAAGATTAACAGGGATTGTTTCTAAAAAGCAAGGTACTGAAGGAGAGTCCATTGGAGTACGTATGTATTCTGCAAAAGTAGGTTTGGAAATATGGGAACGTCATTGGCTCACCGGTGCAGGTATTGGCTTAACTGCTTATAATAATCGAAAAGGAGTTGAGTTTGGTGATTTCTCATTTATTGCTGTAATGGCAGAAATGGGACTAATCGGGTTAATAGCATTTGTTGGCATATTTATATCGCTATTTGTAACATCTGCAAAATATCTGATGATGAGAAAAGCCCGGGACGATTTACCGGATGATTTACAAAGATGGTCTGGTTTATTATTTTTCTTAATGCTTCACTTGTTTTTGATAAATTTTATTAGCGGAAACAATCTGGTTAGTTTTGTTTTATGGCAAATTATTGGAATTGTTTTTGCAAATATCAATAAAATACAAATGGCTTTAGGTAAAAGAGTGGTTGCTATTAAATTTATAAAAAAACCATTGAAAATTTCATTAAATCAAAGTATATTACAATATCTAAGTTTACAAAAAATAAAAAAATAATCAAATGAGCCAGAAAATAAACTGCAAAATATGCTCATCAGCCAACACTGAACTCTACAAGAGGAACAGTAAGGAATTTATTTTTTGTAAAAAATGCGGCTTCTTTTTTGTTAAAGATTATCCAAGTGAAGAGAGCTATTACTCCAATTTTGAGCAAGACTTTGTGATGTCTGCTAAGGAGTATTTACGAACTGAACATCGAAGGATTTATAGAATTACAGGACAGTTGGAATTTCTTTCTGAAATTTATAAATACAAACATCCACCCGGTTCAATTTTGGATTATGGTTGCGGAAGGGGGTATTTTTTAGATGAAGCACGCAGGCATGGATTTACAGTTGCCGGTATTGAAATTTCTCGTTCAGCAAAATATTACTGTACTAATATAGGGATTCCGGTTTACCAAACTCTTAAAGAAATAGACAAAAAATTTGATGTTATTGTTTTATACAATTCATTAGTAAAAACACCTAATCCATTTGAATCAATGACAGCTATTAAGGATAAATTAAATGATAAGGGATTGGTTTTTATCAAAGTACCATATACACGTTCAAAATACTGGAAATTATTCCAAACTACCGATTACCAATTTTTTAAGCAGGTTTATTTACAGCATTTTACATTATCATCATTGAAGATTTTACTTGAGAAATCAGGTTTTGATATTCTTGAAATAAAAAAAGAGAAATCCAGAAAAAAATTCAATCGGAGAATGCTACATATATCTACAAAGTTATTCAATAAATACTATAACCTGAAAATACCTGCTTCAGAGAAAATAAAAAGAATGCTACTTGATACTTTTAAAAAAGAAATATCTGTTGTAGCAAGAATGAAATAAATATACCAAAATCTAAGCTTTAATATTAGATAGATAATATAACTTCATTTTCCAAAACTGAATAATCCACTAATGCTTGGTTTGCAAGTTGTTGCCCTATTAGTGCAAATTGTTGAATAGTTTCCATAAAATATTTTATTAATCCTTGACGCAACGAACTGATTTTCCCGTCAAATAATTACCTTGAGCTCTGATAATACTTGCACGAATATTGTCCAAACGCCTCCCCCATGCTCTTGGAGGTAACCAATAGGGAGAAGCTGTGTCCATTGTTGCAGACCACCAAAAACCATTAAGACCTATTAGGTTGAAGGTTCCTAAGTCGTCACGTACACCACCCGGTAAAGCAGTAAAACCACTTTCATTAGTGCCACCTGTATTTGGACTCTGCCAATATCCTGTTCCTGATTCCTTGAGTTTTCCACCTTCATTGATACCTCGGAATCCATTTTTATCAGAATCTTCTTTAGAGATTCCAAGACACATCTCTAATGTTTTCCATTCATTATCAGTTGGAATATGCCATCCTTCAGGGCAAATTCCCCTTGGATCATTTAGAGCATACCAATTATATAATTTCCCGTAAATTTCACCATTAGTTGTATCATTAAGATAATAGCACCAAGCACCTGATTTTAAGTTTGCCCATTCAGTTGAGTCCCTAACTTCAGGTATAGAATCACCATTACGATAATGGTCAACATCTAAATTCTTCAGCATCCACACCTGACTGCCGATTGTGAGTGGTTGCCATTGGTCGATTTTGAAAACGATGCTGTCAATCTCAGAAACAAGATACGGTTTGGGATAACTGAAGATATATACATTAAGAATAAGTTGTTTGTTAATGTCCTTTTCAATTTTAACACACTGGATAATTTCGTTTGGATAATAGGCAATGTTTGTGTCTTGATAATAAATATGCAGTATATACCTACTATCACTTTTCGATACAGCCAAACTGTCAATATCATCAATATCAAATGATTTAAAATTCCCATCATTAAGAAAGAATTTTAATGTTGGTTCCTGCCCAAAAAGAGATATTGCAAATAAGAAAAGCGACAGAAATATTATTATATTTTTCATATTCATACTTTCCTACTTAATTAAAATCATTTTCTTTGCATGTACTTCTGTCCCGAATCTCACTTCGTAATAATACACTCCGCTCTGAACGCGGTTATTGTTAAAGTCAAGACTATTCCATTGCAAAGAATTCTTTCCGGCTTGGCAATTTTCACATTTTAAGGATTGAATATGCTTACCTGAATTGTCATAGATGGTGATTTCTACCATCCCGGAATTTGCAATTTCAAATTCAAGTGAAGTTTGCTCTGAAAAAGGATTCGGATAATTACCCTCAATTCTTAGATTGGAATTGGCAGATGGGCTCTCTCGCACTGCTGAGATATTCTCAAATTGAATTTTTTGTATTTGAGAAATTGCGATAGTATCGGTTTGCCCGCTTTTCAATTTGATTAGCAAAGCATCGCTCTGAGCCATGGCTTGGATACTGAATGCAACGATAAAAGCTAAGAAAGTAATGAAAAGTTTCATAATATTAACTCATAAAAAATTTATATAAATAAACATTTTGCAATTTTCATATCATATAATGACACATGAACATCAAAGACGTCTCGAAATTTACTAAAATAATTATTATTTCCAAAATTATTTGTTTGTTTATTAACGAACTGTTATTTTGCTTAGTTATATTACATTGAATTGATAATAAACTTGATATTGTGGCAAAAAAGGTAATTAATGGATAATGGTAAATTGATAATGGACAATGGAGGGTCAAACGACCCTGGAGGCGAGGGACTTACCGAGATTACTGTTCGGGGAGCAAGGGAGCATAATCTTAAGGGAGTAGACCTGAAAATTCCGAGAGATAAACTTGTTGTTTTCACGGGTATTTCCGGTTCGGGTAAGTCATCTCTTGCATTTGATACTTTATATGCAGAAGGTCAGCGGCGATATGTCGAGTGCTTGTCTTCTTATGCCAGACAGTTCCTTGGAATGTTGAAAAAGCCGGATGTTGACAGCATCGAAGGGCTTTCTCCTGCAATCAGTATTGAACAAAAAACTATTAGCCATAATCCCCGCTCAACAGTTGGAACTGTTACCGAAATTTACGATTATCTTAGATTATTTTATGCAAAAATTGGTATTCAATATTGTGTTAACTGTAATATTCCCGTTCAAAAGAAATCAACAGAACAGATTGTTGATGATATTATGTTACAATTTGATAATGTAAAAATCCAAATACTTGCACCTATTGTAAAAGGTAGAAAGGGTCATTACAAAGAACTTTTTGAAAGACTTCAAAAACAAGGTTTTACAAAAGTCAGAGTTGATAGTGAACTAAGGGAAATCAAAGATGGAATGCAGTTGGACAGATATAAGATTCACAATATCGAACTAATTGTTGACAGATGTGTACCTGAAAAGGAACAGGAGCATAGGGTTACAGAATCAGTTGAACTTGCTCTCAAGGTTGGCGAAGAAGCGATGATGATTTTATATTCAGTCGACAGTCGACAGTTGACAGTTGACAGTAATCAATTAAAAATTGACAATTCACAATTCACAATTGAAGAAAACATCCTTCGACAAGCTCAGGGTCAATCGACCCTTCAGGATGACAAGATAAGCAGACTGGGAGAAGGGAGTTTAATTACTAATGACCAATTACGAATTAAGAATGAGAAACCTAAAAAAGGAAAGCAGAAAAAGGGAGAGGGGCTTAAAGAAGCGGAAGATGGGATTTGGTTGGAGAAGCTTTATAGTACGCAATATACTTGTCCGTCTTGCAACAAAGCATATAATGAGCCTGCACCTAATATGTTTTCTTATAATTCTCCATATGGTGCATGTTCTAATTGTCAGGGTTTAGGTGAAATCAAAGACTTTGACAAACAACTGGTAATTCAAGACAGGTCAATGTCTATTGCTGAAGGTGGTATTCTTGTTATGGGTAAGCTTAGAGAAAACTGGCTTTGGTCACAAATTGAGTCATTTGCAAAAGATAATGATATTGATTTGGAAGCACCGATAAGCACTATGCCCGAAGAAAAAATCAACCGCTTGCTTTTCGGGAGCGAAGATGAAACGGTCAAAGTGAAATATAAATTTGCCTCAGGTAAAACGACTTATTATCATAAATTTATAGGACTTCTGCCGAGTTTGATCCATCATTACGAAAACACTTCATCGGGTACGATAAGAAAGAATTATGAGAATTTTATGTCAGGACAGCCATGTCCGGTATGTAACGGTGGAAGATTAAAACCGGAAAATTTGAAAATATTAATTCAAGGATTATCAATTAAAGACATAGTTAAATCAGATATTAATCAAACTTTAGAAATTTTTCAAACATTAAAAACAAATCTTAGTGAAAGGGAAGAAAAGATTGCATTGATTATTATTAGCGAAATAATCTCAAGATTGAAATTTTTACAGGAAGTAGGGCTTTCTTATTTGACTATGGACAGGGGCGTCAACACTCTTTCGGGTGGAGAGTCTCAAAGAATACGGCTTGCTTCTCAAATTGGTTCGGAGCTTACAGGTATTTTGTATGTACTTGATGAACCGAGTATTGGTCTTCATCAGCATGATAATAATAAATTGATTAGCTCATTGAAAAGGTTGAGGGACATCGGTAATACGGTTATTGTTGTTGAGCATGACAAAGCTATGATAGAACAGTCTGATTTTATTGTGGATATAGGACCCGGGGCAGGTGTGCATGGTGGTGAAATAATACTTGCAAAAACTCCTGATGATATCATGAAAATGACAAATGGTGAAGCTGAGCATTCTTTAACTGCTAAATATCTTAAAAATGAAAAGAAAATTCCTGTTCCATTAGTTAGAAGACAAGGTAATGGGGCAAGATTGAAATTAATAGGTGCTAAAGGGAATAATCTGCAGAATCTGACAATTGAGTTTCCATTAGGGGTTACAATTTGTGTAACAGGAATGAGCGGTTCAGGAAAGTCGAGTTTGATTAATGACACTTTATATCCGATTTTAGCAAGGCATTTTTACCGTTCTGTTCTTGTTTCGCTTGAGCATGAAGGTCTTGAAGGACTAAATAATGTTGACAAAGTAATCGAAATTGACCAAAGTCCAATAGGAAGAACACCCCGTTCAAATCCGGCAACATATACAGGTTTATTCACAATAATCAGAGATTTCTTCACACTATTACCTGAAGCTAAAATCAGGGGATACAAAGCAGGTCGGTTTTCATTCAATGTCCCCGGGGGCAGATGTGAAGAATGCGAGGGTGGTGGAATCAAGAAGATCGAGATGAATTTCCTGCCTGATGTGTATGTAAGATGCGATGTTTGCAACGGAAAGAGATATAACCGAGAAACCCGTGAAGTGAAATATACAGGCAAATCAATAGCTGATGTTCTCGATATGACAGTTGTCGAAGCTCTTGATTTTTTCAGCGAAATTCCAAAAATCAAACGAAAACTTAGCACGTTGTTTGAAGTTGGTTTGGGTTATATTACACTCGGACAGCAGGCACCCACACTTTCGGGTGGCGAAGCACAACGTGTGAAATTAGCTACAGAACTTTCCAAAATCAGCACAGGAAAAACAATATATCTGCTTGATGAGCCGACGACAGGACTGCATTTTGAAGACATCCGCATTCTCTTAAAGCTACTGAACAAACTTGTTGACAAAGGAAATACGGTAATCATAATTGAGCATAATCTCGATGTAATCAAGTGTGCCGACTGGATAATTGATTTAGGACCGGAAGGCGGTTCAAAGGGCGGTCTGCTCGTTGCTCAAGGTACACCCGAAGATATTTGCATGGTTGAAAACAGCTATACGGGGCAGTATTTAAGAAAAGAACTCACAGAGCTCTAAAAGATTTAAAAAGTCTTGAATATTAGTAATGAGAAAATTAAGAATGAGTTGTTTCGTTATTATGATAAATTATTTTGGATTAAGGGAAATTGATGAAAAGTATTAGAAGAGCAAGGAATTTACCGGAGTATACTTATTTGGGCTGTCCAATGACCAAGAACCGCACACCTTGGTGCTTTCGGATGTGCAGACCAAATCACGACGGAACCGGTCAATGTGGCAGAACAGCACCGCATGCAATGAAGGGAAATATACAACAAGGCATTATTGATTACAAAAAGAAAATAAATCAAAATAAATCAAAATAATATGAAACGATATTATTATATTTATAAGTTCCATAAAATACAGGTGATATATGAAAATTAAAATAATAGGTTTGTTGGTTTTAGTATTGACATTGACATCTTGTCCTGAAGAAATAAATCCTCCTAAAGAATGGGGATGGAATGTACAGGTAGTTTCTGACGATATTATGGATTTGAACAGTATTTATTTTCTGAATAATTCTGATGGATGGGCAACAGGAGGATACTCCAGTATTTCCGGTAGTGGTGAAATATATGGAAAAATATTTCATACAACAGACGGTGGTACTAATTGGACGGAGCAATTAAGAT
>CAZEHW010000035.1:0-19594 GCA_964511865.1 uncultured Hyphomicrobiales bacterium | reverse complement strand
CGAAACACAGGGGAAAAGAGCTAAAACTCAAATTCTGGAAAAACAAGTTAAAACGCGTGAAGAAGCTGTTGATGCTAAAATTGAGATGATTAACAAAAAAGAAAAACAACTTCAGTCATATGATAACAACTTAAAAAATCGTGAAGAAGAAATTAAAAACAAGCATCTGGACCTTGAAAAATTAATCGAAAAACAAATTAATCAGCTTGAAATTATCAGTGGTATGTCGCGTGATGCTGCCAAAGAACAATTGATAAATAATTTCGTTAATGAAGCAAAGGAAATTGCATCAGCTAAAGCGAAAACGATTCGTGATGAAGCAATAATGAATGCCCAAAAGGATGCCCAGACGGTTGTAATTCAGGCAATTCAACGAACTGCATCTGACCATAGCGTAGAAAGTACTGTTTCGGTTGTCAATCTCGACAGCGACGAAATGAAAGGTAGAATTATCGGACGCGAAGGAAGGAATATTCGTGCATTTGAATCAGCCACAGGTATTGACCTGATTATTGATGATACTCCCGAAGCTGTCGTTATTTCCGGTTTTGACCCATTCAGAAGAGAAGTAGCCAAAAGGGCTCTCGAGAAATTAATGTCTGATGGCAGAATTCATCCTGCAAGAATTGAAGAAGTTGTCGGCAAAACGACAAAAGAACTTGAAACTGAAATTGTTCGGGACGGAGAAAACATACTGATTGACCTCGGAGTTCACAATGTACATCCGGAATTATCGAGAATGGTCGGTAAAATGAAATATCGTTCCAGTTACGGACAAAACCTTTTGAACCACTCTATGGAAGTTTCATATCTTTGCGGATTGATGGCGGCTGAACTTGGGCTTGACGCAACTATTGCCAAGCGTGCAGGAATTTTGCATGACATCGGTAAGTGTTTGGACAAAAACACGGAAGGTCCGCATGCACTTTTGGGTATGGACCTTGCAAAAAAATATAAAGAGAACAAGATTGTTTGCAATGCTATTGGAGCCCATCACGAAGATATTGAGATGGAATCTCCAATTGCCGTATTAGTTCAGGCGGCTGACAGCATCAGCGGAGCAAGACCCGGAGCAAGACGCGAATCGCTTGAAAATTATGTCAAGCGTCTCGAAAAACTCGAAAATCTTGCACAAAGTTTCAAAGGTGTTGTCAAGGTATTTGCTATACAGGCAGGTCGTGAAATTAGAGTTATCGTCGAGCCAGACCATATTGACGACAATAAAGCAGATGCAATGGCTTCTGATATTGCCGAAAGAATCGAACGCGAACTCGAATATCCCGGTCAAATTAAAGTTACGATTATTCGCGAAAGAAGGTCTGTTTCAATTGCAAAGTAATAAAAGTTAATAGATTTACTCTAAGGAATAGGCGGCTCGTTAACAGCCGCCTTTTATTTCTTCATATTGAACTTTTCATAAAATTATGTTCATGAGAGTATTAGGTCGTTTTCCTAGTCATAATAAAAGGTTCAATTACGTTTTGCTTCTCTAAATGACAATTTTATTAATATTCCACACAATAGCTTATATCTCTAATAAATAATTCAGTAAAAAATAATTATAATATTTTGAATAAATGATATATTTTATTAGTATATAATAAAAAAATTCCTTAATTTAATATTGCAGCATAGTCTATTCATT
This sequence comes from uncultured Hyphomicrobiales bacterium, assembly GCA_964511865.1. GTDB lineage: Bacteria > Bacteroidota > Ignavibacteria > Kapaibacteriales > UBA2268 > ChocPot-Mid. The sequence goes on along the minus strand of CAZEHW010000035.1, from coordinate 17,949 downwards.
GCGAAATATTATATAGTAGTCGGTTGGCTAAGGTCAGTTGGCGGTTTGTTCTTATGTTTTTGGAAAAACTTTTGAACTAAATAAACGTCAAAGTTAAATATGACGCTGTAGAAAAAATGCTTAATATTGAAAATTATGAATTCGATGTTTATGAAAATTAAAATAAGAAAGTCAATTACTGAATTTTTAAGCATTTGCCTGGTACTGGTTTTATTTCAGGCAGGGGAAATGTTTTCACAATTGGTCGAATATCCATATGAGTATGGATCCAGACAGATTGAAGATGCTTCTGTTCATTTTGACAAATTACTTATTAGAATAGCCGAGCAAAAACTCATTGATGCAGTCAAATTTTTTCCTGAAAGCTCTTCATCTGATAAAGCTTTACTTCTTTCTGCCAATCTCGACTATCTAACAAAAAATTACAAACAAGCTGATGCTAAATTAAATGAATTCATTAAGATTAGAAACAACTCACCTTTAAAATCCCATGCCGCAGTTTTGAGGGGGTATATAGCATTTGAGCAAAAGAAATATAATAAGGCGACTGAGTATTTTGCAGAATCCAAACAAATTGCTGAAGATGAATTTTCTTTAAGAGCTGATAGTATTTATAGAATTATAGCTCATAATTGTTTGTTTTGGGGAGCTGTTTCTTTTTGTCAACAGGGAAAATATCAGGAAGCAAAACCGCTTTTCGAGGAATGTTTCAGGATTTATCCCGAACAGGAATATGCTGACGATGCCTTGTACCTTTTAGGTGTGAGCGAAGAAATAAACAGAAATTTTGAAATTGCTATTAACTATTATAATACCATTGCCAAAAAGTACCCCTATCGTAATACCTATATGGCTTCAAGAATTCGTGAGGTTAACAACAAGCTGATTTTAAGAGAACCTTATACTGCCTTAGATATTTTAGAAAACGTTAAAAGTACTGCTGTTAAAATCTCAACTCAGGATTCCATTGGCACTATGTTTGAACCACAAAGTTACATCAACAATGCTGAAGCTGACCTTCAATACCTCAGCGGTGAAGCATTGAACATTGCCGGTAAATATGAGCAGGCATTAATTGAGTTTAAGACATTTTTAGATAATTATTCTAATCCCGAACTCGATGAATATGTCCGGCTTGGTTCAGGTTGGGCATTGTTGAACTTGGGAAGGAACAACGAAGCAATAGATATTTATGATATTTTAATAAATACTGAAAAACCGGTTAATCAAAGAAATAAAGCCGCGGCACAGATGTACCGGACCATTGCCCTGAAGCGAAGCGGAAATACCGAGCAGGCAGTTAAAGAAATTTCTGCACTTTCGATTCAACCTGCTTATCCTTTCTTAGGACAGATACTGATGGAGTTAGGGCAGATTTATTATGAATCAGGAAAATTCGATGATTGCCGAAGGACACTCGAAAGAGCTCAAAGAGAAGCTACGGAAGGTATTGTTTCAGTAAGAATCGCTTTGCTTCTTGGTGCTACTTTTATGGAACTAAGAAGCTGGGAAAAATCTGTAATTGAGTACAGTAAAGCTGAGCAAATTGCTTTGCGCAGTTCACCGAACTTCATGTCACAAAAAGAATGGTATATTGCTGAATCGAGATTAAAACGCGGTATTGCACTTGTTTTGAGCCAAAGGAATGCAGAAGCAATTACAGTGCTTAATACATTCATCGGGAATAACAAAAATGATAAACGTTTGGATGAAGCTTTGTTCTGGCTTGCTGAAGCATATTACCGTTCAGACCTGCTGAAAAATTCTGCAGATACATATACTAATCTTTTACAGCAATATCCTCTAAGTTTAAGAAAGGAAGAAGCTCTTTATGGTCAGGGATGGTCATATTTCAGATTGCAGCAGTTCAAAAAATCATCGGAAATATTTGATAAAATGGCTAAGGATTATCCCCGTTCAAAATATACGATGGAGGTTTTATCCCGTCAGGCAGATGGGTATTATATTTTAAAAGATTATAAAAACGCATCAGATGCTTACCGCAAGGCAATGAACTTTTCTCCGAAGTCAGATGAAGGACAATATTGTGCTTACCAGCTGAGCCATGCACTGTACAGATTGGGCTCTTATGAACCCGCGATATCTTCCCTGCTGAGTTTTGTGAGAAATTATCCTCGTTCTCCTTATGCTCCTTATTCTCTTTATTTGATTGGCTGGATTCGATTTCAGCAAAAAGATTATAAGGAAGCGATTGACAATTTCAGATTTTTAATTCAGGCATACTCACAACATGATTTGGTTGTCAGGGCTTATTATGCCATAGGTGATGCAAACTACAATACGGGTAACTTTGAAGCGGCAATTGAGTCATACAACAATGTTGTAAGACAGTTTCCGAGTGATGCACTTGCCCCCGAAGCATGGAGAAGTTTACAGTTTTGCTATATGGCATTAGGAAGAGAACAGGAAGCAATTCTCATTGCCGATTCTGTTATCAGCAGTCATCCAAATACTCCTTTTGCACAGGAATTATTTATTAAAAAAGCAGATATGTTTTACTCCGGCATGAGGTTTAAAGATGCTGTGGATGAATTTCAGAACTTCATTAAAGCTTATCCTGACAGCAAACGAAACAGCGAAGCTTTATACTGGATGGGAAAAAGCTATATCAATTTGAATGATAATGAAAACGCAGTTGATGCTTTTAAAACGCTTGAAAAAAAGTATCCTGACAGTGAATTTACTCCACTGGGAATGCTGGAGTATGCTTTGTTAATGAAGAAATTAAATGATGTAAACAAAGCAGATTCAATATTCATGAGTTTGGAAAAGAAATATCCCGAAAACCAGAACTCTGCACAGGCAGGTTTTGAAAGGGCGGTAATTAAGCACGAGTTAGGCGACACAGTTGCGGCTATGAATCTATACAGGGATGTAGCACAGAAATATAAGGGTATGGTATACGCCGACCAAAGCAGATACAGAATTGCGAGCTATTTCCGTTCTAAAGGAATGTATGATTCTGCCAGAGTTGAATATGGTATTATTGCCAGTAGTATGTCTGACTTTGCTTTGTCTGCTGAATCTCAGTTTAGGATTGGCGAAATGTGGATGAGAGATACTATTTGGGTAAAAGCCGCCGAAGCTTTCAATATAGTCAGAGATAAATTCCCGGGAGAGGAAACATGGTATCCCCTTGCTTTACTTAATCTTGGTGAAGTCTATGAAAAACTTGGTGAGATTGGCAAAGCAAAAGAAATTTATCAGGCACTTTTAACTCAAAGACCTGATGATGAATATGGTAAAACTGTTAAGCTGAGATTGAAAAGATTGGAAAAGAAATAGGATTTTAAATTGTTAATGTGTGAAAATTATAAAAATTGATTTTAAATTTTAAATCGAAAATTTTAAATTAAAGATGATGATGAAATATGTATTTGTAATATTGTTTTTAGCGGCAAATTTGCTTTTTGCACAGCAAAATCCGCCGGTTCCGGGTACTTCTTCAAAACCTTTGGAGTTGCCTAACTTTATTATTGAAGGTAAGGAGCAGGTAGATGTGCGTACGGGTATAAAACAATTTCCCGAAAAACCGCTTGCCATGTCTAAGGAAAATCTGGATTCTTTGAATTCACTGGAAAAACAGCAATCTTTATTATTACCACCTCAGCCATTGCCAAACAAAATTTTAAACTCTGACTTCAAAAAGGGCTATGCTTTTGCAGGTATTGGCAGATATGCTTTTGCAAAAGTTGAAGCCGGTTATGAATACGACTATAAGGAATATAGCATTTTTGGTAATGCCGGACTTGACTATGGCGGTGAGCATGTAGCGAATTCCGGGTACAACAAATTCTATTTGAATTTATTTACTGACTATATTGCACCCGATAAATTCTTTGTGTTTGGGGGAAGCAAGACAAGAACAAATTTAAAAATCAATAACAAAAATTACAATCTGTATGCCGTTGAAAATCCTGTTGAAAGAAATATTTTCGATTTCGACCTGGGTATTCAATCAGACGGGAATTATTCGAATTTTAATTTTTCTACAGGAGCAAACTTTCGCTCACTACAGCTTTCGGATTTCCTAACTGATTCAATTGATGCAAAAGCATTTGATAATTTGTTGAGCGGTTTTGTTATGGTGAAAAATCTGGGAAATGATTATGAGCTTGGCGGAAAAGCAAGAGCTGATTTGGAATCGGTCAGAGGCAACGGTGTTCATTATTTTGAAGCCGGATTGTTCGGAAGTTATAAAATCGCAAAAATAACTGTTAATCTTGAAGGCGGTATTCAATTTGGCGGAACTTCCAATGATGTTAGCCGCGGTGGATTACTTATAAAAGGAAGTGCTGATTATCAAATGAACGAGAAATTTACTATCAGGGGAATTGTCTTCACCGGATTACGAAAAGTATCATATTTCGATTTAATGAAAATTAATCCTTATGCACAAAGGGGTATTGATGTTGATTACATATACGATACACCTATGCTAAGTGGAATATTGTATTATCATCCACTGGAAAATATCAGCTTGTCAGGAGGGATAAATTTTGGTTCTTCGGACAGGACTCCGGTATTTGATACTCTTACTTCAGATGCTTTTATTTTAAAATATGAAAGAGTCAATAAAATCGAATTATTCAGTGAAGGATTTTACAGAATTACTCCAAAGGATAACGTAACATATTTTGGAGCTTTTAATTTTTCAACCTTATCTAATAATGGAAATATTGCTCCTTACAATCCGTTAATAAGGTTATCTGTTGATTACAGTAGAAAGTTGATGGATGATAAGCTTATTATTGAAGCAGGATTTGATTATATTGGTCAAAGATATGCCGACTTTGATAATGAAATTGCTTTGGATGGATATATTGACATCAGGTTGAAATTTGAATACAGATTGTTGGAACAACTTAATATTCAGCTGAAGTTACAGAATTTATTGAACTCTGATATTTATATTTGGCAGGGATACAAGGAAAGAGGATTGTTTTTTGGATTAGGTGCTTATTATCAGTTTTGAGTTCATAATTTATTTAGGTTTTTTGAAATATTTTTGGTTGTATTATCTTCTATTTTCCAAATCAAAAATCTATTTGTTGGAGGATGAAGGAGTTAATAAATTATATAAAAATTATGTTGATTTAAAAGGTCATTAAAACTATGGAAAATGATTTTAATAATGGCAAAATTCCCGAATTTGATGATGTATCATTTCGTCCGGATTTGGAAAACGGGAATCAGTCCTCAGATGTCGGAGCCAAAACATCCGGAGGAGCCGGCAAACAAACATCAGTGAGAAGTTCCAAAGTACCACTATTAGCATTATTGTTAATTGCAGTACTTGCTGTATTGACTATGTTTGTTGCTTTGATATATGATTGGGGTGTCAATCGTGACGGGTTTAATGATATTGCGGCTCTTTTCGGTTCGGAAGAAAAGATAGCTGTTAAAGGCAGAGAAATCATAATCGAAAAAGACCTGCCTGAATATAATGAGTATATGGATACCGCAGGTTCTCATGCCACCGATGATGACATAGTATTCGAAGAACAGACAATCAATGAAGATAAAACTGATGTTGCCGATAATCCGGGAACTACAGTCAGAACTCCTGATTTGCAAAAGCCAAAAACTCAAAAACCTGCAACTCCCAAGCAGACACAGGTTTCAAAGGTTGATTTGGAAGATATTCCTTATCCTGACAATGTAAATAATAGAATTCAAAAATCTCCGGTTAAGGAAGGTGAATGGTTGTTCACAGTTCAGGTTTATGCTACTCCGTCAAAGGATGATGCCGAAGCATGGAAGGAAAAACTGATTAATCAAAATATTGATGATGTTAATATTACATCGCAGAGAATAAAAAACAGGGATTGGTTCAGAGTCAGGTTCGGTACATTTAAGTCAGTTGATGAAGCACGACAGGCAGCATCAAAATCCGGATTTGCTCATTCGTGGATTGACAGGGTTAAATAATTACTAATTATGAATTGATTGAAAATTTAAAAATTTAAAAATTTAAAACTTTAAAAATTTATACTTTAAAACTTTGTAACTTTAAAACTTTAAAACTGATATGTATGTTCCGTTAAGAGATGAAAGCCATCCATTGCAGATTAAAATCCCATGGGACAAGAATACCGCCCGTGGTTTTTTTGCCGCTTTGGTAATTACTTTTCTAATGCTCTTGATTTCACCTGTTTGGGATTATCTTGCACCGCCTATACCTGTTACTGACCGAATTAATACCATCCCTCTCGAGCTAATTAACTTTGGTGAAGGAGACGGAACCGGAATAAGCAAAGGTAATCTTGCCGAGGAAGGCAGGGCACACAAGGGTAAGGAACCAATGTCAGAAATGCATGATGCTGAAGTTGCCGCAAAAACAAAGTATAATCAGGATGCCGTGTCAGCCGACCCGGACGAAGCAAGCGATTTTGTTCCTAAAAGTGAACTTTCTTCTGACAGGAAAAACGATAAGGATGCAGGTTCAGGCACAAGGGATGTTGGAACTAAGGATGGTACAGCCGATGGCAGTGGTCTTGGGGATAAAGGTTCAGGTCCCGGTTTAGGTCAGGGTATTGGACCAATTGACTGGGGTGGTGGTGGAAATAGAACTGTTTTATACAAGAAACTTCCTCAATATCCAAAAGGCGTTAATACTTCTGCTGAGATAAAAATACGGTTTACTGTTTCACGTGACGGTACAGTTATCAGCATGGTACCATTACAAAAAGGAGACCCCGCACTCGAGCAAGCGGCTATGAAAGCTTTGAAACAGTGGCGTTTCAATCCGCTTCAAGACGATAAAACAATGTATGGTATAATTACTTTCACTTTCAGATTGAGTTAGATATGTTTGAATCTATATTAAACTTCTTTAACGAATTGCCGCTATATGCACAAATAATAGTTGGTATTTTGGCAATTATATTGATTTTATCAATTATCAAAAAATTTGTGAAATTAGCGGTATTCATTGTTGTTTTGATTGTATTGGTTTTTCTGATTTTATAACAGTTGAAATTGTCATTACTGTCAGTTGAAACAACTGACAGAACATAAAAGCATTTTCTTTCTATCAAAATATTGTTGTTTTGATAACGTGATTAATAATATATTTTATAAGTATAAAAGGTTTGCTATATGAATTTTAATATAATATTAGAACCTGCAGAAGAAGGTGGATTCAATGTTAGTGTTCCGGCTTTAGACGGCTGTTTTACACAAGGTGATACCGAAGAAGAAGCAATATCAAATGCCAGAGAAGCAATTATTTGTTATCTTGAGGGATTGGAAAAAGTTAATCAAATTAAATCCTACCCACAATATAAAGTTCATGCACTTGAAGTTGCAATATGAGTAAAACTTTTTCTGCAAAAGAATTAATCAAAGCTCTTAGAAGACTCGGCTTCATTGTTGACCATCAAAGAGGCAGTCATATATTTATGCACAATTTAGAACAGAACAAATCAGTTGTTGTGCCTAATCATAAAGAAATAAGAAAAGGAACCTTAAACAATATTATTAAAAAAGCAGGTATTTCAATAGATGAACTTAAAGATTTAATTTAATCTTTTCTGAAATATATTTAAATATCCCTGCATCAAAACAGATTTTTTTATAAAATAAATGAGTCGTCGAATTAATAAAAATCCGACTCCTCAACCCTAAAAGCCTAATAGTCTAAACCCCTAAAAGTCTAAACCCCTAATCACCTAACTTTACAAACGGCATTGTATATGTCTTCAAGCCGCTTGTGATTCGGATATAATATGCTCCTGTAGTCAGCGATGATACGTCTAATGAAAATGAATCTCCATTGCTTTCAAATGATAATCTTTCGTATCCGAGGTTGTCCAATATGGTAATTGTGCTGTTGAAAATATTTGCCTGTTTAAATGAAATATTAATTACACTTCCGACAGGATTTGGATATAAAGAAATAATCTTTTCTGCATCTTCATCAACTGAACTGCCGAAGGAATAATATAACAAAATATCACTGTATGATGGCTCACTTTGAGTTAATGTCAATGTTCTTTCAGCATTAATATCAGCTAAACCAACTTTTTCTGCTGTTATTTTCCATTGGTTCAATCCCAAATTGGATAAAGAATAATATCCATACTGAGGATCATAAGTATATGAGTATTTACAAATTTTTTCAGACTGGTCGGAAGCAAATACAGTAACACCAAGAGGTGACATTTGTGTATATGAAACACTCATCATATTAAAAATAATAAATTCCACAGTGCCGCTTATTTTCCCGGCTCCGCTAGTTGGAGTAACTTTTTCAGTCTTTATATATATATCTTCAATCAATCCTCCTGTAGCTTCAATGATTTTAGCATCAAGCCATGTGCTTACAGGTTCTGCTCCTTCGGAATAATAAGCAGGATAATAATTCATGTCAGCAGGATAAGCCCGCACGATATATTCTCCGCTAATCGGAACAGTAAGATGATAGCTTCCATCATAAGAAACAGTTGAATTTACTAAATCAACTGAAAATTTTAATGCAGTTCCATCATCGACTTCATGTCCCTTGTATGCTATTACAACACCGGGTAAGGGTAAAGCACTTTCGTCAAGTATCATGCCTTCGATATTTACAGTGCTTTTTGGTAATTGCTCCAATTGAAAATTGCAATCAGTTATACTGGTATTTTTAATTAAAGGTGCTTCGGCAAAGTCATATAATCCGGGATAGAATTGTGCTGTGTATTGACCGTCTTTAACGGCAACAATCCTGAAAGCAATATCCTTATCCAAATCAAAAGAGAATTTGCCATCAGCGTCAGTCAAAACCATCCATATTTCTCCTGTTTCCAATATAAAATTGACTCTTGCATCTTCTATTGCAACCAAATTTTCATCAGTTACAATTCCACTGATTTGATATTTTATGATTTTATCAGAAACCAATGCTTCAATTTTCATAGTATCACCAATTGCTAGCTCCAACACTTCAGCATCGGCAAAATCAGTTTTGTTGTTGTACCAGCAATCCTGGAACAGGTCACCATTTAAATGCAGATAATAATCTCCGCTCGGGACTGCAAACAGAGCTTTAGCATCTGCATCGGTTGACAAAGTAAATGTCGAACTGAAATCTGATGAGTATAAAGTTAAAGTAGCATCAGGATAAATCACAGAACCTTGCTTTACAATTACTGATAAATATGCAGGAAGTCCGCCTTCAATAACTTCTATAGTCCAGGTTTGCTGAATTTTGACATTTGGATTATTCTTAAGGTATGCTTCTAAAGTTACAGAATAAGTACCTGAACTCTCCGGGGTCCAGTTAATTAAACCGCTGGAGGGATTAACAGTCATGCCTTCCGGTGCTTCTGTCAAAGTGTACATTACGATATCAATACTATTAGTGGTAGCTTCTGCAGCGTATGAATAAAGCTGTCCTGCATTAGCTTCCGTATCAGGACTTGTCTTAAAGCTTATTGTCGGATTTGTGTGCGGATGTTTAAGTAAGTATATCTCAACTTGCCGGTCTTTGTCAACTTCGTTGACATAAATATCATCCGATTTATAATATTGATATCCAATTTTATCAACCCTTATAGTATAATGGTCTGATGATATATTATGAAAGCTGAATCCTCCATGCAGGCATGTCATTCGGATATCCACAACGAAGTTTTTACTGTTTAAAAGATAAACAACTGCACCTTGAATACTATCATCAGCTTGTATTTCTTCATCCTTTGAGTCAATAGAATTATTATTTACGTAAACAGCTCCGGAAATATTCATATCCCCGTCTGGATAAGTCGTAGCCCTGACAACCATAAGTTGTTCGACGAATTTTGTATGTTCATCAACATTTATAATCGTCGCATCAAACCAGTGAGGAATTACTTCTTCAGTTATATGATAAAATCCGGATGTATAGTTTCCATATGGTATTGCCCTGACAATATATTTTCCGGGTTCAAGATTTTTGAATGAGAAGTTACCTTCGTTGTCACTGTCAATCGTTCTGACACCTGATTTTTCTTTATGTTCGTATAATACGAGCATTGACTTAACACCCGTACCCAAATTATCTCTAACTTTCCCGTTAATCGCATTAAGCGATACCGGATATTCCTTGAGAATAAAATTAAGATTTTCAATATCCTCATTTTCAATCTTAATACATTGTGATTCGAGAAAATCATTAGAGTTATTATAATACATAGGAACAAATCTTTGCGGGGTGTAATTATCATAAGCCAATAATTTATATTCGTACATATTGCTTAATTCAATTGACCAAGAACCGTCGTTAGCAGTTGAAACCGTATAAATATTATTAATCTGATTTTGATTCATCTCTAATATTTCAACAGTACCGGGATAAACCGAGAACCCGGTTGAATCTTCAAGGACATAACCGGATATAGTGTGTATTTCAAAGGTTTCTATGTTAAAAGTTAACTCGGTAGTATTTCCGCAAAGCACTTCGATTATGGAGGCATCATCTTCCGTCTTCATGTCTTCATACCATTCGTCAATCATATTGTCGCTTGATGCAAAAGCTTTATAGGTTCCTTCCAGAACTTGTTTTTCAAAATATCCGTTAGCATCTGTTGTTGAGTAGTAGAAAACAGTCGTATCAATAGGAGCTAATGATTTAATGGTAATATTAGCATTTTCAACCGGTTCATCGAATTGATTATAAACATAGCCATTCAAGTAAGTAGATTCGTTACAGCTTCTGACAAGGATTTGCCAGTTGAGTGTTTCTTGAACAATGGGTTCATCTACATGTTGGGCGATAACAGCAACATTGTATAGACCTGTCATATCCGGAGTCCAGGTCAAAGTTCCGCTACTTGCATCAATTGACATTCCCGGTATTGATGGTTCTTGCAAAGAAAAAGTAACCGACGCTCCGTCTGATGCATCGGCATCCACATCATAACTGTACAATATATCAACGACAGCATTTGATTCGGATTCACCGGGTATTGTTGAAAAAGTAATTGAGGGTCCGGCAAGAAAGTGAATAAATTCTGAACCTGGGCTCTCTCCGTTTATGTTCTCACCGGTTAAATAGATTGAGTAATTATTCACAACCGTAAATGTATGAGAATAACTGTAAATTGTCATATCGTCACCATCTCTGGTTAATGTACTGCTTAATGAATAATCACCGGGATTTTCTGTATTACCTGTAGCTAGATAAATGTTAAATAAATCTGTCATTAGGTAATCAGAATCATTTTGCCATGTTAGCAGCAGAACATAATTAGTTCCATTATAACTTATCTCTGAATTCAGGTTAATTGGTGCGTTTGGTAACTGCGACCATAAACTCCCTGCACAGAAAAAAGATGCAAGAAAAATAACTCCAATAAGAAAATTTTTAGTCATTTTGATACTCCTTATTTATATTACTCCAATTTTATTCAAATCTAAAATTCATCAATATCCAAATTAATGAAGTTTTTTCATTTAAAAAAGTTAAACTACTATTTTGTGTTGTAATGGTGCATTAAATAATCAATCGAATAGCGAAATCAAATAAATTAATTAATATTTGAAAATATTTTATGAGATAAATCTGTTGCAAAGCGATTATATTTTAAAAAAATTAAAGGTATTTGAATTATTGAAAAAATATTATATTTTAGTATTTGCATGAAATTAATATTGCTGGATATATAATAAATATGGATTCATTAAAATATCAGGGATTAATAGCACCATGTGGAATGAATTGTGGAGTTTGCATAGGATATCTTCGTGAAAAGAAACCATGCGGAGGTTGTTTTAACCCGGATTCAGATAGTAAGCCAAAACATTGCAGTAGCTGTGTAATTGATAATTGTGACATTCTTAAGAAAACCAAATCAAAATATTGCTCAGAGAAGTGTGGAAAATATCCATGCACCAGGTTGAAAAGACTTGATAAGCGGTATCGCACAAATTATGGAATGAGCATGATTGAAAATCTTGATTACATTTACAAATATGGCATCAAAATATTTCTTTTGAATGAAGATAAAAGGTGGGATTGTTCAGAGTGTGGGCAAATTATCAGTGTTCATAGAGAATACTGTTCTAATTGTGGAACAAAAAAGTCGGTTGTAACAAAAAGTCGGTTATAACAACAGACTTAACAGAATAAATAATTCGCTTCAAAACAGGATTTACAAACTAATTATCCTGAAATAATATAAATTGGGTTCATTCCATATAAAATTAATTATTTAATATTACGTTTTTGCAATAAATAATTATTTAATTTTAAACTATATGAATACTGTAAGAATAAATACTTTAATAAAAAACGAGCAGTTTTTATTAACTGATTTAAAAAAATTTGTTGGTAAAAGGGTTGACATTTTTATTAGTGAGGCTAAAAACAATTCTCAGAATACAAAAAAATGGCAGTTTTCCGGTGCGCTTGATTTAAAGGGTATGCTTGACGAAAAAAATATCAGGGATTTAGCTTATGAATAAAGTGTTGATAGATACTAACATATTTATTTATGACCTCGATAGAAATTCCAAATATCACAAAAAAGCAAATGAAATATTAAATTCTGAAAATGAACTTTTTACCACTTCAAAAAATATTTCTGAGTTTGTTTGTGTTGCTACAAAGTTATCAATTGATTATAAAATTATTAATAACTATCTAATGGATATTTTTGATAATCTTGTAATTTTATATCCTTCTGAAAGCAGTATGGAAATTTTTCAGGAGTTAATTAAAAAATCCAAGCCAATTGGAAATAAAGTTTATGATTTTGAGATAGCTTCAATTATGATTGATAATCATATTGAAAATATAGCTACTTATAATACCAAGGATTTTGAAGAGATTAAAAATATTAAGATTATTCAGTAAACCAAACAAGACAAAAATAAGTATATGCAAAAAAATAAGAAAAAATATTTATATCTGCTGATTGGAATACCAATCGCCATGTTTCTGTTTGTAGGGGCAATTGATTCAGTCTTTTTCAAAATCAATAAATCATTCGAAATTTTCGGAGAACTTTTCAAGCAAATTTCCACAGGCTATGTAGAGGAAATTGACCCTGAAGATTTGGTTCGGGATGCCATTGACGGTATGTTGGGAAATCTCGACCCGTATACAATATACATGGACGAATCGGAAACAGACGATGTTGAAATGATTACGACAGGTTCTTATTATGGCTTGGGATTTACAGTTGCAGTCCGAAATGATATGCTCACCGTTACCGATATAATGGATGACTTCCCTGCACAAAAAAGCGGAATCAGGGTAGGAGATAGATTGTACAAAATTGATAGTGCAGTAATAATTAATTCAAATGCCGGAGAAATCAGGCAATACACAAAAAAACCTTCAGGAACAAAAATTGATGTTTGGGTAATTCGGGACGGTCGTGAAGATACTTTGCATATGAATGTTGCTATCGAAGAAATCAACATGAAAAATGTCAGCTACAGCGGTATCATCCGCGATTCAGTCGGCTACATAAAACTTGACAGATTTTCACGTTCATCCACTCAGGAAGTTACCGATGCTTTAAATAAACTTAAAAGAACCGGAAAGCTCAAAGGACTAATACTCGACCTGAGAGACAATCCCGGCGGTCTTCTCGAATCAGCCGTAAGCATATGTGAACTCTTTGTACAGCCAAAAAGCATTATTGTTTCTACAAGAGGCAGAAATTCAAGAAATGACAGGGTTTACAAGTCAAATTCAACTCCTTTGGAACCTGACCTGCCTTTAGCTGTTTTAGTCAACGGCTCAAGTGCCAGTGCCGCCGAGATTCTTGCAGGTGCTATTCAGGATCTGGACAGGGGGATAGTTGTTGGTGAGAAATCTTACGGGAAGGGTTTGGTTCAATCCATTTATGATTTACCATACAATGCGGCATTGAAAATTACAACTGCAAAATACTATATCCCATCCGGTAGAAGTATTCAAAAAATCAATTACAGCAAAAAGAAGAGCACAAATTCCGATACTTTAAAGTATTTCACAAAAAATGGCAGAAAGGTTGAAGAACTAAACGGCATTATGCCTGACTCATCAGTAAAATTGAAAGAAACTTCATTTTTTATTCGTGACTTAATTGCAAACGACCTGTTCTTTAATTTTGCTAACAGATATTCTGCAAATTTAAAGGAATTGCCAAAGAATTTCGAAGTTAACAAGAAAATTCTCGAGGACTTCCATAAGTATATCGAAGGACAGGAATATTATTTCCAAACTCCAATCGTAGCCAGAATGGATGATTTGATGGATATGGTTGATAAAGAAAAGCTAAACAACAACATCAAAGATAAATTGAAAACTATACAAAAGGATGTCAAATCTGAGGAGAAAAACCTGATTTTCAAGCAAAAGGACGAAATAACTAAATTTTTAAAATTTGAGATTCTCCGCCGTTTTAAAACTCAGTTTGATATGGTTACTCTCAGTTTGGAAGAAGATGATTATGTTAATACAGCCATAAATCTTCTTTATCCAAAACAATACAGGAAGATATTAGCGATTGAAGATACAAGCGGAACCAAAAGGAACTGATTTATAGATATTGTTAATCCTTAAACATCATGAATTTAATATCAATCATTAGAGTTTGAGTGCGTTTCTATTTCTTGGTAATCTTATCAGAATCACTAACTCATTAAACTAATCAAACTCATTAAACTCATTAAACTGAAAATGTTGATAAATTGATTTTATTAGTAATGCAGATTTTGATAAATTGTATTTCTTGATTTTTCGAAAATTAAAATTAAATTTTTATATATGTATTTATCTGATTTAGAGATAGTTGGTTTTAAATCTTTTGCACAAAAAACAAATTTCAAATTTGCTGACGGTATTACAAGCTTGGTCGGTCCTAACGGCTGTGGAAAAACTAATATTGTAGATGCCATACGTTGGGTTCTCGGAGAGCAGAAAAGCTCAATCCTGCGTTCAGACATTATGGAAGATGTTATTTTCAACGGGACAAGCAGACGTAAACCATTGGGAATGGCTGAAGTATCCCTTACACTGCAAAACACAAAACAGATATTACCTACTGAATATACAGAAGTTACAATTGCAAGACGGCTTTTCCGTAATGGTGATAGTCAGTACCTATTGAATAATACCCAGTGCAGATTACGTGATATAATGAATCTTTTTATGGACACAGGTATTGGAGCTGATTCTTATTCTGTTATTGAATTGAAAATGGTCGAAGCAATTTTAAGCGGTAAACCCGAGGAAAGAAGAAGTCTTGTAGAAGAAGCCGCAGGTGTAAAAAAATATAAATTAAGGCGAAAAGAAGCCGGTAGAAAACTTCAAAATATTCAAAACGACCTGCTTAGAGTTAAAGACCTCGTTTCCGAAATTGAAAAACAGGTTAACTCTCTTTCCAGGCAAGCCGCTAAAACCAGAAGATACAACAAACTGACTGAAGAATTAAAATCCTTTGAGGTAAAATTACTTTTCCACCAGTTCGAAGATTACAAAACAAATCTTGATTCAATCAGCACTCAATTCGATGCACTAAGGCAAAATAAATCCGATAAAAGCAAAGAAATTCAATCGGATGAGAAAGCATTAAACGAACTGAAAGAAAAAATGTCACTTCTCGATGCTGAGTACCAGTCAGCTTTGGAACAGGAAAATTCAATTAACTCCCAAATCTCAAAAATTACCCAGGATTCAGCAGTTACTAATGAGAAAATAACTTCACTTAGATCTACTAACATCAGAATTCAAAATGAACTTTCGGAGTACTCTGAGTCTTTTGCCAACCTGAACAATCAGATTGAAGGAATTGGCAGGTCACTTGAAAATGTTGTTAATCTTGTTAAAGAGGTAGAAGCTGAATTAAACAAAGCTGCAGAACAAAGAGAAGAAGTCCGCAAGCTCGTAAACGAAGCAAGAGACCAAAGCAGTTTCACTAACGAAGAAGTATTAACTTTTCAAAATCGGATTCAAACAATTTTGAATGATATTGAACACGGGAAAAACCGTAAAGCAAGTTTGGAAAGAAGCATTGAAGAAAGTATTGCTGAAATTAATACTTTGAAATCCAATATCAAAAAAGTTGAAGACCAAATAGCTCAAAAAAATGAAAAAAATGCTGAATTCGAACAAAGAGTTTACGATATTGAAACTGCATTAAAAACCGCAGAAGAACATAAAAAAACTCTTGAAAACGAAATTGAAAAACAAAGGGAGAATCTTTCTCAGAACAATATAAATTTAGGTAACAAAAAAGCCTCACTTGAAATGCTCCAAAGCATTATTGATACCGACGAAAGCACAAAATACCTGATGAAAGATGCCGGCTGGGTTCCTGACAAAGAAAAACTTCTTTTGGGAGAAGCTGTATCAGTGGATGAAAAGTATAGGGTTGCTGTTGCCGCTGCACTTGGTGATTTTTCAAGATATTTCATCGTTGACAATAAAGAAGATGCTGTCTCTGCTATCGCCAATCTAAAAGCAAACAACAAAGGAAAAGCTTCATTTATCTGTAAAAGTCTGATTCCGTCAACCAATAAACCAACAGATATATCCAAAACAAATGGAATTATTGGTTTAGTCAGCGAACTTGTTCGTGCTGATGATAAAATCATTGATGCTCTTAGGATTTTATTAGGTAATACAGTATTGGTCGAAAATCTCGAGCATGCATGGAATGCTGTCGAGTCTGGTCTTTGCGATACTGCCGTTACAACCGAAGGTGAATTGATTAGAAACAAAGCATTTCTCAGAGGCGGTTCAAAATCCAAGACCGAAGGTCTTCAGATTGGTAAAAAGGAAAGAGTCGAAAAGCTAAACAAGGAAATTGAAGAAATTTCAAAAATCATCACCGGAATTGAGAATAATTTATCAATTCTCAGGGAAGAACATGATTCAATAGATCTGGCTGATTTGAATCAAAAACTTCGCAATGCTCAAAATGACAAGAATAGCCATGAACAGATTATAATCCAGTTGGGCTATCAAATACAGGGCATCGAACAAAATATTCAGGTTTTTGAAAGAAACAATGAAAATTTCAAAGAGGAAATCTCTCAGATCGAAGTTTCTGCCAATAACTACAAAACAGAACTAAAAGAACTGGAAGAAAATCTGATTGTCGCAAAGGAACAACAGCTTTTAAAATCTGCCGAACTTCGCGAAATGGAGCAAAATCTTGCTTCTAAAGAAGATGAACTCCACAAAGTTGAAATGAAAAAAGTTCGTTACGACCAGGAAATTCTGTCACTTAAGAAAGAAATCGAATCTTTAAACTATAGGATTTCAGAACTTCAAGCCAATGAAGAAAAAAGAAATTCAGAAATTAAAAAAAACAACGAGGACATAGAATCTTTCGAACTTTTAATTCAGGAATTACAAATTCAACTTGAAGAACTCAACAGGAACTCCTCTGAAATTCAAAACCAGCGGGAATTTACAGGCAATCTGATGAAAT
Source organism: uncultured Hyphomicrobiales bacterium (assembly GCA_964511865.1). Taxonomy (GTDB): domain Bacteria; phylum Bacteroidota; class Ignavibacteria; order Kapaibacteriales; family UBA2268; genus ChocPot-Mid. Next base: position 532 of record CAZEHW010000035.1, on the reverse strand, counting down.
CCTTTAAGGAGCAGGTTGCTCAATACTCTGCAGATATTAATATGAAAAGAAAAGAGTATGAACAACTTATTGACTCACTTCATCAAATAGATATCAAAGTTAATGAGTTGACAAATAAAGTTGAAAACGTTAAAGGAAGAGCTTCTGAAGGTTATGAAATTAATATCGAAACTGCCGAAATTGAGCTTGATGAAAACTTCTCAATTGATGAAACTAAGCAACAGGTAAATGAGTTAAAAGGAAAACTTGTCCAATTGGGTAATGTCAATTTCATGGCTTTGGAAGAATACGAAGAGCAAAACGAAAGATTTCAGTTTTACAATACTCAGGTTAACGACCTTCAGGAATCAGAAAAGAACTTAATTGAAACAATTGACGAAATTAACCGGACTGCTCAGGAAAAATTCCATACCAGTGTAATAATATAGAAGACCGTATGATACGGGCTGACGCGCGCCTATCAGCCTGCCGGGGAAGATATCACCAAGATATCCCCCTTTTTTAGCAAGTGTTTCTTTGCAAAGTCTTCTTT
>CAZEHW010000034.1:2926-19611 GCA_964511865.1 uncultured Hyphomicrobiales bacterium | reverse complement strand
TAAATCATACTTGATGTTCAAAATGTTGAACGCAATTAAGTAAATTTGAGGAAATAGACGTGTCAGCACAAAAAATTAGAATAAAATTAAAGTCATACGACCATAACTTGATTGATAAATCAAGCGAGAAGATTGTAAGAACAATTAAACAAACAGGTGCAGTAGTTTCGGGTCCGATACCACTGCCGACAAGACGTTCGGTTTATACTGTTAACAGGTCTCCTCATGTTGATAAAAAATCAAGAGAACAGTTTGAAGCAAGAGTACACAAAAGATTAATTGATATTTTGAGTTCAACCCAGAAAACAATTGATGCTTTGATGCGGCTTGAACTGCCGGCTGGTGTAGATGTAGAAGTTAAGGTGTAAATAGGGAGTAATGAAAATGAACGCAGCAATTCTTGGTAAAAAAATTGGTATGACAAGTTTGTTCACCGAAAACGGGGAACAGATACCATGCACTGTATTTGAAGCTGGACCATGTCCTGTCGTTCAGGTCAGAACCAAAGAAAATGATGGCTATTCGGCAGTTCAGGTAGGGTTCGAAGAAATACTCGAAAAAAAATTGAACAAACCGAAAAATGGTCATTTTAAAAAAGCAGGTGTCAAGCCAACCAGACATTTAAAAGAATTCAGAGAATTAAAAAATCCACTTAATGTCGGTGATATCCTAACTGTTGAACAATTCAAAGTTGGTGATAAACTGAGAATATCAGGAACCAGCATTGGAAGAGGATTTCAGGGCGTTGTAAAACGTCATCACTTTGGTGGCGTCGGTATGACAACTCATGGTCAGTCTGACAGACAAAGACATCCCGGTTCGGTAGGTCAATCTTCTTATCCCTCAAGAATTATCAAGGGAGTTAGAATGGCAGGCAGAATGGGTGGTAAAAGAGCAACTGTTAGAAATATACAAGTGGTAGAAATTATTCCGGAACATAACCTTATACTTGTTAAAGGAAGTGTACCCGGAGCAAAAAATTCAATAGTAGAAATTATTAAGCAAAAAGGCTGATACGATTTAAATCAGGAGAGTTAAAGTGCAGATAGATGTTTATTCAAAAGACGGAAACGTTACAGGACAAGTTGATTTACCGGATGATATATTTGGCATAGAACCAAATGAACATGCGATGTATCAGGCTGTTGTCGCTCTTTTAACAAATAAAAGACAAGGAACAGCCAAAACCAAAACCAAAGCAGAAGTAAGAGGTGGAGGAAGAAAACCTTGGAGACAAAAGGGCAGAGGAACTGCAAGAGCAGGCTCAAATCGTTCACCCATTTGGACAGGTGGTGGTACAATACATGGTCCGCAACCAAGAGAATATGATTATAAATTACCTAAAAAAGTTAAAAGATTAGCAAAAAAATCAGCTCTGTCAACCAGATGTAGCGAAAACAATATAACCATTATCGAAGATTTTTCATTCGATGAAATTAAAACAAAAAATATGGTAACTGTATTGACAAATTTAAATTTGACGGACACAAAAACTCTTATATTATTACCGCAACCTGATGATGTAGTCTTTATATCCTCAAGAAACATAGAGAATTTAAGTGTTTACCCGGCTGATAAAATTTCAACATATGATATATTGAATCACAAAAGGATTCTTATATTCAAAGGTGCTATTGAAACTATTGTAAAAACATTTAGTAATTAAGAAGAGATTATAAAATGATAGATGTTATTAAAAAACCGCTTGTAACAGAAAAAGCAATGAAGATTGGTGAGAACCACCAATACGCATTCATTGTTAATCGGGATGCAAATAAAATTGAAATAAAAAAAGCTATTGAAGAGCTTTTCGAAGTTAATGTAACAAGTGTACGCACTTTGAATGTGAAAGGAAAAATCAAAAGCCGCTTCACAAGAAGAGGTGTTCAGCGTGGCAGAACAGCAGGTAGAAAAAAAGCATTTGTAACTCTTTTGGAAGGTCAGACTATTGATCTGGTTTCCGGCGAAACAAGTGAATAAAAATATTTATGAAGTTAAAGATTTTGAACGTTAGATAAAATGGGAATAAGAGCATTAAAACCGATAACACCTGGTACAAGGTTTTACACGGTAAGTACTTTCGAAGAAATTACTACCGACAAACCATATAAGCCATTGGTCGTTTCGATGAAAAATAGCGGTGGCAGAAATAATACCGGCAGAATCACATCCAGACATAGAGGCGGGTGCCATAAACGTAAATACAGAATAATTGATTTTAAAAGAAACAAAATTGATATTCCTGCTTTAGTCGAAACAATCGAATATGACCCAAACAGGTCAGCAAGAATTGCACTTGTTAAATATGAAGACGGTGAAATCAGATACATTCTGGCTCCTGACAAAATGAAAGTTGGAGATAAAATAGTAACAAGTGAAAATGCAGAATTTAAAGATGGAAATACATTACCATTATTTAAAATCCCGGTTGGTTTGTTCATTCATAACATTGAAATGAAACCAGGAAAAGGTGGTCAAATGGCAAGAAGTGCAGGAACATATGCACAATTAGTAGCTGTTGACGACAAACATGCACAAGTTAAATTGCCTTCAGGTGAAATCAGAATGGTGCCTCGTAGCTGTAAAGCAACATTAGGTGTTGTCAGCAATGGTGAACATGAAAATATTGTAATTGGTAAAGCCGGAAGAAATATTTGGGTGGGTAAAAAACCACAAACAAGAGCAATGGCAATGAATCCGGTTGACCATCCAATGGGCGGTGGAGAAGGAGCTTCAAAATCAGGTGGCGGTCGTCAGCATCCGACAACTCCTTGGGGTAAATATACAAAAGGATTGAAGACCCGTAAAAAACGCAAACTGTCAAGTAAATATATTGTACGTTCGAGAAAAAAAGGTAAATAAAGGGTGAATACATGTCAAGATCATTAAAAAAAGGATATTTTGTTCATTATAAATTACAACGTAAAGTTGATGCTTTAAACGTTGAAAATACAAAGCAGGTTATTAAAACATGGTCGAGAGCTTCAACCATTACTCCTGATTTTGTTGGGCATACTGTTGCCGTTCATAACGGGAAAAAATTTATCCCCGTATATGTTTCGGAAAACATGGTTGGGCATAAACTCGGAGAATTTTCTCCAACAAGAATTTTCAGAGGACATTCCGGTCACAGGAAAGCTGACGCTAAAAAATAATTGACAATTAAAATTGATAACGGATAATTGATAATGGAAGCAAGAGCACAAAAAAAGCATATTAGGTCATCACCAGTAAAAATGAGATTGGTTGTGGATATGATTCGTGGCAAAAGTGCCGCAGAAGCATTTGGTATTTTAAAATTTTCGACAAAAAAAGCATCACACGATGTTGAAATGCTTCTTAAATCGGCAATATCAAATTTGTCGAATCTGGAAGATGGCATTTCCGTAAAAAACGAATCAGTTTTCATCAAACAGATTTTCGTTGATTGTGGTGTAACCATGAAAAGAATTTCTGCCGCTCCGATGGGCAGAGCTTATAGAATTAGAAAACGTTCAAATCATTTAACAATAGTTGTTGCAACAAAGGATTAAAAAGAGAAGGAGTTAAGTTTTGGGACAAAAGACAAATCCAATAGGTCTGAGATTAGGGATCATAAAACAATGGGAATCTAACTGGTTTGACGAAAAAAATGTAGCGGCTAAACTTGAAGAAGACCTAAAAGTAAGAAATTATTTGAAAAAACGTTTGAAAAAAGCCGGTGTTTCAAGAATAGTAATCGAAAGAACTACTAAGCAATTGAGAATTACTATTAACACTTCCAGACCCGGAGTTATTATTGGAAGGTCCGGTAAAGATATAACTCAACTCGAAGAAGAAATTAAAAAATTCGCTAAAAGAGATGATGTAAAAATCCTGATTAGTGAAATTAAAAGACCTGAACTTGATGCACAATTAGTTGCAGATAATATCGGACAACAGCTGGAAGGGAGAATCTCCTTCAGAAGAGCAATGAAACAGGCAATTTCATCTTCAATCAGAATGGGTGCTGTCGGTATCCGTATTATGTGTGCCGGTCGTTTAGGTGGTGCTGAAATGGCAAGAACCGAACAATATAAAGAAGGTAGAATTCCTTTGCACACTTTGAGAGCTGATATTGACTATGGTACATCAACAGCATTTACCATCTATGGAGCAATTGGCGTCAAAGTTTGGATATGCAAAGGTGAAGTAATAGGAAAAAAATTATACTAAAAAATTGAAATTCGATATTATATTCGATTGAAACGGAATAAGGAGAATGGAATTTAAAATGAAAATTATTGAAAAAATTGGTGAGTTAAAGTAATGTTAAGTCCTAAACGAGTTAAATACAGGAAACCGCAACGCGGAAGAAACAGAGGGAAAGCACAAAGAGGACATCTGATAAATTTTGGATCTTATGCTCTTAAAACTATGGAAGCAGCTTGGATTACAAATCGTCAGATTGAAGCGGCACGTATTGCCATCAACCGTTACCTTAAACGTGATGGAAGAATTTGGATAAGAATATTTCCTGATAAAGCATACACAAAAAAAGCCGCAGAAACTCGTATGGTTAAAGGAAAAGGAACTCCCGAAGGTTGGGTAGCAGTTGTTAAACCCGGAAGAATCATGTTCGAAGTTGACGGAGTTAGCGAAGATGCTGCAAAAGAAGCTTTAAGATTAGCTTCCAATAAATTACCAATCAAAACAAAATTTGTTAAACGTAGAGATTTGGTCTAAAATGAAACCAAGAAAAGCAAAAGATCTAAAAGAATTAAGTCAGGATGAACTGGACAGACTTTTAACGGAAGCTAAAGAAACATTAGCAAAACAAGGTTTCCAAAAAGCTTTGAGTCAGTTACATGATACTGCTTATTTGAAAATATTAAAGAAAGATATTGCCAGAATCAATACTATTATTAATGAACGCCAAAGAACTAAATAATATGGAAAAAGAATTAGAAAACATCAGTGTAGAAGATACTTTGGAAACATCTTCAGATATGCAAACTGAAGATATACAAACTGAAAATGTAGAATTAGAAGTTTCGGCAGAAGCAGCAGAGGAGATTATTCAAACTGAGTCTGTCAATGTTACTATTGATATACCATTAGAAAAGATTGATGAATCAGTTGCTGTTAAAGCTACCAAAAAAGTTCTTCAAGGTATGGTTGTTTCAAATAAACCTGATAAATCAATTATTATTAAAGTTATCAGACAGGTAGCGCATCCTATTTATAAAAAATATTATAAGAAAACAAAAAAATTCATGGCTCATGACGAACGAAATGACTGCAACATCGGTGATGTTGTCAAAATCAGAGAGTGCAGACCATTGAGTGCCAGAAAAAGCTGGGAATTGGTCGAAATCGTCGAAAGAGCTAAGTAATTTAGTTAAAAGAATAAAACAAGTTAAACAAGTAAAGATTAAAACTTTAGGTAAAAAAGATGATACAGGAAGAAACAAATTTAACGGTAGCCGATAATTCAGGTGCAAAAAAAATCAGAACAATTAGAATCTTGGGTGGACATGGAAAAAAATATGCCAGTGTAGGTGACTTGATTGTCGTTTCCGTTAAGTCGGCATTGCCAAATTCTGCTGTTAAAAAAGGAGAAGTTTGCAAAGCCGTTGTCGTTAGAACTCATAAAGAAGTCCAAAGAAAAGACGGTTCATGTATCCGTTTCGATGACAATGCAGCAGTAATACTGAATACTCAGGGTGAACCAAGAGGTACTCGAATTTTTGGACCTGTTGCAAGAGAATTAAGAGAAAAGAATTATATGAAAATTGTTTCCCTGGCTCCTGAAGTTCTTTAATTGATGATTTAAGAATAATACTTAAGAAGATGGCTATGAATGCGAAAATGAAATTAAAAAAAGAAGATATGGTGATGGTAATCAGCGGTAACTTTAAGGGTGAAACCGGAAGAGTTCTCGAGCTTTATCCTAAAACCCAAAGAGTTCTGATTGAAGGTATCAACATCAGAAAAAAACATACCAGACCCAGTCAGCAAAATCAGAAGGGTGGTATTTTAAGCAAAGAATTACCTATTCACGTTTCGAATGTTATGCTTGTAGATTCCGAAAAAAATCCTACAAGAGTTGGATTCCGTAAGGAAGAAATTGAAGGCAAAACTACATTGGTTAGATTTGCAAAAAGTAATGACAAGAAAATATAGCAAATAAATTTAGATTTGAACAATGGCAAAAGCAAAAACACAGAAAAAAGCATCAACCTTTGGACAGGTTTCTAAAAAAGCCGATTTTAAACCGGAAGGGAAACGTCTAGACGAAGTTAAGGAAAAAGAAACTCCTGTTGCAAGGCTTTATGAATTTTACAAAGAGAATGTAGTCCCTGCACTAATGAAAAAATTTGATTATAAATCAGTTATGCAGGCACCTAAAATTGAAAAAATATGTTTAAATATGGGTGTTGGTCTGGCTTCGCAGGACCAAAAACTGTTACAGTCAGCTTTGAATGAATTAGAGTTGATTTCCGGACAAAGACCGGCAATAACAAAAGCTAAAAAAGCTATATCTAATTTCAAATTAAGACAAGGCATGGCAATAGGTTGCAGGGTAACTTTAAGAAGAGCAAGAATGTATGAATTTTTAGATAGATTTATCAATATTGCATCACCCCGTATCAGAGACTTTAGAGGATTTCCCGATAAAGGATTTGACGGAAGAGGAAACTATACTTTAGGTGTTAAAGAACAGATTATTTTCCCTGAAATTGATGTAGATAAAGTAAATAAAATAACAGGGTTTGATATAAGTTTTGTTATTAAGTCAAAAAGTGATGAAGAATCACATGCATTGTTAAGTGAGTTTGGATTTCCATTTCGTAAAAAAGATTAAGGAATAAATATGTCAACAACAGCGATTGTAGCACGTAATTCAAAAAGAAAAAGAATGGTCGAGAAATACCTCGAAAGAAGGGAAGCTATGAAAAAAGTAGGTGATTTCGAAGGATTACAGAAATTACCACGCAACAGCTCTCCTACAAGAGTTAGAAACAGATGCTTTGCAACAGGCAGAGGCAGAGGTGTTTACAAAAAATTCGGACTATGCAGAAATGTATTTCGCCAGTTGGCGTTGGAAGGGAAAATCCCGGGAATTAGAAAGGCAAGTTGGTAATTAAATAATTTATGATGTGAGATTATGCCAGTAACAGACACAGTATCAGATTTTTTAACGAGAATTCGTAATGCCGCACAGGCAAAACATAAAGAAACCGAAGTTCCGGCTTCAAAATTAAAATTGGCTATTGCCAAAATTTTAAAAGAGCAAGGATATATTTCGGGTTACGAATTCATTGATGATAATCTTCAGGGTAAGATAGTAGTAACTCTGAGGTATTACAAAAGAGAGCCTGCTATCAAAGAATTGAAAAAAGTTAGCAAGCCGGGAAGAAGAATTTACGCACCTGCCGGAAGACTTCCGCGAGTGAAAAATGGCTTGGGTATAGCCATTATTTCCACTTCAAAAGGAGTAATGACTGACAAACAGGCAAGGGTAAACAACGTCGGCGGTGAAATTCTATGTACAATTTGGTAAGAATATTAAGTTGAGAGGAGTAATAAAGTGTCAAGAGTAGGATTAAAACCTATAGATATACCGGACAAGGTACAAATTAACTATCAGGATAATTTTCTGAAAGTAAAAGGACCTAAAGGTGAATTAGGAGTTAGCATTCCTGAAGGAATAGTTGTTAATAATGATACAAAAGTGCTTACTTTTGCACGCAAAGACGATACAAAGTCAATGAAATCATTACACGGCTTGACCAGAGCTTTGGCGGCTAATGCTGTCACCGGTGTTTCAGAAGGAATAAAAAAAGTTTTAAAAGTTGAGGGTGTCGGCTATAAAGTTGAAATGAAGGGAAACAATCTTATGCTTTCTCTTGGATTCTCCCACCCCGTTTTGGTTGTTCCGCCTGCCGGAGTATCACTTGCAGCACTAAATCCAACAACTATTGAAGTCACAGGAATTGACAAACAATTAGTTGGTGAAACTGCTGCTAACATTAGGAAGATACGAAAACCTGAACCATACAAAGGCAAAGGTATTAGATACGATGGTGAATTTATCAGAAGGAAAGCCGGTAAAACCGGTTCATAAGAAATTACTAATTATCAAATTAATAATTTATTTTAAAAAAAAAGTATTTATAATAGAGATTAGACAACGGATATGAGCAAGAAAGATATTAAATTAGAAAGAAGAATTCGCAGAAAAATGCACATTAAAAAGCATTTGCAGGGGAGACACCCCCGGCCAAGACTTACTATATACAGAAGTCTCAACGAAATTTATGCTCAAATAATTGATGATAATGAAGCAAAAACTATAATTTCTGCATCTTCGATTGACAAGGAATTAAGAGCACAAATAAAATCCGGTGTTAAGAAGATCGAAAAAAGTAAATTGGTTGGACAGCTTGTCGCAAAAAGAGCTATTGAAAAAGATATCAAATCAGTAGCTTTTGACAGAAACGGCTATCTTTACCATGGAAGAGTAAAAGCTTTAGCTGATGCGGCAAGAGAAGCCGGATTGCAATTTTAATATTTTATTTATAAAAAGACATATTTAACTGAAAGGCAAAAGGAGAAATAAGTGGGAAAATTTAAAGCTTCCGAACTTGAATTGAATGATAAACTGGTTTATGTCGGCAGAACTGCAAAGGTTGTAAAAGGTGGTCGCAGATTTAACTTTTCAGCAATTGTTGTTGTTGGCGATGGTCAAGGACATGTTGGTTATGGTTTAGGTAAAGCCGCTGAAGTGGTTGACGCTGTTACTAAGGCAACCGAAAACGCAAAAAAGAATATAGTTAAAATTCGGATTCAAGGAAATACTATACCACATGAAGTTGTTGGAAGGTATGGAGCCGCCAAAGTTTTAATTAAACCTGCAACTGCCGGTACCGGTGTTATAGCCGCCGGAGGTGTCAGAGCCATATTGGAACTAGCTGGGGTACAGGATGTATTAACCAAATCACTTGGTTCTTCCAATCCTCATAATTCAGTTAAAGCGGCAGTCAATGGATTGCTCGAACTTGAGGATGCATCTTCTGTTGCTGCACGCAGAGGTATTGCTGTTGAGAAAGTTTTAAGAGGATAATTCGATTTAAGACATGTATTTTGCATGTCTGAATAAAAGTGAAAATTGAATAATTAAGGATATTAATATAATGACAAGTTTAAAAATTACTCAGGTAAAAAGTGTTATTGACAGAAATGTAAGGCAAAAGCTTACAATTAAAGCTATGAAATTGGGAAAACCGAACTATTCTGTAGTAATGCCCGACAATCCGCAAACTCGCGGAATGATTAACAAAGTTAAACATCTTGTTCAAGTTGAAGAAATTAATGATTAATTCAGGAGTGAACTCCTTATTAAGTAAGACATAAAGGATGATTGGAAAATGAAACATATAGGTAATCTAACATACGCAGAAGGTTCAAGACATAAAAAGAAAAGAATCGGAAGAGGTCCCGGTTCCGGTCATGGTGGAACTTCAACCAGAGGTCATAAAGGACAACAGTCCAGAAGAGGGGCTAGCCGAAATTACGCTTTTGAAGGTGGTCAAATGCCAATCAACAGACGTTTGCCAAAATTTGGTTTTAACAACCGGTTCAGAGTTGAATATCAGGTTATTAATGTTAGTGTCTTGCAAAGTTTGGTTGATACAAACAAGATTGAAGATAAAAATGTCAGCTTTGACTTATTGTATAGTCTTGGTGTTTTATCCAAAAAAGACATTCCTGTGAAAATTTTAGGTAATGGAGAAATTACTGCTTCAATCAATGTTGAAGCTCATAAGTTCTCCGAATCGGCAAAGAGTAAAATTGAATCTGCCGGAGGTACAATTAAACTAATTGAATCAGCTAAAGGGGCTAAAGTAAATGAGTAATTTTGTTAAAACGGTTCAAAATATTTTTAAAATTGATGAGTTGAGAAAACGACTTATTACCACCTTACTAATTCTTGTTGTTGTGAGGGTTGGTGCCCACATTACCTTGCCGGGAATAGATGTTGAGGTATTGAAGGCAACAATGGGTTCAGACCAAAATACTCTATTCGGTCTTTTTGATATGTTTGTCGGTGGAGCTTTTTCAAATGCAGCTCTTTTTGCTCTGGGTATTATGCCATACATCACTGCATCCATTATTATGCAGTTAGGTGGTATTGTAATACCTGAAATACAAAAGCTACAACGTTCAGGAGAAGATGGTCGTAGAAAAATCAATCAATATACAAGAATTGGAACAGTCTTTATCGCCGCAATGCAAGGTTGGGCTTTCAGTGTTAAACTGCTGAATACACAAACATCCGCTGGTGCTTCACTTGTCCCCGATGGCGGGATGTTGTTTGTTTTAACAACCGTTATGTTGCTTACAGCCAGTGTTATATTCATGATGTGGTTAGGTGAGCAAATTACAGAAAGAGGAATTGGTAACGGTATTTCACTTATTATTTTTATTGGTATTATTGCTCGTTTGCCTATAGCATTAATTCAGGAATACAAATTAATTGAAGTTGGCTCGAGATTACCAATTGTAGAGATAATTATATTTATTCTGTTAGCTGTCATTATTGCCCTTGTAATCTTAGTAACACAGGGAGCAAGAAAAATTCCGGTTCAATACGCCAAAAGGGTTGTTGGAAGAAAAGTATTCGGTGGTACAACACAATACATACCATTGAGAGTAAATACTGCAGGTGTTATGCCTATTATTTTTGCACAGGCATTAATGTTTATTCCGAACACAGTATTACAATTTTTTCCAAACACTCCATTTGTTATTGAACTTGCAAGAATGTTTAGCGAACAATCGTTTGTTTATGCTTTTATTTATGGATTAATTATTGTGTTTTTCACATTCTTCTATACTGCTATTGTTTTCAATCCAAAAGAAATTGCAGAGAATATGAAAAAGCAAGGCGGGTTTGTACCTGGCATTCGTCCGGGTAAACCAACTGCAGAATATATAGATTCAGTTCTAACAAGAATAACTTTACCCGGTTCAATATTTTTAGCAATTGTTGCAGTACTTCCGACATTTATGATGAATATATTGTCCGTAACAGGTTCATTCGCCTCCTTTTTTGGAGGTACAAGTTTGCTGATTATTGTTGGTGTTGCACTTGACACCTTACAGCAAATCGAATCATATTTGTTGATGAGACATTATGATGGATTTATGAAAAGCGGTAAAATGAAGGGTAGAGTAGGTCAGGGCGGATTTTAGAGTAATGATAAGAGAAAAAAATGGGAACAATTAAAAAACAAAGTTCAGGTCCCAGATTTCAAACGCCTTATATTAAGACAGAAAAAGAAATTGATTTGATGGAAAAAGCGGCAAGAATAGTTGCCGATACGCTCGTTCTTTTAGGTAAATATATTAAGTCAGGAATTACAACTGCTGAACTTGATGCTATAGCTGAAGATTACATAAGGTCCAAAGGGGCAAAACCTGCTTTCAAAGGATATAAGGTTGACGGTAAAGCTTTCCCAAGTTCACTATGTATATCAATAGACGAAGAAGTTGTCCATGGAATACCGGGACAACGAAAACTTGAAACCGGACAAATCGTCTCTATTGATTGCGGCTCTGAATTGAATGGTTACTTTGGTGACAGTGCGATAAGTTATCCTGTTGGTCAAGTAAGCAGTCTAAAGAAAAAGTTACTGCAAGTAACTGAAGAATCTTTAATGCAGGGTATCGAGCAAGCTGTTGAAAAAAATAAGATTTATGATATAGCACGTGCCGTTCAGACACATGTGGAAAATAACGGCTTTAATGTTACTCGTGAGCTTGTCGGGCATGGAATAGGTAAGAAATTACATGAAGAACCACCTGTTCCGAATTTTGTCCCGCCACTGCTCCATAGGTCTCAGTATCCTAATGTGAAACTGATGAATGGAATGGCAATAGCTATAGAACCTATGGTTCATGCAGGAGGAAAAAACATAAAGACAGCAAGAGACGGTTGGACTGTTGTAACAGCAGATAAATCACCTTCGGCTCATTTTGAGCACACGATTGTGATAGATAACGGTAAACCGATAATTCTGACGTTAAGAGATTGAGAATTTGGAAAAAAAATAAAATAGTTTGTAAACTTGATTTTAAAAAGGATTTATGGCAAAACAGGATTTGATACGTGTTGACGGGGTTGTTGAAGAAACACTTCCCAACACTCAGTTTGTTGTCAAATTCGACAACGGACACAAAGTTCTTGCCCATATTTCCGGAAAAATGAGAATGAATTTTATTAAAATTCTTCAAGGAGATAAGGTGACAGTTGAACTTTCACCATACGACCTTACTAAAGGAAGAATTGTTTACAGATACAAGTAATTTGAAAATGATGTTAAAATAATAGATTGTAGAGCTTAGATATGAAAGTACAGGCATCAGTCAAGAAAAGAAACCCGAATGACAAAATTGTTCGGCGTAAAGGTAGAGTATATATTATTAACAAAAAAAATCCTCGTTTTAAACAAAGACAGGGTTAATAAATAAAGGAGAGATGTAGTGGCACGTATTTCAGGTATCGATTTACCAAAAAATAAAAGAGGCGTTGTTGGGCTGACTTATATTTTTGGTATCGGCAAAACAACAGCTAATGAAATTTTAACCAAGGCAGGTATTGATATTAGCAAAAGAGTCAGCGATTGGACTGACGATGAAATTGCAAATATCAGACAGGTTATGGCTGAATACAAAGTTGAAGGTCAGTTACGTTCAGAAGTCCAAATGAATATCAAGCGTCTGATGGATATTGGATGCTATCGTGGTATTCGTCACAGAAAAGGTCTGCCTTGCAGAGGACAAAGAACCAGAACCAATTCCAGAACAAGAAAAGGAAGACGTAAAACTGTAGCTGGTAAAAAGAAAGTAGCCGCTAAGAAATAATTGAATTTGGCAGTTAACATTAATAATTGCCCGTATTTGAGTTCAGAAAATTAGTAAGAAAATTTGTAATATTATAAGTAGAAAATAAATGGCAGCAGTCAGAAAAAAAACCAAGAAAAAATCAGTTGCAGATATACATGGAAAAGCATTTATAAAAGCGACTTTTAATAACGTCATGGTAACAATTACCGATATGTACGGAAATGTTCTTTGTTGGTCTTCAGCCGGAAGAAATGGTTTCAGAGGCTCAAAAAAGAACACACCTTATGCTGCACAAATATCAGCAGAAAAAACAGCAAAAGAAGCTTACGATATGGGTTTAAGAAAAGTTGACGTTGTTGTAAAAGGACCGGGTTCAGGCAGGGAAGCTGCTATCAGGTCATTGACTCAGGCGGGTCTCGAAGTCCACAGCATTATTGACAGGACTCCAATCCCTCACAACGGATGCAGACCACCTAAGCGTAGAAGAGTATAATTTAAATTAATTAGCATTTTGAATAATTCGGTAGCGATTGAGAATATGAATACACAAATGCAAATGCCCGAAAGGGTGCAGATTGAAGAAAGTTCCGAAATTAATTACGGAAAATTCGTTTTAAGACCATTGGAACAAGGATATGGTCATACTATTGGTAATTCTTTGAGAAGAGTATTGCTTTCCTCGATTCCGGGTGCTGCAATAATTGGACTGAAAATCAGCGATGTTTTGCATGAATTCCAGACCATCTCAGGTGTTGTTGAAGATGTTTCTGAAATCATTTTGAACCTAAAAGAGGTCAGATTGAAAACATTGGACAAAAAAGCACAAAGAATTATCTTTCAGTTAAAAGGACCCCACACTTGGACTGCAAAAGATATGCAGGATGCTTCAAGTCAAATTGAAGTAATGGATCCTGATCATTACATTGCTCAGTTAGCAAAGGATGCAGAATTTGAAGTTGAATTAAGGATTGGAAGAGGTAAAGGTTATATACCTTCGGAAGAACATCAAATTGTTGACTTTCCGATTGGTATGCTGCCTATAGATGCTATTTATACTCCAATTAAAAATGTTGTATATAATGTCGAGCCTTTCCGTGTTGGTCAAAAAACTGACTACGAACAGCTTACCATTGAAGTAACAACAGACGGCAGTATTAGCCCCCAGGAAGCTTTAAACAATGCAGCTAAAATCATTAACGACCATATTAAATACTTTATTACTTTTGCCGAAGTAGAAGAAGAACAACAGCAACAGGTAATGGTCGAAGAAGAAGTTAAAGAAGCAGAAAGAAATAAACTTCGCAAAATATTGCTCACACCTGTTGAGGAATTGGAACTGTCTGTCAGAGCACACAACTGTTTGAAAGCAGCAAACATTAAAACTCTTGCTGAACTTGTGAAATTGCAGGAATCTGAATTATTGAAATTCAGAAACTTCGGAAGAAAATCTTTAACCGAACTCGCCGACGTTGTTCTACAGCATGGCTTGGAGTTTGGAATGAATGTAGATAAATTTTTAAAAGAAGAAGTTCAAAAAATTGCTCTGAGTGATTTATATTAATAAGTATTGGTTATTTTAGTTTATTATTGAGTATTAGATATGAGACATTTGAATAAAGGGAGAAAATTAAAAAGAACTAGTAGTCACAAGGATGCTTTAATGAGAACTCTTGCTACTTCTTTGTTCGAACATAAAAGAATTGCAACTACTGAAGCAAAAGCAAAAGAATTGCGTCCTTATGCAGAGCAGATTATCACTAGGGCAAAAAGAGCAATTCAAAAAGAAAAGCAGGGCTTATTGGCTGAAGGTCAGACAATTGATGTTCACTCCAGAAGGATTGTTTATAAAGACATTAAAAATAAAGCTGTTTTACAGGAATTATTCGATACTATTGCTCCTTTGGTTGCTGAAAGACCTGGTGGCTATACAAGAATTATTAAAACAGGAACACGCAGAGGTGATGGTGGTCGAACTGCAATTATCGAATTAGTTGATTGGTCTGCTCCACAAGATGGTGCCGTTGATTTCAAATCAAAGAAAAAACGCAGAACCAAAAAAGTCGACAAAATTAAAGTTAAAAAGGAAAAAACAGCACCCGTTGTAGCAGAGGAAGAAATAATTGAAGAAGCTGAGGTTGAAGAAACAACTCAGGTAGAAAATGTAGCAGGAGTAACCGAAGATGTTGCACCTGAAAATCCAATAGAAGAAGTTGCTGAAACCACTGAAATTATCGACGAAGCTCCGGCTACAGAAGAAGTTGTTGACGAAAAACCGGCAAATGAAAAAACAACAGAAACTCCTGAAGAAGAAAAAAATGCTTAATAATTAATAGTTTTTTTAAAAGGACGTTCTTTGAACGTCTTTTTTTTTCATTATTTCAAATAATTATTGTAATATTGTAAAAGTTTAGTTTAGACTAAAAATAAAATATCATTTATGGAAAATAAACCAATTTTATTGGCAGAAAATATTAGCAAAACCTATGAAATTGCCGGCAACAAAAAGGCATATGTTCTTAAGAGTCTGTCAGTAAATATCAATAAGGGTGAATTGGTTGCGTTAATGGGTCCATCCGGAGCAGGAAAAAGCACTCTGCTTCATATACTTGGTTCTCTTGACCAACCTGATGAAGGAAACATTATACTTAATGTTAATGACGATGTTTTTGATTTTTCAAAATTATCATCAGAAGGATTTACGGCAATGAGGAACAAACATATTGGATTTGTATTTCAGTTTCATCACTTGTTGCCTGAGTTTACTGCTCTTGAAAATGTCATGATGCCTGCTCTGATTGCAGGTCTGTCTTACAAAGAAGCATCTTCAAAAGCAAGGGAGTTAATAGGGATTGTCGGTATTACAGATCAGCAAAATCAAAAACCTTCCGAACTTTCAGGAGGTGAACAGCAAAGGGCAGCAATTGCAAGAGCGTTGATTAATAACCCTGCTATTGTTTTTGCAGATGAGCCAACCGGAAATCTTGATAAAAGCAATGCTGATGCAGTGCTTGAGTTATTACTCGATTTGAAAAATAAATATTCCAAGACATTTGTTATTGCCACTCACAGCACAGATGTCGCTGCATCGGCAAAAAGAATTCTTAGAATGAGCGATGGAAAAATAGTTGAAGACTTTATATCGGTTTAATCGGACGATAATATAGCTTAATTATACTTATTAAAATAAATGCTATAATGAATCCGACAATTCCTCCTGCGATAACATCTATGGGGTAATGAACACCGACATAGACTCTTGAAAATGAGATTAAAAAGGCAATTAAAAAAAATGCATATTTGTAGTGCATGTAGAAAAAAGATAGTATTGTTGCAGCAGCAAAACTATTGGCGGCATGAGAAGATGGAAATGATTTACCGGCTCCGCACGAGACAAGCAAATTTATGTTTTCTTGTGTGACGCAAGGTCTCAATCTTCCGAAAATTTCTTTTAAGACCATGCTATTTATCTGGTCTGTTATAACAATGGAAAGAATGAGTGACAATGCGGCTATTCTGCCGTTTTTGCCTCCCTTCCAAAAAAGCCAGACAAATAAAATGATGTAAACAATATACCAATTCCTTAATTCGGTAATGAACGGCATAACCGAATCAAAAAATGGATTTGATATTGTTACATTAATTAAATAGAAAACTAATGTATCTATATGTACGAAAAAATCTATCATTATATACTGTGTAAAGTTTTTGGAAAACTAAATTTTTTTCAAAATGAAATAATAACTAATTTTTCATTAGTAATGTGATTTGATTATTCAAAGAACATAAATTAATTTTGAAAAGTATAATATAAT
>CAZEHW010000034.1:0-2916 GCA_964511865.1 uncultured Hyphomicrobiales bacterium | reverse complement strand
TTTTTCGGTTCAGGGCATTTTTTTCTTTTAAAAATTTTTTTTAAAATAAGTACGCTGTTTTTTACAAGTAATTTGTTACTTTAGAAAATGTGAATTAACAGCGAATGATTTTGTTTCGTTAATTTGAAAATTTAATAATAAAATACATAGAAGGTTCAACATGAGGTTCGAAAGAAAATTCACAAAAGAAGGTGTATCGCCTTACGACCAATTCGATTATTTACAGAGGACATCTGTCTTAAGAAATCCTGACGGCTCGGAAGTTTTTAAGATGGAAAATGTTGAAGTTCCGGTTGATTGGTCTCAGGTTGCTACAGATATTTTAGCACAAAAATACTTCAGAAAAACAAATGTTCCACTCTTTGACGAAAATAATGAGCCGGTTTTGGATGAAGATGGAAAACAAACATTTGGTTCTGAAAATTCAATTAAACAGGTTGTTCACCGATTAGCCGGTGCATGGAGACATTGGGGAGAAAAATATAATTATTTCGACACCGAAAAAGATGCACAAGTCTTCTACGATGAGATTGTATATATGCTCATTAACCAGATGGCAGCTCCAAATTCTCCACAATGGTTCAATACAGGGTTAGCTTGGGCTTATGGGATTACAGGAAGTAAGCAGGGACATTACTTTGTTGAACCTGAGACGGATGAATTAAAAAAATCCGACGATGCATACACAAGACCTCAACCGCATGCCTGTTTTATCCAATCTTTAAGGGACGACCTTGTTGGAGAAGGAGGTATCTTTGATTTGGCGGTTCGCGAAGCAAGAATCTTCAAGTTTGGCAGTGGTTCGGGGACTAATTTTTCCAACTTAAGAGGCGAAAAGGAGCCATTATCCGGAGGGGGGGTATCTTCCGGTTTAATGAGTTTCCTCAAAGTTTTTGACAGAGCCGCTGGAGCAATAAAATCCGGTGGTACTACAAGGCGTGCAGCAAAAATGGTTATTGTCGATATTGACCATCCCGACATTGAAAAGTTTATCGAATGGAAAGCCAAAGAAGAAGAAAAAGTTGCCGCTTTGGTTAGCGGTTCAAAAGTTATTTCTAAATTTCTTAGTGCTATTCTTAAGGAAGCAATTGCTAACGGTTCCGATAGAGAAAAAAATCATGAATTGAATTTACTTATCAAACGTGCATTAAGACGTGGTGTTCCTTTAAGCTATATTATGAGAGTTATAACATTAGCCGACCAGGGGTACACAAATTTAAAATTTGAAGACTATGATACTCATTATGAAAGTGAAGCTTACAATACTGTCAGTGGTCAAAATTCAAACAATTCAATCCGGGTTACCAATGAATTTATTGATGCCGTTAGGGAAGATAAACTTTGGGATTTAAAGTGGAGAACTGACAATACTATGGCTAAATCAGTCAGAGCACGAGACCTTTGGGAAAAAATAAATCTCAGTGCTTGGAAAAGTGCTGACCCCGGTTTACAGTTCGATACTACAATCAATGAATGGCATACTTGTTCGATTTCGGGAAGAATTAATGCAAGTAATCCTTGCAGTGAATATATGTTTCTTGATGATACTGCATGCAATCTTGCCAGTCTGAACCTTATGAAATTTTATAATGAAGACAACAGTAAATTTCTTGTCGAAGATTACAGACATGCAATTCGGATTTGGACGGTTGTTCTCGAAATTTCAGTACTTATGGCTCAATTCCCTTCGAAGAATATGGCTGAAAATAGTTACAACTACAGAACTCTTGGGCTCGGATATGCGAACTTGGGCACTTTGCTGATGGTCAATGGCATACCTTATGATTCACCCGAAGCTATGGCTATGGCAGGTGCGGTAACAGCTATTCTTACCGGTGAAGCTTATGTAACTTCCGCAGAGATGGCAAAAGAATTCGGTGCCTTTAAAGAATACGAGAAAAATAAAAATGAGATGTTGAGGGTTATTAAAAATCACAGAAGAGCCGCACACAATACACCTGCCTCAAAGTACGAAGGATTGACAATTCGTCCAAGAGGTATTGACACAAAATATTGTCCTTCTTACTTACTCAAATCTGCAAAAGAAGTTTGGGATACCGCTCTTTCTGAAGGCGAAAAATATGGTTTCCGTAATGCTCAGGTTACCGTACTGGCTCCAACCGGAACAATTGGTTTGGTTATGGATTGCGATACGACCGGAATTGAACCTGATTTTGCAATTGTGAAATTTAAAAAACTTGCAGGTGGAGGTTATTTCAAAATTGTAAATCAATCGGTCCGAAAAGCTCTTTTAAAATTAGGATATACTGACAGTCAAATTGAAGACATTGAAAATTACTCACGTGGTCACGGTACTTTTAAAGGATGCACATTGTTAAATGGTCAGATTTTAAAAGAAAAAGGATTCACTAACGAGATTATTAGTAAAATTGAATCTCAACTAAAAACTGTTTTCGATATACGCTTTGCATTTAACAAATGGACAATTGGCGAAGAACTTTGCCACAAAATTGGTTTTACAAAAGAGCAATTAGATGACAGTGAATTTGATATTCTCGGTAAACTTGGTTTTTCGGAGAAACAAATTGATGAAATTAATGATTATGTTTGTGGTACGATGATGATTGAAGGTGCTCCTCATCTTGAGGTAAAGCACTTACCGATTTTCGATACCGCAAATAAATGCGGGAGAAATGGCACAAGGTTTATACAATACATGGGGCATGTTCGTATGATGTCAACCGCACAGCCATTTATTTCAGGAGCCATATCCAAAACGGTTAATATGCCTGCAAATGCTACTGTCCATGAAATCGGCAAAGTATATCTCGAATCATGGGGAATGATGTTAAAAGCTATTTCCGTTTATCGTGACGGCTCAAAGCTTTCACAACCATTAAATTCTTCAAACATGAAAGACCTTGATGAAATTGTGATGTTAGGTGATGATGAAAC
>CAZEHW010000033.1:11774-20361 GCA_964511865.1 uncultured Hyphomicrobiales bacterium | reverse complement strand
GGAGAATTACAACGGAAGGGAGGATTATGACAGAGCTATACGACGACGAAACCTTGTTTTGGAGCTTATGGAAGATCAGGATTATCGGACAGATGCAGAAGTTGCTGTTGCATCTGCCGAACCGCTTCAATTGGCTGAAAAAAAAGTGTCAGTACATCGTAGATTTATGACAGCTCCACACTTTGTTGAAATGATAAGACGACAGTTTAGTTCGAATGAGCTGAGCGGAAGGGATTTGTACAGAGACGGGCTGGTGATTTACAGCACACTGAATTCAAGGATACAGAGCCATGCTAATACAGTGGTTAAGGAGCATATGGCTGAATTGCAAAAAACATTCAAAAGATATTGGTCTTGGTCGAGAAACAGGGCATTGTTAAATACAATTGTACTTGAAGCTATCAATAAAAGAGCAGATTATATTGCCGGAGATAGAAGAAGAAGAAAACAGATTGAACAAAAATTACAATCAAGCCGACATTTTGTAGATTCGGTAAAAAATGCCGCAACAACTCTTCAGGTCGGTCTTGTGGTTTTAGACCCAACAAAAGGAAACATATTGGCAATGGTAGGAGCATCCCCTAAATTTATGTATGAACATCCTGATGCAAAGTATTCATTGAACCATGCAACTCAGATACAAAGACAACCGGGCTCAGCTTTCAAACCAATAGTTTATGCATGTGCTTTAGAGACAGGTTTAACACCTGAAAGCAAGATTTCGAGAGGTTATTTTACTTATACAGATCCTTACACAGGAGAAGTCTGGGTACCTAAAGGTACAGGGAAAAATGTCGCATCTGATTCTGTGACACTATATCAGGGATTGTGCGGTTCGATTAATGCTGTAGCCGCTCGGTTAATCACTGAGGTAACAAATCCCTCAAGAGTAGTTTCAATGGCTTATAGAATGGGTATAACTTCAAGATTACAAGCAGTGCCCGCTTTATCGCTTGGTGCCGGAGGAGAAGTTATCCCCCTTGATTTGGTTTCAGCATTTGGTACTTTTGTTAATAATGGAATTCATATTAAGCCCTTTTCTTTTTATAGTATCGAAGACTATCAGGGAAATATTATTCAAAAGCAAAGAAAAGCAATAAGGGCTACTGATGTTTTCCACTCAAAGATTGCAGATATGATGACTTATATGATGTCCGGTGTTGTTGACCATGGTACAGGAAACAGTGTTAGAAGATATTTTAAGAATATTGCAGCAGCAGGTAAAACAGGAACGACTAATGACTATGCCGATGCATGGTTCGTTGGTTTTACTCCTGAACTGGTTGCCGGTGTTTGGATTGGCTTTGATGATAGAAGAATTACTTTCCCGAATGATTACGGATATGCCTCAACAGTAGCCGCACCTCTTTGGGGAAAATTAATGAGCAGAATTTACAGTGATGAAAAATTGCCTTTCAAAAAAAGAGAATTTAATTATTCTAAGATTGATTCAACAAATCCAAATGCAATTATTGTTAAACAGCTTGAAGGAAGAGATTGGAATCCGGCGGTAATGGAACCCGATAAGAATAAATAATTTTAGTCATTAGTTTACAGTCGTTAGATAATTAATAATTGATAATTGATAAAATATGAGAACATTTAAATTTAAAGACGGAAAAGAGATTGAAGTGAGAACGATGTATGGCATCGGTCAAAACTATGCAAAACATGCAGCAGAAATGGGCGGTCAGGTGTCCTCTGACCCAATTATTTTTATTAAACCTTCTGTTGCCTACATAGAAAATAATGGGAAGATAATTTTACCGGAGATATCAAATAATGTACATCATGAGGTTGAGCTTGTGGTTGTGATTGGTAAAGACTGTAAAAATATTCATGAGGATGAAGCAATAAATTATATCGCCGGATATGGTGTTGGAATTGATGCAACTTTACGTGATTTGCAAAAGGCGGCTAAGGATAAGGGACATCCATGGTCTGTTGCTAAGGGATTTCATACTTCTGCACCGATATCTGAAATAATTCCTGCTGAAGAATTTGGAAATCAAATACCAAATTTTGAATTGAGTTTGAAAGTTAATGGTGAGTTGAGACAAAACTCCTCAACTGAATATATGGAAAGGTCCGTTGGTAAATTAATTGAATATCTCTCAAAAATATTTACACTTGAAAAGGGAGACTGTATTTTCACAGGAACACCCGAAGGTGTTGGACAAATTGTTAAGGGAGATAAGCTGTTTGCTGAATTAAAGGGTTATGTTGCTTTGAGTGTTGAAGTCGACAGTCATTAGTCGATAGTTGTTAGATAATTGATAATGGAAGTTAAGATAATAAATAATCGCTTAGCGATTGAATATTTGTAACGAAAAAAATGATTGATAATAAATTTTAAAAAAGCTATGAGAAAATTTACATTAATAATTTCAACAGCGAGTCTGCTTATTACATTGATGAGTTGTGGACAAACCCGGGTGGAGGAAGATGTTTATACTATTACGATGCGGGATACAACGTATCAGAGATTTGTTAATAATGCACCCGGAAATCGTGATAACGGTGAGATATTTCCTTCATCGAGAACTTTCAAGAATGAAAGGGATATGCTTCAATACGACAGTATTGAAATAAGAAATTATCCTGATTTTATACGTTACGGATTGTTTGAAAGTGTAGGTCTAATGGGTACTTCATCGGACAATGGCATGGGTGTTGGTTTATTAGGTGTTTACCCTGACTTTGAAAATATGACCGATTCTTATATAGGTGATAAAGATGCCATATTTACCGGAGGTATTTACAGATTAGGTTTCTTCGAGAAACGTTTAAGGTGGTTTCGCGATGCAAAGAACTGGACATGGGGATTCAATGCATTGGAAGTAATTGCTCCAAGCGCATTAACTGTTGAGCAGTTCTGGGGAATTGGCTCGTTTAATATAAGGAAAAGATATTATCTTCGTGATAAAATTCCCTATGTTGCTTTTACAATTACAACAGGAATTGGCTATTATCCATCAATGTATGCTAATGTTTCCGGTTCTTTAGACGTTGGTTCTATTGGTGGATTGAACCTTCGGCTTTATGCAGGTTTGGCAGGCGGTTTGAATCCGACATGGAGTCCTCTCATAGCCGGTAGCCCTGAACCTGATAAATCTGTTTCAATGTTTTTTCCATATCTTGGATTTGGTGTATCAGTACTCGATTTTCATAATTTAGTCCCTGAAACCGAAACTGAGTGGAAAGACCATGAGCATAGTTCATGGAATGTAGGTTTCCTTCAATTTGGATTATTAAATTCGGGAGCCGATTTTTCAACTTTTTCAACAAAGTCTGATTCTTCCAACTTCTTAAAAGGAGTCTCATTAAAACTTGCTAATGCCTCTATAGCATTACCTTTTTGGAATAATAAATTTTATGCAGGAACTTCACTAATTAATCTGCTGGTTTTGGGTAAGGGTGAATGGGGATTGGGTGTACTGCCAATCAGAATAGGGTACTTCCAAACAGTTTTAATGGATGAATTATCGGTAGAACCATTTCTTGAGTATAACTATTACCCTTCAAGTTTCATTAATATTGGAGGGCGATTAAATCTGGTTTTAAACAAACTGGAAGAAGGTGCTTCAGGTTTCCTTAACATCAGCTTATTACTTGGTTTCGCATCGGGTTCAACAGACCTTGGCTTTGGAACTGATGTTGTTGACAATATCGGTTTACCCGGAGAGTTTTCGAGAGCGTATATTGGATTAAGCATTGGCGTTTGGGATAGAATTTTCTTCCCTGAACAATTAAGATACAATAAATAATTGATAATTGACAATGGATAATGGAAAATGAAAGTTAAAATAATAATTATTGCTTGTGCTATAATAACAATTTCGGCATGTCATCCAGATATTTTTGTATTAAACCGAAACGTTAGCGATACTGAGGAAATTAGCGGTTTTAAAGTCTGTCCTCTTGATAGTGTTGATGTGTTTGCAAAAAACGGCATGATGCTTTATAGCGGGAGTTTTGTTGATATGTATTGTAAAGAAATCCCAATCACTCAATTTCAGGCAGATTTTACTGCTGAATTATTAAATGGCAGTGGATTAATATTCAATTTCAGAACTATAATTGACCATTTTGAGTTACATAAAAATATATCCTTTGAATATTCAACAAATGGATGTAAAGTTTTTGACAGCGGTAATTTGATAACTAAAGTAGATTCAATTAAAGCAGAACTGAATAAGCCCACAAGAATCATTATTGAGAATTATGGAAAATTATATAATATTATCGTTGATTGTGATACAGTATTTTATGGAAAGACTGATTTGAATCTGACTCAACACATGATTTTGAAACCATATTCCGGAACTGACGTAAAACTAACAGGGATTCAATTTATTGATTTGAACAATGATGTAAGAACATCAGGCTGGGAAATTAATGGATATTTGAGCAATGAGTAATTTTTAAGTTTGTCTAATGACAATTAGTATAAATGAATTCAATTATAATAAGTGATATATATTTTGTAAATTTATCGTTATATTAATGTTAAGAATAATTTACGGTTAACGGGTTTGTTAATTAGAATAAGGTGATTTATGTCAAGAACACTTAATAAAGTAATGCTCATAGGTAATGTTGGAAATGACCCTGAATTTAGAATAACACCAAATAATATACCGGTTGCTTCTTTTAGAATGGCAACATCTCAGGTATGGAGGGATAAGGATGGAGGTGTGAAGGAGCATACAGACTGGCATACTATTGTTGGATGGCGTGGTCTGGCAGAAGTTATAGACAAACTTGTTACAAGGGGTTCAAAAGTTTATGTTGAAGGAAAAATCCGAAACCGTAAGTTTGAAGTTGCAGGTTCTGGCAAAAAATATGCTTATGAAATTATAGCTGAAAGTATACTTATGCTTGAACAAAAAAAGTCAAATATATCTGTTGTTGATAATGATTCTTCAAATTATTCGGAAACCAACAATACTGAAGATTCTGAATCAGCATCAAATGAAAATGAAAATAATTTTACTGAAAGTTCAGATCAAAAATCAGTAGATACTTTCTTGTTTTAGTTTTAATAAATTACAATTAACAAATTTGCATTTTAATTCGAAAATTAGGAAAAATGAATTCATCGAAATCAAAAGAAATTAAAGTTGGTCTGGTGACAATAGTGGCAATTCTGCTTTTTATTATTGCTATTACTATTGGTAATGACTTTTCATTATCTCCCAATGTTACAAAAATAAAAATGCGGTTTCCTAATTCATCCGGAATAGAGCAAACATCTCCAATTTTTGTCAATGGGGTTAAGCGGGGGAAAGTATTAAATATTGCTCCTGACAATGGTTCTGTTTCTATAACTGCAGAAATTGATGATATAAGTGATTTCAGAGAAGATGTTAGCGCACGCCTCGGAATTTTAGAAATTACCGGTGGAAAAAAGATTGATATTATGCCGGGTATTTCATCAAATAAATTTAATTCAGGAAATGAAATACCTGGAAAAACAAATCCCGATATCGGGGATATGATTGCTCTTGTCGGTGAAATGAGCAATGATGCGAAAATGCTGATGAAAAGACTGGATACTATTGCTTCAGCCGCTTCTATACTTATTACTGATAAAAGAATTGAAAATACTTTAGCGAATACGAATGAAATGGTAGCTACTCTAAACAACTTCGTTAACAAAAATATTGGAAATCTTGAAATTGCAATTTCAAATTTAAAATTTGTCTCTTCAGATATTAAATCGGCAATAAATAAGTATGAACCAAAAGCAGATAATATGATAAATAAACTTGATATTACTATTGATGAAACACAAAAACTAATAAAAAATGCTGACGATGCAATTTCAAATGCAAATAATTTAATAACTGAATTGCATGACTATTCCAAAGATTTGAAAAACTCGAATGGCGTTATTGGTAAGCTTGTTTATGATAAACAATTTGCTGAACGAATGGATTCCACTTTCACTACTCTTTATGAATTTTTACTTATTGTAAAAGAACATGGAATTAACATCAATGCCCGACTTGGAACGAGACCGTGAGTAGAAAATAGAAATTAGAAATTAGAAAGATAGAAAATAGAGAAGAAGGAAATATACTCTTGAAATCAAATAGACCGATTTTTACGATGATTTAATTATAAAAATGAAATAATTTTAATGCATTTTAACTTCATAATTTATATAGTTTTAACACCATCCCACTAAAATTATTCAAATTAAATGAGATTTTTATTGAACTTTAGTGTTAATATATATAGTTATAAATGCAAAAATGGAAAAAAACATTAAAAAAAATATAATTTGCATTTTAATTTGCATTTATATGTATTATTTTATAGTTTTATATTTTGTATAGTTGCAGGAATGCGACAATACATTATATTTATATATAGACAATGAAAAAAAATAAATTGTGATTGATTTTAATCAAAATTATTATTAACAAATAAAGGAGAATTTTTTATGACATTAAAAAAACTTTTTAGACTAAAGCTGGCTTTCATAGCTATTGCTTTATTTATTAGCAGCTCGGTATTAACTGAAGTTGCTAATGCAGCTTATCCAAGTGGACCAACCTTCAATTATGGTTGTGGCGCGATTGATATTATGAGAATTTATGATTCTCAAAACAACCTAATTTATAATTATGACGCAAGTGATTGCAGCCAGCATGGCCGAACTGGTCCGGGGTTTACTGGAATTCCAGGTGAGACCTACAGGGTGGAAACATACGGCTTACATTTATGGGGCTGGTATAGTTATCGGATGTATTTGAGAGCTTGGATGGACTGGAATGCAAATGAATCATTCAATGATTCTGGAGAACTAATCTATTCTGGCTACCGGTTCAGTTATGGACTATTGACATTTTATTTTGCAATACCTTCAGACGCAGTTGGAATAACAACTCGATTGAGAGTTGCAGCAAATTATTCCGGTTATCCACCCGTTACAGGTAGTATTTACGGTTATGGTGACTTTGCAGATTTTGACTTTACTATGCCAAAACCTTTATATGATGCCGGAGTTACTGCAATTACACAGCCCGCAGGAGCCATTTCAAAAGGGATTCAGAATATTGCTGTAAATATAAAGAATTATTATGAACCTGAATTGACATCTCTCGACATTGTCTGGAGAATTGACCAAGATGAAGCATGGTATAATCCAGCCACTATGTCCCGAACATTCACCTGGACGGGCAGCCTGGCACAGGATGAAGAAGAAGAAGTGATAGTCGGGACATGGAATTTTAATGAATTCAGGACATATACGATTGATGCCTTTTCCGAAAACTTAAATGATGGTGAAATTGACGATAATCCATTAAACAATAATGCTTTAAGAGTATATACCGCACCGGCTTTGTTGCCAACTACATATTATATTGGTGCTTACGAAGGATCATCAAACACATTTGCATCGATTACAGAAGCTACAGATTATCTCTCACAAGCAGGTGTAATAGGGGAAGGAACAATAACTTTTGAATTTCCGATCGCAGACCCCGGTCCTGCTATGTATGAAGGTCCAATTAATATCAGCACATATCCTACAACAGGCGATGTTAATGTTACTATCAAATCTTCTTCAGGTGATCCTGATGATGTTATTGTTTGGTACGAAACTGACGCAACAACTCCTTATATATTGAATATGAGCTCTGCTGATAACGTTACAATTGAAGGACTAACATTTTTTACCGGAGATGACTTGGGCAACCCTGTAGCAACAAACGGTTATGGAGGTATAATCAACTTAGATGCTTGTAATGGCGTTTCAATAACTAATAATATATTTGAAAACGTAGCCGGTGCAGATGAGGGTAGTAACCATACATCTGTTAATTTGATTAGCTCATACGATGTTACAGTAGTAAATAATATATTTAACAATGGTGCAATTGGTATTAATGAATCCGGTTTCTGCCCTCGTAAATTTGATATTTCTTACAATATTTTTAACAATAATACATGGAAATGTATTCAGCTATATGGAACTCCTGACGGAAATCCCTGCACTGAAAATGTTGTAAAAATAGATACTAATAAATTTACCGGTAGTGGTACAGAGTTTGGAATTTCTTCAACCAACGGTACTGAAATTACCAGAAACTCATTTTCCGGTTTCAGCGGTGGTTCTGCAAATGATGCTGTTATTTATGTAACAAACACAGATCCTACAAACTTTACCGGGTCAACTTTGATAGAAAACAACTCATTGGTATCATCCATCGTTGATGTTCATGGAATTTTTGCCGAGAGTATTCCAAATTTAAGAATACAAAATAATAAAATTACTATTGAAGATGATTTGTTTGGTGCACATGTAGCAAATGCTATTACTGTAAACAATTCAGGTAATTCCTCAACAACTGTCTATATCCAAACTAATAGAATAGGATGCGGAACAATCGGACAGCTATCAGCAAACAACAATACTGTTCTGCTTAATGGTACTTTTGCAAAAATATATTACAATGACATTGATATTAAAGCTGCAGGCGCATCTGTTTATTCACTTTATGCAACCAATGGTAGTCAGGGATATATTGCAAATAATCAAATATCTGCTAATGGCGCCACAGCTATGTTTCTT